>DATNDS010000115.1:0-47154 GCA_035553215.1 Gemmatimonadaceae bacterium
GATGCCGAGCGCGAGGCAGAGCACGGCGGAAACGGCAACTGCGGGAGAGCGAACGAGTCCGCGGGCTGCGCCGCGAAAGTCGGCAATGCTGACAGCGGCCATGTAGCTGCCTCATGGGGACGTGTGTGAGAAGCAGACAACGGGACCGCGAGGAAGGTTTGATCCAACGCCTCATCACCCCGCCCCACCACCCTTGGGAATCGGCAATCGGGAATGGGGAATCGACCGCCCCCCGCCACCCCGCCCCTGGGAATCGGCAATCGGGAATGGGGAATCGTGGGAATGGGAAATGATGAAACGGGGGGGCGGCGGCGGTGAAAAAAAGGCGGCGGGGTGTGGTGTGGGGAGGACTTCCTCCCCGATTCCCCATTCCCGATTGCCGATTCCCAAGGGCGGGGTAATTGGGCGTGGAACAGATTCCCCATTCCCGATTGCCGATTCCCATGTAACTTTATAGAGTACGAACCAGTCAGGGTGTGTCCCCTGTTCACATCACAGAGGTTTCGCATGAGCACAACACAGCAGCCCGCCGTCACGATCACCCTCACGCCTGGAGCGGCGGTGGAAGTCCGGCGCTTCATGGAGCAGGAAGGCGTCACCGCCGAGCAGGGCGGTCTGCGCGTGAGTGTGCAGCCAGGCGGGTGCAGCGGTTTCCGCTACGGGCTCCTCATTGAAGAGCAGAGCGCCGATGACGACGTGATCGTCGAGCAGGAGGGCGTACGCGTCTTCGTCGACCCGTTCTCCGCGCAATATCTGAACGGCGTCACCGTCGATTACGTCTCCTCCATGCAGGGTTCCGGCTTCACGTTCAAGAACCCCAACGCTACCGGCGGCTGCGGCTGCGGCAGCTCGTTCACCGCGTAACATTCGCGTGGCGCCTGCGCCCCGCCGTGGCTGACGGTGCGACGCGCCCCGCAAAGCCCGCGACTCCCTTCCGGATCGCGGGCTTTCTCACGTCCCACCTGCAATGACTCCTGAGGCGTCGCGCCTCGAGCTGCGCATTCCCGTCATCGTCGTCCCCGACCACGACACGCTGGGTCTCCTCGTGGCGCAGCGGATCGCTCACCTCGTGCGGGATCGCACGGCGGCGGGCGAGCAGACGGTGCTGGGACTCGCCACGGGGTCGACGCCGCTCGGTGTCTACCGCGAGCTTATTCGTATGCACCGTGAGGATGGGCTGACGTTCGCACGCGTGGTCACGTTCAATCTGGACGAGTACTACCCGATGGCGCCCGACAGCATCCACTCCTACCACCGGTACATGTGGGAGAACTTTTTCGCCCACGTGGACATTGCGCGCGACAACGTGCACATCCCGCGCGGCGATGTGGCCCGCGAGGACGTGCGCGCCGCGAACGCCGCGTATGAGGAGGCGATCCACTCGGCAGGCGGCATCGATCTGCAGCTTCTGGGAATCGGCCGCACCGGACATGTCGGCTTCAACGAGCCCGGCTCCGGCATGCAGAGCCGCACCCGTCTCGTCACGCTCGACCCGGTCACACGACGCGATGCCGCCGCTGACTTCTTTGGCGAGGACAGCGTGCCGCGTGAAGCGATCACGATGGGCATCGCGACGATCTTCGAGGCTCGCGAGATTCTCATCCTCGCCACGGGCGAGCACAAGGCAGAGATCGTGCGACGCGCCGTCGAGGAGGACGTGGATCACGAGGTGCCGGCGACGTTTCTGCAGCGGCACCGCGGCACCACGTTCTACGTGGATGCGTCGGCGGCGGAACGGCTCACGCCCATTGCCACGCCATGGCTCGTGGGTGAAGTGGACTGGACGCCCGCGCTCGCGGTACGCGCCGTGACGTGGCTGTCCCGCCGCTGTGACCGGGCAATTCTCAAACTCACCGGGCAGGACTACGCCGAGCATCGGCTCTCGTCCCTGCTCGCCTGCTACGACTCGCCGGGCGCGCTGAACGGCATGGTGTTCAACGTGCTGGGCGCCAAGATCCGGGGACGCTCCAAGCTGCCGCGCGGACAGCGCATTATCTGCTTCTCGCCGCATCCGGACGACGACGTCATCTCGATGGGCGGAATTCTGCACAAGCTGGTGCAGAACGGCAACACCATTCTCGTCGCCTACATGACGAGCGGGAACATTGCCGTGTTCGACCACGACGTGCGCCGCTATCTCGATTTTCTGGCACGGCTCGCACGCGATGGGTACGAGCCGACACACGACACGTCGGATCTCGTTCGGCGCGTGAGCGAGTTTCTCGCGCGCAAGGTTCCCGGCGACGTGGACACGCGGGACGTGCAGGACATCAAGCGCGATATTCGCGAGGCCGAAGCGGTGAGCGGCATCGCAGTCCTCGGACTCACGCCCAACGATGCGCGCTTTCTCAACCTGCCATTCTATCGAACCGGGCAGGTACGCAAGGATCCGGTGGGCCCCGCCGACGTCCGCATCGTCCGCGCGCTGCTCGATGAGTTCCAGCCCGACCTGATCTTCGTTGCCGGCGATCTCACGGATCCGCACGGCACGCACCGGATGTGCAAGGAGGCGATCGATCGTGCGCTCGCCGGGCCGCGTGCCGTCGCGGGCGGCGTTCCGGCGCCGGAAGTCTGGCTCTATCGCGGCGCCTGGCAGGAGTGGCCGCTCACCGAAGCCACGTGGCTCGTGCCGCTGTCGCAGGAGGAGCTGCGACTCAAGATCCAGGCGATTTTCAAGCACCAATCCCAGAAGGACTCCGCACCCTTCCCCGGCCACGACACCCGCGAATTCTGGCAGCGCGTGGAGGCGCGCAACATCGGCACGGCCGCGGAGCTCAACCGGCTCGGCCTCGCCGAGTACTTCGCCATGGAGGCGTATGTCGTGGCGTAGGATGCAGGGTCGATGACGCACTTCACGCCACTCGATGCAGTGGTGCTGGTGGCGTATCTCGGTGGAACGACCGCGCTCGGCATCTACGTCGGGCGACGCCCGAAGAACACGAAGGACTACTTCGTTGCCGACAGGAACATCCCCTGGTGGGTGCTGCTCTTCTCCATTGTCGCGACGGAAACCAGCGCGCTGACGTTCATTGGCGCGCCGAGCTTCTCCTACATCGGAGACTTCGGTTTCCTGCAGATCGTGGCCGGCTACATCCTGGGACGCGTGGTGGTGGCGTACACGCTGCTGCCGCGATATTTCCAGGGCGAACTGGTCACGGCGTACGCGTTGCTCGAGCGGCGTTTCGGACTCGCCACGCGGCGCTTCACGTCAATCGTGTTCATGGTGACGCGGGCCCTTGCGGACTCGGTGCGCATCTTCGCCACTGCCATCCCGGTCGCGCTCATCGTGGAGTCCGTGATTCCGAAGCAGGAGGCCATGCCCATTGCGGTGCTGGTGCTGGGGCTGCTCACGGTGGTGTACACCTACAAGGGCGGCATGAAGGCCGTCGTATGGACCGAGCTGCTGCAGGCGTCGATCTATCTGGTGGGCGGCGTGGCGGCAATCGTGCTGCTGGCGAAGGTGGTGCCGGGAGGGTGGCATCATATCGCGGCCAGCGCCGCGGCGCACGGCAAGCTCAGGCTCATTGACACCTACACGGGATTCGACCGACCCAACACGCTGCTCGCGGGATTGCTGGGCGGCGCCTTCCTGTCCATGGCGTCACATGGAACGGACCAGCTCATCGTGCAGCGGCTGCTCTCGGCCCGCACCCTAAAGGATGCCCAGCGCGCGATCATTGGCAGCGGCTTCGCGGTGTTTGCGCAGTTCGCGCTCTTCCTGGTCATCGGCATCGGCCTGTGGGGACTCTACGGCGGGCGTACCTTCGCGACGCCTGACGCGGTCTTTCCGACGTTCATTCTGGAATACATGCCGACCGGGCTGATCGGGCTCGTCCTGGCCGCGGTGATCGCGGCAACCATGAGCACGCATTCCGGTGCGATCAATTCGCTGGCCGCATCCACGACGCTCGACATCTACGTTCCGCTCACCAACCGCTCACCCGACGATCCGCGTACGCTGCGTGCCGGCAAGCGCTTTGCCCTGCTCTGGGGTGCGATCCTCACGGCGGGAGCACTCATGTTCCGGGACAACGGCACGCCGGTGGTCGTGGTGGCCCTGAGCATCGCGTCATTCACGTACGGCGGCCTGCTGGGTGGCTTCTTCCTGGGAATCTTCTGGCGCCGTGCCATTCAGCGCGATGCCATTCTTGGCATGAGCGTCGGCATTGGCGCCATGGCGTTCATCGTCTTCGCCAAGCAACTGGCGCAGGCATTCCCGGTCATTGCGCGGGGGCTGGGCCCCGCTGCGCGCATCGCGTGGCCGTGGTACGTTCTGATCGGGACGTGCATTACGGTCTCGGTGGGCATTCTTTCCTCACTTACTCATCCGGCCACGGAGATCGTGCCGGAGACGGAAGCGGCATGATGCGGCTCGTGATTGGCGTGGATGGCGGCGGCTCGCGCACGCGTGTGCTCGTGTGCAATGACAACGCCCAGGAACTGGTGCACGGAGAAGGCGCGGCGAGTGCCGTGCGACCCGGCGACGCGGAGCGCTCGGCGGCGATCATCGCGGCGGCGGTGCAGGACGCGCTGGAACAGGTTCCCGACAGGGACGCGGCGCCACGCATCCTCTGCGCCGGGGTGGCTGGAACGGGCAGCACGCGCGAGCGCGAGGCGCTGACCGAGGCGCTCGCCGAGTACGAGCTGGCGGGCGAGGTGCTGGTGCGCACCGACGCGGAGATCGGTCTCGAAGATGCCTTTGGTGATGGCGCGGGTATCCTGCTCATCGCGGGCACGGGATCCATTGCGTTCGGACGCGGACCCACCGGCACGCTGGCGCGCTGCGGCGGCTGGGGTCCCGTGTGCGGCGACGAAGGGAGCGGATACTGGATCGGACGCCGCGCCCTGTCCGTCGCGACGGCGGCACTCGACGGGCGCGAGCCTGAGACTGCGCTCGCCGGGGCGATTCTGACCATGGCGGAAGCGGAAACGCCGGAGGGACTGGTGTCGTGGGCTGCAGCGGCTACCACCGCACAGATCGCCGCGCTCGCGCCCGTGGTGACCGGCGCCGCGGAGCGCGGCGATCTGCGCGCGGAGTCGCTCCTCGACCTTGCCGCCGAAGAGCTCGTGGTCCACATGCGTTCGCTGGCCCGCACCCTGTTTCAGGACGAGCGTGCCGCCTGCGCGGTGGCGCTGTCGGGCGGGTTGCTGGCACCGGGCACCACGCTGCGCCGGCGCGTGGAACACCGGCTCCGCTCCGCCGTACCCGGCGCCAGTCTGGTTGCCGGCGAAGTTCGCGCGGACCGCGGCGCGGTAAAGCTGGCAGTGCGCCACCTGGGCGCCGCCGCGGTCAGATAGCGGACGACGCGGCCGCGCGCCCGGTTCGCCGTGCGCGGCCCCAGCCCGATCAGCTCGCGGCGGCCGGCGTCTCGTCCAGTCGCGCGCCGCTCACGTCGAGTCCTTCGAGCGACGGCACGTCCGCGGCGGTCCACAATCCCTCAGAGCGCGCCACCCAGGCAGCGGCGCTCATGTCGCCGATCACATTCACGGTCGTACGCGACATGTCGAGAATGCGATCCACTCCAAGAATGATCGCGATGCCCTCGGCCGGAATGCCGAACATCGCGAGCACGCCAACGAGGAGGGGGATGGACCCGCCCGGCACGCCGGCAGCGCCGACGGCCGTGATCACCGTCATGATCATGACGACGACCATCTGGCCCAGACCGAGATGCACGCCGAACACTTCGGCGAGGAAGAGCACCGTGATGCCTTCGAAGAGCGATGTGCCGTTCATGCACATTGTGCTCCCGAGCGGCAATACGAACCCGGCGACGCTGGCGGGGACACCCAGATTCTGCTCGGCCACGGCGATATTCGTGGGCAGCGTGGCGCTGCTGGAACTCGTGGAGAACGCGGTCACGATGGAGGCGCGAATGCGCCCGAAGAACCTGATGGGTGACATCCCTACGGCGAAGCGCACGATCAGTCCCAGCGTGACGACCGCGTGAATGATCAGAGCCGCGAGCACGACCAGCACATAGCTGCCGAGCGGCTTGAGCAACGCGAGACCGAACCGCGACGTGACACCGAAAATGAGGCCCGCGACGCCATACGGCGCGATCCGCATGGCGATCTCCACGATCTTGATGACGATATCGTTGAGCGCTTCCAGCCACGCGATCATGGTCTTCGCACGATCCTCGCGGATCATGGTGATCGCGGCGCCAAAGATGAGCGAGAAGAAGATGACGCCGAGCAGGTCGAGCTCCACCGCGGACTTCACGGGGTTGCGCGTGACGACGTTCACGAGCGTCTGGATGCCGAACGTACCGGTCGCGGCGGCCTGCATCTTCGCGGCCGCGTCGCCCGCGTAGGTCTGCAGCAGTTCCGCGCGCATGGCGGCTGAGAGGCCGCTCCCGGGATTGACGGTGCGCACCAGCACGAGCCCGAGCGTGGCCGACAGCGTCGTGGTGACGAGGAAGTAGCCGATCGCCTTGCCGCCCACCCGGCCTGCCACGCGCAGATCGCCCAGGCCCGCGACGCCCAGCGAAATGGACGCGAACACGAGCGGAATGACGATCATGAAGAGCAGATTCAGGAAGATCTGCCCCACGGGCTGCGCAAGATACGTATTGACGCCGGCGACGAACGGGTGTGCACTGCCAAGCCAGAGATTCACCGCCAGCCCCGCCGCTCCGCCCAGGAGCAGCCCCAGCAGAATCTTCGTGTGCAGCTTCATGCCCTTCCCCGTCCCGCCGACGGGTGCACTCATCCGCTCGCGGCCCGTTCCGGCGGTTCGGACGACGACGCGCCTTCCGTCGCGCGCCGCAGAGTGGAGTGCCGGTATCCGTACAGGACGTAAATGAAGAGCCCCAGCACCAGCCACACGCCGAACCGAATCCAGGTAATGCCTGGCAGGTGCCACATGAGATAGAGACACGCGACGACGGAGATGAGCGGGGTGAACGGCACCCCCGGCACGCGAAATGGTCGCTCGCGGTGGGGCTCCTGTCGCCTGAGGACGATCACACCGATGGACACCAGCACGAAGGCGAAGAGCGTTCCGATGTTCGTGAGGTCCACCACTTCCGCGATGTTGGCAAAGGCCGAGAACACGGCGACGAAGATACCGGTGATGATGGTGCCGACGTACGGTGTCTTGTACTTCGGGTGCACCTTCGCGAGCGCCCGTGGCAGCAGCCCGTCACGCGACATGGAGAAGAAGATGCGCGGCTGGCCGAGCTGGAAGACCAGCAGCACGCTGCCCATGGCGATCACGGCACCCAGGGACACGATGAAGCGAGACGCCGTGAGCAGCCTCGCCGGTCCGTTGGCGTGTTGCAGCGCCGTGATCATCGGCTCCGCCGTGCCGAGCGTCTTCCACGGTGCCATGCCGGTCATCACGATGGAAATCGCGATGTAGAGCACCGTACAGATCAAGAGGCTCATGATGATCCCGAACGGCATGTCCTTGCCGGGATTGCGCGCCTCTTCGGCGGCGGTGGAGACCGCATCGAAGCCGATGTAGCTGAAAAATATGATTGCCGCGGCGGCGCTGATGCCGCCGAAGCCATTCGGCGAGAAGCCGCCCTGGGCCGGATCGCTCCAGTTGTGCGGCTTGATCAGGAATGCGCCCACGCCAATGAAGAAGATGATGATCGCGATCTTGAGCAGCACCATCGCATTGTTGGTATCGGCCGATTCCTTGATGCCGATCACGAGCACGACGGTTATTAGGGCCACGACCAGCACGGCGGGCAAATTGATGATGACCGGCAGCCCGAACAGATGTGGCGCGCCACTCCACGCGGATGCGAGATACTGCTGCGTGACGTCGGTGGGCGTGCTGGCCAGCGACGCGAACGCCGCGTGCGCCGACCGGTAGTCCGTGGCGAGCCACGCCGGGAGATCGAGTCCGAAATGGCGAATCAGTTCGCGGAAATAGCCCGACCAGCCGATGGCGACGCCAATGTTGCCGACGGCATACTCGATGATGAGGTCCCAGCCAATGATCCACGCCACGAACTCGCCCAGCGAGGCGTATGCGTACGTATACGCCGACCCCGAGATCGGGACCATCGCCGCGAACTCCGCGTAGCACAGCGCCGCGAAGCCGCACGCCACGGCGGTGAGCAGGAAGGAAAAAATGATCGCCGGGCCGGCGCCGGGACGGAGCGCATCACCGACGATGGCGGTTCCGGTCGTCGCGAAGATGCCGGCGCCGATGGTGGCGCCCACGCCGAGCGCCGTGAGGTGCCACTTGCCGAGCGACCGCTTGAGTCCGCCGCGGCGCTCGGCATCGGCTTCGCAATCCGCGACGGACTTTCGCATGAAGAGCGAGTGCGCCACTAGGCGGCCCTCACTCGAGCGCTCCCACCGGCACGCGGCCGGCGCTCTCGACGGTCGGCTGCTGCACTTCGATCCGCATGCCGTAGAACGAGCGATACACGAAGTACAGTGCGATGGCCAGGAAGATCGCGGCCAGCACGTGCGTCAGCAGTGCACCGCGCTGCACGGTGAGTGACACGGCCAGCTCCACGGCCAGCAGGCCGAAGAGCGTCGTGAACTTGATGATCGGGTTCATCGCGACCGAGGACGTGTCCTTGAACGGATCGCCCACCGTATCGCCCACGACCGTCGCGGCGTGCAGGTCGGTGCCTTTCTGCTTGAGCTCCACTTCCACGATCTTCTTGGCATTGTCCCAGGCGCCGCCCGCGTTGGCCATGAAGATGGCCTGGTACAGACCGAAGAGCGCGATCGAGATGAGATACCCCACGAAGAAGTACGGCTCGACGAACGCAAAGCCCAGCGCCGCGAAGAAGACCGCGAGGAAGATGTTGAGCATGCCCTTCTGTGCGTACTGGGTACAGATCTCGACGACGCGCTTGCTGTCCTCGACGGAGGCCTTCTCCACGCCTTCCAGGCGGATGTTGGCCTTGATGAATTCCACGGCGCGGTAGGCGCCCGTCGTGACGGCCTGCGTCGAGGCGCCGGCGAACCAGAAGATCACCGCGCCGCCCGTGACGAGTCCGAGCAGGAAGGGCGGGTGCAGCAGCGAGAGGTTCGCTACCAGCTCCGCCTGCAGGCCCTGCGTGAGCGCGACAATGATCGAGAAGATCATTGTGGTGGCCCCGACGACCGCGGTGCCGATGAGAACCGGCTTCGCGGTGGCCTTGAAGGTGTTGCCGGCGCCGTCGTTCTCCTCGAGGAAATGCTTGGCCGCCTCGAAGTTCACATCGAAGCCGTAGTTCTTCTTCAGCTCCTCCTTGATGCCGGGCGCCTGCTCGATGAGCGAGAGCTCATAGATGGACTGGGCGTTGTCCGTGACCGGACCGTAGGAATCCACCGCGATCGTGACCGGTCCCATGCCCAGGAACCCGAACGCCACGAGGCCGAAGGCGAAGACGGCCGGCGCGAGCATGAGCGCACCCATGCCCATGCCGCTCACCCAGGCACCGATGCCCATGAGCACCATGATCACCATGCCCAGCCAGAAGGCGCTGAAGTTCCCCGCGACGAGGCCGGAGAGAATGTTGAGCGACGCGCCACCCTCGCGCGACGAGGTCACGACCTCCTTGACATGCGTGGAGGACGTGGATGTAAACACCTTCACCAGCTCGGGAATCAGCGCACCCGCGAGCGTGCCGCAGGTCATGATCGTCGCGATCTTCCACCACTGCGTCCCGTCACCCAGATCGGGGAGCACGAGCCAGGAGACCAGGTACGTCAGCACGATCGAGACGATGGAGGTGAGCCACACCAGCGAGGTGAGTGGCGCCTCGAAGTTCATCCTGTCCGCGTGCTCGTAGCGCGCCTTGGCGATCGTCTCGTTGATCAGATAGGACATGCCGCTCGCAATGATCATCACGATGCGCATGATGAAGATCCACACGAGCAACTGGACCTGCACCGCCGGCTCCTTCACAGCGAGCACGATGAAGGCGATCAGTGCAACGCCCGTGACGCCGTACGTCTCGAAGCCGTCGGCGCTCGGACCCACCGAGTCGCCCGCGTTGTCGCCCGTGCAGTCCGCGATCACGCCGGGATTGCGCGCGTCGTCTTCCTTGATGTTGAAGACGATCTTCATGAGATCGGATCCGATGTCGGCGATCTTCGTGAAGATGCCGCCCGCGATGCGCAGCGCGGCCGCGCCCAGCGACTCGCCAATGGCGAAGCCAATGAAGCAGGGGCCGGCGTAGTCACCCGGGATGAACAGCAGAATGCAGAGCATCATCACCAGCTCCACGCTGATGAGGAGCATGCCAATGCTCATGCCCGCCTTGAGCGGAATGGCGTAGCAGGGATACGGCTTGCCGCGCAGGCTGGCGAACGCCGTACGCGAGTTCGCGAAGGTGTTCACGCGAATGCCGAACCACGCGACGCCGTAGCTTCCCGCGATACCCAGGAGGCTGAAGAGCAGGATGATCACCACCTTGATCGCGGCAAAGTGCATCAGCGCGCCAAAGTAAATCAGGATGACCGTTCCGATGAATGCCTCGAGGAGCAGCAGAAACTTGCCCTGCTGGATGAGGTACGTCTTGCACGTCTCGTAGATCAGCTCGGACACCTCGCGCATGGACTTGTGCACCGGGAGACGCTTGAGGTGCGAATAGATGCCCAGCCCGAAGAGCATGCCGAGGATGCAGATGCCGAGGCCGCCCACGAGCAGCAGGTGCCCCTGGACGCCCCGGAAATGTTCATGGGTGAGATCGGGAATGACGAGGTTGGCCTCGCCGGCGATTTCGTGCGAGGGAGCGGTCGCCGCGGTCTGCGCGATCGGCGCCCTGACAGTGGCCTGGGCCGCGAGTCGCGCGGCGCCGGGGGGCATCACGGTGAGCGCCATGAGCAGCGCCAGCGCCAGCGGGAACATCCCGCGGAAGGCGAAGTCCAGCCGTTTCATCGAAGAAGATCTCCTGGGTGGTCAGGCACCATGACGGACCGTGCCGCGGCGCCAAAGGAAAAAGATGGGGATGCCGATGAGCACCAGCACGAGCCCCGAGATCGCCTGCGCGCGCGTCTGATTCGCAATCAGCAGAATGATCGCCACGCATACGGCGAGAATCACGTACAACGCCGGCAGTGCCGGATAGCCCACGGCCCGGTAGGGACGCTCGGCATCCGGCCGCGTGCGCCGCAGGATGAAGAGACCGGTCGTGGTGAGCGCATAGAAAATGAGCTGCGCGAAGATCACGTAGTTGAGCAGCTGGCCGTACGTGCCGGTGAGACAGAGCACTGTGGCCCACACGGCCTGAATCAGCAGGGCAGCGGCCGGCACGCCGCGCGCGTTCAACATGCCCACGGGCCGGAAGAACAGCTTGTCGCGCGCCATGGCGTAGTACACGCGGGCACCGGACAGAATCAATCCGTTGTTGCACCCGAAGGTGCTGACGAGAATGGCAATGGCCATCACCGCGCGGCCGCTGTCGCCAAAGATCACTTCGGCGGCGGCGGTCCCCACGCGGTCCTGCGTGGCATACTGGATGCCCCGCGCCAGCGTGGTGGCGCCGTCCTTCGCGCCCTGCAACGGCAGGACACTCAGGTACGAGACGTTGGCCAGCACGTACAGAAGTGTCACCATGCCTGCGCCCAGCGCGAGCGCGAGCGGCAGGTTGCGCCGGGGATTGTGCACCTCTGCGGCCGCGAAGGTGACGCTGTTCCAGGAGTCGCTGGAAAAGAGTGAGCCCACGAGAGCGGCGCCAAATGCCAGCACGAACGCGCCGCCCAGGTCCACGTGGCCCGTGAAATTTCCGGCGTGGAAATTCGCGGCAATCGCCGAGATGTTCCGCCCGACTGTAATGCCCAGGATGACCAGCAGCGCGAGCGCGCCGATCTTGACCACGGTGAACGTCGTCTGCACGATCTTGCCGAAGGACACGCCGCGCAGGTTGATCCACGTGAGCACCCACACCGACACCAGCGCGATGAGCCGCTGCGGGCTCAGTCCCAGGTCAATGGGGCCGCCAGCCGTGGTGAAGGTGTGGTGCGGGAACCAGGCATACAGCCCGGGCGCCGCCGCGGGCCACAGCACGCCGAGGAAGCGCGCGAACGCGACGGCAACCGCGGCGATGGTTCCCGTCTGCACGACAATGAAAAAGGTCCACCCATAGAGAAACGCCATGAGGGAACCCATTGACTCGCGCAGAAAAACGTACTGGCCGCCGGCCTGCGGGAACATCGCCGCCAGCTCCCCGTAGGCCAGTGCGCCGAGGAGCGTCATGATGCCGGTGAGCACCCAGACGATGAGCAACCAGAGCGGTGACCCGACCTGACGAGCAATGTCGGCTGAGACGATGAAGATGCCGGAGCCGATCATGCTGCCGGCCACCAGCATCGTCGCATCCGTCAATGTCAGCGCTTTGACAAACTCGCGTTGCGGCTCGGGGCTGCCCGCGCGCTCGGCCACGGCTACACTCATGCAGATAGAATCCGTCGGAGGGTGCGCACTACGTCCCGGCGTACGTGAGGTGCCGGATCCGGCGATGGGCCAACCGGAGCGTTCGGCGGGACAGCCGTACCAAGTTAACGAGCACCCGAGAGATCAACCAGTGCGCGCGCTACAGCGTGAGCTGCGTGATGTAGACCGATGGCACGGGCGTTCCATCCATCCGGTGCGCGGGCCGGAAGCGGTACTCGGCGAGACGGGCGCGGAGCTGCTTGTCATAGCCATCATCGCCGGATGGATCGGACTCCACCTTGAGTACCTGACCCCTGTCATCCAGCGTGAATCGCACGGAAATCGTGCGGCCGTGGAGCTTCTTCGGCACGGGCAGAGCCGGAATGACGAGAAAATCGGGGGTGGCCGGATAGATGGTGCCGGTACCGCCGCCGGTGCCGGGTCCGGCCGCCGAGCCCCGTCCTGTTCCCACGCCGGTACCGGTGCCGCCGCCGGTGCCGGGACCCGCGCCCGCGCTACTGTCGTTCCCCGCGCCGCCGGCACCTGGTGCGGCCGCGAGCGCCACCGGTGCCGGCGCGGTAACGGCGGCTTGCACCCTGGGCACCGCGACCGGATCCGGAAGCTTGACCGGAGGTGGTGCGACCTTGGGTTTGTCGAGCACCGGCTGCGGCACTGCTGGAGCGGCCGCAGGTGCCGGCGCCGTCCGGATGAAGTGCAGGCGCTCCTCCGGCGACACGGCGCCACGCCGGCCTCCCCCACCGCCGCCAGCCGCCGTGAGACCGCCCGCGCCGGTGGGGATATCATCGATGAGGTGCTTCGCCAGCGCCGGCGAGAGCAGCAGGAGAATGATCACCACATGCAGCATCGCCGACGGGACGACTCCCCAGCGCGGGGAGCGCCCCATGGGAACGCCATTGGGCGGCCGATAGCTGCGCCGGCGGTCTGGCAATTCGTCCATTTCTCAAACTAACACGGCGGACGATCCGCAAGGATCATCCGCCGTGAGATCTGCTCCAACGGTTGCCGCAACGACCGGGTGGGTCAGGACGTCGCCTTGGGCGTCACTCCAATGACCAGCACCCCTGCGCCACGCGCCACGTCCATGGCGTGGATTACGTCCTGATACTTCACCGTCGGATCGCCCTTGAGGAACATGATCTTGGTCGGCCGCTGATCGTACACCTTGTGCAGTTCCGCCGCCAGACCATCCTTGGGCACGTCCTGTGAATTGAGCTTGAACACTCCGCCCGGCAGCACCTGCAGCACGATCTGGTCGCTTTGCGGCGCCGAGACCGTCGGTGGCGGATTGGGATCAGGCACCTGCATGTCGATGGACTTGCGCATCATCGGCACCGCCATCATGAAGATGACGAGCAGCACCAGCAACACGTCGATCATCGGCGTGATGTTGATGTCGTTCATGGGGCCGCCGCCGCCCCCGGTTGACATGGCCATAGCGATCGGTCCTCAGGGTTGCTTGGCGTTGGGTGACGTGGGCGTGATGATGTCGCCAGGCACCGTGGACTTCGTGCCCGGCTGCTGATCCGTGATCGCGGCCATGACACGCACGCCGGCGTGCGACGCGATGTCGGTCGCATCAATGATCTTCGAGTACTGCAGGTTCTTGTCCGCCTTGAGGTAGAGAATCTTGTCGACCGTGCGCGCATCGTAGATCGCCTTGAGCTGCTCGGCGAGCGTGCTGTTGTCGATGCGGCGCTTGTTCAGGTAATAGTTGCCGTCGGCATCAATCCCCAGCACTTGGTCGCCGTTCTCCTCCGGGTTGGACTTGATGTTGATGCCTACCGGGGGTTGGGCCTGGAAGCCGGAATTGATGAGCGGCGTCACGATCATGAAGATGATCAGCAGCACGAGCATCACATCAATCAGCGGCGTGACGTTCGGCTCCGCCTTGACGCCGCTCCCGGTTGTGGACATTGCCATGAAAATACTCCTCTCGGTCGGGAGCGGTTACTGCGAAACCGGCGTGCCAGCGCTGCCGCCGGCGGCGGCATTGAACTCGCGCGTGAAGCGCGACCGGCCGAACTCACCCGCCACACCCTTGATGAGATAGTCGATCATCTCCTTCGAGGTGTACGTCATTTCCACGGTGAGGTTGTCGATCTTGGTGCTGAAGTAATTGAACGCCCACACCGCCGGAATGGCCACGAGAATACCCAGCGCCGTGGTGATCAGCGCCTCGGCGATACCAGCCGAGATTGCGCCCAGCCCGCCCGCGCCCGACTGCGCCATGCCCGTGAATGCGTTCACGATGCCCATGACCGTTCCAAGCAGACCGACGAACGGCGCCGTGGCGCCCACCGTCGCGAGCACCGCGATACCGCGCTTCAGCTCCGAGACGATGATCATCATGTTGCGCTCCACCGCGCGCTCGGCCGAGTTGATGTCGGCGACCGTCACGGACCCATCCTGCAGCAGCGGCTTCACCTCGCTGAGCGCACCGCCCAGCACACGCGCCACGTGCGACTTCTTGTAGCTCTCGGCCAGCTTGATCGCCTCGTTGAGGTTGTCCTCTTCGAGGAACTGCGAAAACTCCGGCGCGAACTTGCGCGTTTCGGACTGCGCCTTCTTCAGCCTCCACCACTTCTGGACCATGATGGTAAGCGAGAAGATGGACATGATCACGAGCACGACGACAATGCCCTTGGCGAACCACCCCATCGAGTGATAGAGCGTAATGAGCGACATGTTCATGGAACGAACTCCTCCGGGAGTGGGCGAGCGTGGTTAGTTGGGCGCCTTGAAAATGAACGGCTGCTGGACCACTTGCTTGACCTTGCGTCCGCCAGTCTCGGCGGCGTAGAAATGCCACTTGGGCAGCACGTTCTTCACGGAATTCGTGAAGAGATCATTGGTGCTCTTCAGCACCTTGAACGTGCTCATGTCCACCCGACCCGTCGTGTCCACCACGAACTGGGCCATGACCTCACCCGCAACCCGCCCGCTCTCCAGCATGGAGGGGTACGTGGGCGTCGGGTTTCCTTCGCGCGCGAGCACCGGCTTTTCCACCTGAAACTCGAAGTACGGCTGATCATTGTTGACGTGACCCGTACCGCCGACCACACCACGCGCCACACCACCTTCCTGGCCCTTGCCGCTGAAGTCCGCTTCGTTCGTGACAGACTTGCTCAGATCGACGTCCGGGATCTTGTCGGGGATGTTGACCGGAGGCACGGGCACCTGAAATCCCTTGGGCGGTGGTGGCGTGACCACGACCTGCGGCGGTGGCGGCTTCTCTGGCTCGGGGGGTGGCGGCTTCTTCACCTGGACGAATTTCACATCCTCCTGCCGTCGCTCCTTCATCCCCGCGCTGCCCACGTTCGCGGTGACCCAGACCAGCAGCGCGATGATTACAACGTGGAAGACGATACTGAGCACGGTTCCCCCAGCGCTCGCTTCCTTCTTGCGCTTCGACTCGATGAGCGTAGTGAGCATTCTGTCGTCACTCGGCTGTGTTGAAGTGCATGAGTACAGCAGGTCCGCGGCACTCGTGATGGAACCTACGCCCGTCAGATGAGCGCGTAATACTTCAATCATTAAGAATTGGTGAAGGCGCTGTTACGATTCCGTCACGTCGGCACGCGCGCCGGCGGGATTCCCAGTCCGGGCGACTCAGTGCGTCGCGGCCGGTGTGGCGGGCTGAGGAGGCGGCGAGGCTGCGGCATTCCCGTCGAGAACGGGAATCGTGACGGTGAACGTCGTGCCCCGGCCGAGCCGCGATGCGGCAGTGATGGTGCCACCATGTGCCTCGGCGATCCACTGGCCGATCGCCAGTCCCAGCCCGAAGCCGCCTCGTTCGTGAACACGCGTGCGCACGCGGTCGGCGCGATAGAATCGCTCGAAGATGTGCGGCAGGTCGGCCGACGAAATGCCAATGCCCGTATCGCGCACGGAAAACGTGACGCGCTGGTCGCGCTGCGTGAGTGAAAGCTCAACGCTCCCGCCACGCGGCGTGTACTTGATGGCGTTCGTCGTGAGGTTCAGAAAGAGCTGGCGCAGCCGCGTGATGTCGCCCAGCACCGTGACCTGAACGGGGTTCTCCATGGTGACCGTGATGCCGGCGGATTCACCGAGAATGGATGCCGTCTCGAACACGTCGCGCACCAGCGGTTCGAGTGGAACGGGCTCCCGGTGCAGGTCGAAACGACCTTCGTCGGCGCGCGCGAGCGTGAGCAGACTCTCGACGAGATCCGCCATGCGGGCGGTTTCCTGCAACGCCTCCTCGAGCGCCACCATGCGCTCGGAGCGGGAGGTGGCGGAGCTCATGGCGCGTTCCACGTCGGCGCGCAGCACGGCCAGCGGCGTCTTCAGCTCATGACTCGCATCGGCGGTGAAGCGTCGCAGCGCCGAGAACGACACCTCCAGCCGCTGGAACATCTCATTCAGTGTCGCCGCGAGCCGACTGATCTCGTCGTTCGATGTGCCCACGGGAAGCCGGCGGTGCAGGCTGCGCCCATCGGTAATGGCTTCCATCTCGTTCATGAGCCGGTCGAGTGGAGCGAATGCGCTTCCTGAGATGAAGTACGCGACCGCAATGGACGCAATGAGGAGGATGGGCACCACGACCAGCATCGTGCCGACGAGTTCCCGCACGGCCAGCTCGGCCGAGTACATGGACGAGGCGGCAACGATGCGTGAAACCGCGGAGCCCGAATCCTCCGCCGTCACGGCGACGAGCAGCAGCCGGTCCCGTCCCAGGCGAAGCTCCTGACCGAGTCCACCGATGGGTGCATCCAGCGCGGCCTGCTGCAGTGCGGCCTTGTCGGAATCCTCGAGACGCCGCACGGGAGCTGAGCCATACAGCATGCGCCCCGATTCGTTGAACACCATCACGAAGCCGGGCATGCCTTCGAGCAGCGTCCCCACCGGGCCGGAAATGGTGGGACCAACGGCAGAATCCTTGATGACGGTGACGGGCTCGCCGACATCCTCAGCCTGATGAATGATGCCACGCACCAGGTTGGCCTGGGCGTACACCACGCGTCCCAGCTCCTCGGTGGCGCTGGCCCGGCGGAGCGCCCAGAGGGCCAGCGCGAAGGCCATGACCGTGGTGATCAGGGCACCGGCATAGGCAAGCGTGAGCCGCGCCCGGATGCTGCTCACGTTGATGCTCCACGGCGCGAACATCGCGCTACTCCCGCACTACGTATCCCACGCCGCGCACGGTGTGGATCAGCTTCGTGGCGCCATCCGCATCCACCTTCTTGCGCAGGTGGTTGATCACGACGTCCACGATGTTGGTGCCAGGATCGAAGTGATATCCCCAGGCGTACTCGGTAATGAGCGTGCGGCTCATGACGCGACCCGCATGGCGCATGAGGTACTCGAGCACCGTGTACTCCTTGGGCGTGAGCTCGATGGGGACGCCGTTCCGCGTGACGGTGCGGGTATTCCGGTCCAGCTCCAGGTCAGCAATGTGCAGCACCGGCGCGGCAAGCGCGTGGGGACGGCGGCTCAGGGCTTCCACGCGCGCGAGCAGCTCCTCGAAGGCGAATGGCTTGGTGACGTAATCATCCGCGCCCGCCCGCAACGTCTGCACCTTGGCATCCACCGCATCCTGCGCGGTGAGAACGAGCACGGGCCGCTCGAATCCCCGGGCGCGCAGATTGTGCAGCACGTCGAGGCCGGAGCGCCCCGGCAGACGCATGTCGAGCACGATGAGATCATACGTCTCCGAGTGCGCCAGCCGCTCCCCTTCCTCGCCGTCGGTCACGAGGTCCACGCCCCAGCGCTGCTCCTCGAGCCCGCGCTTGACATACTGGCCCACCGTGGGATCGTCTTCAATGACGAGAATCTTCATGGTGCCGTTGGCGGTCTCCTTCAGGCGCCTGATGGACGCCGGAATCCGTATTCGCGAATCTTCCGGTAGAGCGTCTTGGGCGAGATGCCGAGCAGCTCGGCGGCACGCCCCTGGTGCCAGCCCACGTGGCGGAGGACACGCTCGATCTGCATGCGCTCCATGGTGTGGAGCGGGAGCAGCGGGTCTGTGCGAGTGGCCGGCGCATCATCGCTCAGCGGGCGGAGCAACGCCAGATCACGCGCGCGCACCACGCCATCACGCGCCGTGAGCAGCACGCGATGCATGACCTGCTGCAGCTCCCGCACGTTCCCCGGCCAGGGGTGGCGCTGGAGCGCATCCACCGCCTCATCCGACAGCCGTGGCGCCGCAATGCCGCGCGCGACATCGAGGAAATGGCGCGCCAGCACCGGGATGTCGCAGGCGCGCTCGCGCAGCGGCGGCAACTCGATGGTCATCGTGTTGATGCGGTAGAACAGATCGCCGCGCAGCGATTCACCATCGCTCGCGCCCGTGTCCGGCGCGCTGGTGGCGATCACGCGCACATCGGCCTGCACCTTCTGGGAGCCGTCCACGCGATAGAACGAGCGCAGTTCCAGCGTGCGCAACAGTCTGCCCTGCACCTTGGGCCCGAGCGCGTCGATGTCCCGGAGCACGAGCGTGCCACCGGATGCGAGCTCGACAACTCCCGGCGCGCCGGAGCGCGAATGTTCGTCCAGTCCCGGATCCTTGCCGTAGAGCTCGACCTCGAGCCGGTCGTCGAGCGTACCCGCGCAGGTGACCGTGACGAGCGGTTCGGCCGCGCGCAGTGAAAACCGATGGATGAGGCGCGCCATGAGCGTCCTGCCGGTGCCGGGCTCTCCCGTGATCAACACGCTCGTGTCGCTGCGGGCCACGCGCTCGACGAGGGCCAGAACGGCCTGCATGGGCGCGTATTGCGTGACGACGTCCGGCACGTCAGCCGGACGCGAAAGCTGCGCGCGGAGCAGCCAGCTCCCGAAGCGGGCACGGCGGCGCTCCCAGGCCAGGCGGAGCTGGGCCTGGAGCTGCGGCCCGTCACAGGGCCTCATCAGCACGCCAGCAGCTCCGAGCGCCACGCCGCGCAAGGCGGCGGCCGGCTGTCCGCTCGCGCCAATGACCACGAACTCGGGCGCCGCACGCGGTGCGCGCAGTGCACGCCACAACTCGGCGTCGAGCGCCCCTGGAAGCGCGGCGTCGAGCAGGACGACATCGAACTGCTCCGCGGCCAGTGCCTCCCGCATGGCGGCAATGTCGCTGCTCAGCACCACGTCCGGGCCATCGGTGGCAAGAGTCGTCGCGAGCGAATGGTCGGCGAGCGCCGGCGATTCCACCAGCAGCACCCTCAGGTGCTGGTCCTCTTCGGTCATGCAGTGAGCCCCCGCTCAGCGATTCATCTGTAACGTACGGGTTCGCCGGCGATGGGACAAGATGACCGAATCAGCTGTGCAGCGCGATCTGCTCGAGGAGTTCCTGGTTGGTGCGCTTGTTACCCGGGGAGTCCTCGACATGCATCCAGGTGATCCGGCCGGCGTCGTCAATCAGGAAGTACGCGCGATTGGAGTAGAAGCGTTCAGGGATGAGGACGCCGTAGCTCCGGGATATATCCCGCTTGAAGTCGCTCAGTAGGGTGAGCGACAGGTCATGCTTGGCTCTAAACTCCTTGAGCGTAGGGACAGAATCTACACTTATTGGAAGTACTTCCACGTTACTCGAGACAAATTGCTCGAAGTCCATGCTCATGTCGCAGAGCTCCGCGGTGCACGTGCTGGTGAATGCGAGCGGGAAGAACGCGAGCAGCACGTTTCGGGAGCCGCGGAACGATGACAGCGTGACCGGTCCGGCGGTGGAATCTGTGATGAAGTCGGGTGCCATGTCACCCACCGAGAGCGCGTCGGTGGCCGAGGTGGACATGGCGCCTACGCTTCCTTGTCGCTGGTCATTTCGCGTCGCCCGGACCGGATCACGTCTTCCGCGGTGATCACGCTGCGCGAGAGATCAGCGATCGTCATGTTGCGGCTCTGGCTGGTGCGCTGCAGGACGCGATAGGCGGCGCTCTCGGAAATGCCCTCGCGCTCCATGATGATCCCCTTGGCGCGTTCAATCACCTTGCGCTCGTCGAGCCGGCGCCGCAGGTCGTCGCTCTCGCGACGTTGCTGCAGCCACTGGTGGTGCCGTGCGCCTGCGATGGCGATCGCCGCGCCCAGCTGCGCGGTCGTGACCGGTTTCACCAGGTAGTGAAAGATCGGGCCCGCGACGGCACCACCCACCGTATCCGCATCACTGTACGCACTCACGATGATGATCGGGATGGGGTGCTCCGCATGGATGCGCTCGGCGGCGTCGAGTCCCGAGAGGTGCGGCATGCGCACGTCGAGGATGGCCAGATCCGGGCCGAGCGCGCGCGCCATCGAGACTGCGGTGACGCCATCGCTGGCGATGCCGATGACCGAATGGCCGAGTGACTTCAGGTCCTGCTCCAGCCCGAGAGCGGTGACGCTTTCGTCTTCCGCGATGAGAATGCGCAGTGGGAGAGATGGCACGATGGGCTCCAGTGACACATCTTGTGGGATCGGATGGCTTCAACGTCTGCAAGAGCCGGACCCTAACTGTCGAGCCGCCGCATGCCAAGTTCCACCCGCGTCCTGCTGGCCAGCGATCGCCGCCTGGATCGATTGCGGCGCGCGTTCGAGCGCGCTGGCCACACCGTCACGTGGGCGTCCATTGACGGCGCCGTGGAGGCGGTGGGCGACGGAGTGGAGGCCGTGGTGGTCGCGGCTCCGCGCACCAATGTGCTCACGCTCGCGCGCCGGCTCAAGACACGGTTCCAGGTGCCGTTGCTCCCGGTCGTCGCGCTCGTAGCGCGACCGGCGCGCCCACCGGAGGAAGCCGCACCCGATGTCTGGCTTGCTGCGTCCACGCCGCCCGGCGCCGTGGTGGAGCGCATCGAGGAGCTGGTGCGTATACGTCGTGCTGAGGGAGAACTCGTGCGACTGAACGGCGCGCTCGCGGGGCTCGCGGCGGAGAACGGGCGCCTCTACGAGCGTGCCCGCCGGGATGCCGCTGCCACCAATCTCCTGCTCCGCGAGTTGCAGCATCGCGTGCGCAACAACCTCGCGGCCATTCAGGCACTCCTCGTGCTGGAGCGACATCGCACGCCGCCGCGAGCGTTGCCCGAAGCGATCGACGTGGCCATTGCGCGGTTGCGCGGCATGGCAGCGCTGCAGGACTCGCTGCTCCCGCATGAGGACTCGGCGGACCTTGCCGCACTCGCCAAGGCGGTGGCGCGCGGCGCGCTGGAGGTATTCGGCGCGAGCGACAGGGTGCAGTGCGTGGTGACGGGCGGCGCGCTGCTCCCATCGCGCCGCGCCAGCCCGCTGGCGATCGTGCTGAACGAATTGATGACCAATGCGCTCAAGCACGCCCACGCCCAGACGGTGCGCGTGGACATTCGGGAGAGCGCCGACGCGCTGGAGCTCGAGGTGTGCGACGACGGGCGCGGCATGCCCGCCGGCGCTGGCGCTGGCAGCGGTCTCATGATCGTGCGCGCGGTGATGAAGAACGAATTGGCGGGATCGCTGTCCTTCATTCCCTGCGAGCAGGGCACCCGGATTCACATCCGCATTCCGCGCGACGGGGAGCCCGACGAGATCATTCCCCGCTAGCTGCCCGGCGCCGGAGCGGACACCGTACGCGCCACCGGTACCACAGGCGCCGCGGTCTGCTCGGCGGGCGGCGGCAGCGCGACGAGAACCGCGGTAACGATCAGCACGAACAATCCCACCGTGAGCTCGCGCGCCGCCGACCGGCGAATCCCGACCGCCGCGGTCTCGCTGCCCAGTGCGGGGCGCAGCACCCGCCAGTTGAAGGCACCGAACGCCACGACAATCGCGACCAGCACGAGCTTCAGAATGAGCACCTGGCCGTACGAGCTCGACCACAGTGCAGGCAGCGATCCGAGATGCAGCCACGCGGCGATCACACCGGTGATCACCAACGCCGCCGCGCAGGTGAGCGCAACGGGCGAGAAGAGCCGCACCAGCGTGGCGATTTGCGCGCCGCGCGTCTCGCGCGCACCAGCCAGCACGGCAGGAATTCCCGCGAGCACGACGGCGAGCAGCGTACCCAGCCACCCACCCGCGGACAGCACGTGGATGACATCGGCCACGACGGCCAGCGCGGTTCGATGCGGGGTCGCCACGGCGTGTCCCGACAGCGCCAGCGAGAGCGCCAGCGCCAGCGAGGCCAGCACCGCGATCCACCAGCCCTGCCGCGTCGTCCTCCGCACCATGGTGAACGCGACGATGCCCAACGCGCCCGCGATCACACAGAGCATCCAGGCGTGCCCCCAGACGGTTGCGGTAATCATGCTCGCGAGCAGCGATCCGTTCCAGGCGCGGCGCATCCCGTGCACGGCGTACGACTGGGCGATGAGCCGCCCGATCGCGACGGCCACGACCAGACACGCGGCCTCCCGGCCCAGGCGCGCCACACGGGCAATGGTGTCATCCGTCGCGCTCCCGGTACCACTGCCCGCTGTGCGGGCAAGTCGGGGGGCGATGAAGAGGCCGAACACCGTGCTTCCGATCATGCCCAGTGCGCCGATGAAGCCGAGCGCGCGGAGCGCCGCGTAGAGCGGCGAGCCGGCATCGAACTCGGGCTCGGGGGAAATCTGCGGCGCCGGTGCAGAGACGGGCTGCGACGCGGGCGCGATCGCGCGACCGGAGGACTCGGCGGCTGACGCAGCGGGGCGCTGCGCGGCCAGACCCACCGCGGAGGGAGAAATGGTGAAGGTGAAGGTCCCGTGCACCGGATGACCGTCGTCGGACGTGCTGCGCCAGTTGACGGCGTACCGGCCCGCGTGGAGCGACCCGGTAATCGGGACGACGAGCGTCTTTGACGACCTGGGGTCGAACGCGACAGGGCCGGTCGTAACCGTGTCGCCCGCCGTGCCAACCACCTCGACGAACGAGACGGCGAGCTGCGCGGCCTCGGTGAAGGTCAGTCGCACCTCGTGCGGCACCGTGTCGAGCACGGCACCGGCAGCCGGTGCCGAGCGCACCAGATGCAGGTGCGCGAGGGCCAGCGCGGGCGTCAGCAACAGCAGGCAGGTAGCCAATGCGGGAATCAGCCAGCGGCGGCGCGACGCAACAACGGTGCGGGAGAGCAACGGAGCGGACCTCCAGGAGTGGACTGCATGCGCCTGGCCCGACCGGAGCGACCGGTCGGGCCAGGCGACATGTGCGGTGGGAATGGAGCGTGCGAGGATCGAACTCGCGACCTTTCGGTTGCAAACCGAATGCTCTCCCAGCTGAGCTAACGCCCCGTGAGTGAAAAATACGCGCAGACAGGGGAACGGCAAAGGGAGCGTCGGGTGACGACGCATAAGGAGCGCCGCGTGATGACGCACGGGGATGCGCACGGGGTCAGACACCGCAGGTATCCCGCCGGTATCTGACCCCGTCCTGTGTGCCGTCGCGCCGCCCGCTTCCGATTTCCTACTCGTGTGCCGGCAGCGGCTCCATGGTGTCCGGATTCACGGGCACCTGCACTTCGTCGCGATAGGGTGACGTCATGAGCGTCGTGCGCATGCGGGGGAAGGCGTCCATGAAGGCGCGATAGCAGAGTCCCCAGATGCCGAGGAACCCGAGCGTGACGCCGATCTCCCAGATGCCGAACACCGCGTGCGGCGACTCGTAGTGCAGCGACGGATAGACCTCGATGTACCGGAGCAGCCACATGCCGACCACGCTGCACGTCGCGAACAGCACGAACGTGGGCAGGTACACCTTCGCCGCGCGGGAGAGCAGGCCGAAGAACGGAAAGACGAAGACGAGAAACACGACTGCCATGGTCGCGGGCATCCACGGATAGATGAGACGGAGATGCATCCAGTGCGTCTCTTCCGGCATGTTGCCGTACCAGATCACGAGATACTGCGCGAAGGTCAGGTATCCCCAGAAGGCGGTGAACGCGAACCCCAACTTGCCGAGATCGTGGAAGTGGTGCTCGGTGATGTAGTCGTCGGCCCCGAGGTAGCGGCGCCACCACATGGCGAGCAGCGACCACGACATGATGGCCGCGAGCCAGGCGCCCATGTAGAACCACCAGCCGTACATCGTGCTCTGGAAGTACATGTCGAGGGACATGGAGAGATCCCAGGAGAGCACGATGTAGAAGAAGTTGAAGAGCACGACGAGCCAGACCGAGATCCTGCCCTGCAGCGAATGCGTGGAGTGGATTTCCCGCCGCTCCTCGCCGAAGCCGCGGCGCATGCGTTCCCGAATGCCCCTGGCCCACGCCGCGCCCCCTTCGGGAAGCAAACCCACGTCGAGCCGCACGCACGTGTAGATGTACCAGACGCTCACTGCCGTGAGAATGCCGAACAGCACGATGTCGCGAATGGCGAGAAACGGAACGGAGAGATAGAGACGCTTCTCCGGCACCGGTGCGGCGTGCTGCCAGAACGGGAAGATGTGCTTGCCGCCGATCAGAATGAGAATGAGCAGCAGGAACGCAACCGGCAGGAACGCGACGTACCCTTCGAGCAGGCGGATGATCGGGCGCGACCACCGTGCCGTGGTGATGCGCTGCACCGCGACCATGACGACGCCGGCCTGTGAGACGGACGCGAAGAACAGCCAGTTGAAGTGCAGCGCGTGCCAGACGCGGTCGTTGCCGCCGATGGCCCCAATGATGAACACGAGGACGCCAACGATCGCGAAGATTCCGCTGACCAGGGTCACCCAGCGCGGCAGTGGTGCCGAAGTGGCCGCCACGAGCGCCTCACGGCTGGGCATGTCGAGATCGGAATGCTGGGTCACGGGCGTGCTCCCTGGGGCGTCGCGGGGTGCACAGGTCCGACGTGTGCCGTGTCACGGCGCTGCGCCGGCGCGGGCGCCGGCGCTGGCGCCGACGCGGGCGCCGAATCCGCGGGCGTGTCCGTGCGATCCCCGTCGGCCGTGCTGCGCCGGGCATCCATGTCGCGCACCCGATACGGCGCGGGGAGCGTGGGCGCCGTTCGCGTGTAGGTCGGCACCGTGCTGCCGTTCTCGCCAGGATAGCCGGCCGGCGAGGTGTCCGCGACCACTCCCGGAATCTTTCCCTGCAGCGCGCGTATGTAGTTCACCACGTCCCAGCGATCCATGTCCTCAATGCGGTCGTAGGTCGGCATGAGGCCGCGGCCATTGCGGATCATGCCGTAGATGTAGCCATCCGTTCGGTTCTTCGTGATGTCGGTGAGCAGACTCGGCGCCGGCATGCCGTACTGCACCGCCGTCCCATCTCCCTTGCCGGCGCGTCCGTGACACACTTCACAGTTGATCTGAAAATACTTTCGTCCGTTGTCGAGCGACTCCTTCGTGGGCGCGTGCGGATTGGGCAGCGACGACATGGAATCGATCGTGGCCGGCAGCGGTTCGTGCGATACGACGAATGCCGGCACCGGATCGCCCGTGATCGGCACCGAGAATTCGGGACTGCCGCGCATGGGCGTGGTGTCGTTGCCGGCATACTGCGCCTGCCAGGGTTTCACCTTGGGCTGTTCCTTGAAGTCGGTGAACCACGAGCATCCGGTGAGCGCCAGCGACGCGGCGAGTACCGTCAGCGTGCGGCGCGCCAGGCATGGGCTAGCGTTCACCGCGCACCTCCGTCGCTCCGTGCTGCTTGAGGGTCTCGGTGACATCAGCCTGCTTGTCGGGCGGGCATTCCACCCAGACACCGAAATTCGCGTTGCTGAATCGTTCGTCGTAGCCCACGGTCATGGTAATGCGGGGAATGCGCGCCGTGATGAACAGACCCGCCACCGTGGCCAGTGACCCGATGAGCACCATGAGCTCGAAGCTGATGATCGTGTAGGGAACCCACGACGGAACCGGTTTCCCGCCAACCACGAGCGGCCAGTAGTCCGAAATCCAGATCGGGATCCAGTAGCCGAAGGTCGCGCCGGCGAGGCCGCCAAGGAGCGTGTAGAGGCGCACGATGCTCGCCCGGTGCGTCAGGATGTGCTCGAGCTCGTGCCGCGGCGCCGGTGTGTAGATGTCGATGTTTCCGGCGCGCAGCTTCTTGAGCGCGTGCACCGCGTCCACCGTGGCGTCCAGCTCGCGGAAGACTCCGACAATGCCTTGCATCAGTCGCGCTCCCCCGGTGTTTCGGGTTCGAATTCGAGATGCATGCCGGTGACCTCGATGCCTTCCATCGGATGCGGCGTGCGCAGGCGGGGCGGCACGATCTCCTTCACCTCGGAAATGGCGACCACGGGGAAGTTCTTGATGAAGAGCATGAACCACATCGTGAACCAGCCGAAGCTGCCAAGGAGGATGGCCCAGTCCACGTACGTGGGGGCATAACGCGTCCACTGCCAGGGCTCGAACTCATGCGAGAGCGACGGATCGAAGATCACGAAGCGCTCGAACCACATCCCGAGATTGATGAAGATCGAGAGGGTGAAGAGCCAGGTGGTATTGCGGCGCAGCTTCTGGACGAAGAGCGTGAGCGGCAGCACGCAATTGCAGGTGAGCATGACCCACGCGGCCCACCACCACTGGCCGAACACGCGGTTCCACCAGTAGGACTGCTCGATGGAGTTGCCGCCGATCCAGCCGATGAAGAATTCCGTGAGATACGCCGTGCCCACCACGAGCGACGTGAACAGACAGAGCTTGGCCGCGGCATCCAGGTGATTCAGCGTGACGTAGTGCTTGAGGTGGAACCACCGCCGGATGGGGATGATGATCGTGAACACCATCCCGATGCCGGAAAAGATCGCGCCCGCCACGAAGTACGGCGCGAAGAGCGTGGCGTGCCATCCCGGCGTGTCCGCCATCGCGAAGTCGAAGGACACCGTGGAGTGAACCGACAGCACCAGCGGCGTGGAGAAGGCGGCCAGGAAGAGATAGGCGCGCGCGAAGTGCCGCCACTCCATTTCGGAGTTGCGCCACCCGAGCGACAGCACTCCATAGATGTGCTTGCGCAGCGGCCGCGGTTCCGCATCCCGCAGTGCCGCGAAATCGGGCAGCAGTCCGATGTAGAGAAAGGTGGAGGAGACGGTGAGGTACGTGAGAATCGCGAAGACGTCCCACACCAGCGGGCTCTTGAACTGCGGCCAGATGAGCCGCCAGCTCGGATACGGAATGAGCCAGAAGAATTTCCACGGACGGCCGAGGTGCAGGATCGGGAAGAGTCCCGCGGTCATGATGGCGAAGACCGTCATGGCCTCCGCGCATCGGTAGATCGTCGTCCGGAAGCCGGCGCGGAACAGATAGAGAATGGCGGAGATGAGCGTGCCGGCGTGCCCGATACCAACCCAGAAGACGAAGGTGACGATATACACGCCCCACATGACGGGTGGCGAGTACCCGGCAACGCCAAGCCCCATGTAGACCTGCCACGCCCAGGTGGCGGCCCCGATGAGCATGCACAGGATCGCGAAGGACAACCCCGCGAACCAGAGCTTGGTGGGATAGAGAGTGCGCTGGATTTCCCGGGTGACCTGCTCGTACTCCGCCACTCCGGGCAGTTGGATATTGGCGTGCGGGATGTTCGGACCGAGCCGCAGGACATCCTCATCCGGCCGTGTCACAGTCGCCATTGCCGCCCCTACGCCCCGGCCGACGCCGCGGGCGCCGGGTGATTGACCTTCTTCAAGTACACCACCGCTGGGAAGGTATTGAGCTGTTCCTGGAAGACGTGGTAGCCACGCTGATCGAGCGCCAGCTTCGCGACCGTCCAGTCATTGTCGGCCGCGTCTCCAAACGTGATGGCGCGCGACGGGCACGCCTGCGCGCACGATGTCGTGAATTCATCGGGCCGTACCGCGCGTCCTTCGGCCTTGGCCCGATGCTCCGCCTCGCGAATACGCTGCACGCAGAAGCTGCACTTCTCCATGACGCCCTTGCCGCGCACCGTGACATCCGGGTTGAGCTGCCAGCTCAGGCGCTCCGGCCACGCATATTGCGGCCGAGCCGGCTCGCCATAGCCGAACCAGTTGAAGTAGCGAACCTTGTACGGACAGTTGTTGGAGCAGTAGCGCGTGCCCACGCAACGGTTGTACACCTGGACATTCAGTCCATCCGGCGAGTGATACGTGGCGTACACCGGGCACACGGGTTCGCATGGTGCGTTGCCGCAATGCTGACACAACATGGGAACGAAGCGCGCCTCGAAGTCGCCGCCATCCTCACCGCCTTCCCAGTAGCGCTCGAGACGAATCCAGTTCATCTCCCGTCCCTTCAGGATGTTGCCGCCCGCCACGCCGTGCAGGAACGCGGTATGGACCTCCTGATATGGCGCAGCCACCGTGGGGATGTTGTTCTCCGCGTAACAGGCGGTGACACAGGCCTGGCACCCCGTACAGCGCGCGAGATCCACGGTCATGGCCCACCGGCGCTTCGCCATGCCGCTCCAGTGGTCGGGGGAATACATCCCCTGTTCCTTGTGCTTGATATCCGAACTGACGACACCCTGCGCGTCCGCCGCCATGGGTGAGCGCAGCCCTGGCAGATATTCCGTGTTGGGCATGCCGGGCATCGCTTCCACTTTTTCCTTTTCGCGACCGGCCGCCAGATCAGCCAGCTCCTGCACGGTGAGCGCCTGCGCGATGCCGCGGCCGTGCTGGCGCGCCGATCCCTCGGTCGTGACGATCGGCGTGAAGGCACCGGTCTTCGTCACCGTCACCTTCGTTGCGGTCCAGGCAAATGCTCCGGACTTCGCGTCGAATCCAACCGGCAGCACGTCGGCCGGGTTCACACCAATTCCTGCGGCATATCGGCCGTACGCCGTGTGTCCGAGGCCGAAGGGTATGGCGACCGTGTCCTTGTGAATGCCCATGAACACATATGCCGGTGCCTCGACGGCGCCCTGCGCTGTCTTGACCCGGAGGATGTCGCCGGTATCGACGCCCAGCTTCACGGCCGTCTGCTGATTGATCTCGACCCACGACTGCCAGCAGATCTTGGTGACCGGATCGGGAAATTCCTGCAGCCAGGGCTTGTTGGCGCCGCTGCCATCCCCGAGTGATGCGGACGGATAGACGACGAGGTACATGTCGCCGGCGGTCTGGCTGATCGACGGGGCGGACTTGGGGGTGGCCGGAGGGCGCCGGGGCGCCGGGGACGCGGCAACCGTACCCGTCCCCACTCCTTTTTCGAGCGCCAGCGTGAAGGACGTGCTGCCGCCGGGATAGCGATCGATGAGCCAGCGCATGTAGTTCGGCGCCGCGAACTTCGACGCGATGCCCGGATTCGCCTTCGCCAGCGTGATCAGCACGTCCGCCGTCTGGCGCGTGTCGTATACGGGCGCCATGCCCGGCTGCTGCACGGAGATGACGTTCGCCATGGGCTGCGCGTCGCCCCAGGACTCGATCGCGTGGTGATCCGGAAGGACCAGATCGCACAACTCCGACGTTTCATCCGGATAGCTGGAGAAGCTCACCTTGAATGGAACCTTCCTGAGCGCATCAGCGACCGCGACATACCTTGGCGTGGTGAACACGGGGTTCGCGCCGCGGATCATGAGCAGCGGCACCTGGCCCGCCCGCATGGCATCGATGGCCGCGTTGACATCCGCATCCGTGGCGATGCCATCGAAGCTCGTGATGGCGCGATCGGGGAGCACCGTCGTGCCAACGGCGCCGAGCTGCCTGTTCAGCTCATTCACCGCCAGCGCCAGCTCCATGGCATCGGTGCCGGAAGCACCCGAGAGCACCAGCGAGGGGCGCGTGCCCGTCAACTCGGCCCTGAGGGCCTGCAGCGTGGCAACGGGCACATCACTCGCTGTCGCCGCCTCGTCGAGCGAGCCCTTGCCGGAGAGCGCGTTCGCAATTGCGAGCTCGCTGCCGGGGCGGCAGGCGATCCACTGATCCGCGTTGCATCCGGTGAGCGAGCGGCGTGGTCCGACGTAGACGAAGCGCGGCGCATCGGCAAGACGCGCGCGCGCGTCGGCGAATTCCAGCTGCTGGGGCACATTGGCGCCCCAGGCATCCAGAAAATCCGCGCCGATGGACACGATGAGCTTCGCCGCACTGAAGGCGAGCCAGGGCCACGATACGCCGTACGACTGGCGATTGGCCGCGATGACCGCGTTGTCCGCCAGGGGATCCACACTCAGGTGCGCGGGCATTCCATAGGCGGCGAGCCACTCGTCAAGAAACGCGGGGAAGCTGCCACTCTCGTGGCGATTGAGAAACAGCGCGCTCCCCGCCCTGCCGCCGGCCTGCACCGCGCCGAGCTTCTGCGCCATGAGCTTGAGCGCCGCGTCCCACGTCGTGGGAACGAGCTGGCCGCTCGCGTTGCGCACCATGGGCCCGCGATAGCGATCCGGATTGTAGAGGCCCTGCACCGCCGCCTGGCCGCGCGCGCAGAGCGCACCGCGATTGAGCGGATGATCCGGATTGCCCTCGAGCTTGAACGTCCGGCCGTCGCGCGTCTCGAGCAGCACGCCGCACCCCGCCGAACATTCGCGACAGGTGGAGGCGTAGTAGTTCGAGACCATGGGCACGGTCTCGTCCGGGTGATTGAGATAGGGGATCAGCTTCTCGACGCGATCCGAGCTGCACCCGATGGCCGCGGTCGCGACACCACCGGCGCCGAGGATTTTCAGAAACTCGCGTCGGCGCACGCCCGACGGCGTGGGATTCTCACTCATTCACGATTCCTAGTAATGACAGACACTGCAGTCGTAGCGGGCCTTCCACTTCGGATTCACGTTGCCCACGTGGCAGTTGATGCACCATCCCATGTTGAGCGACGCGTACTGATAGACGCGATTCATCTGCTGCACCTGTCCGTGACAGGTCTGGCAGGTGACGCCCGCGTTGATGTGTGGCATGTGGGCGAAGTTCACGTAGTCCGGCACGTGATGGATCCGAACCCAGGGGACGGGTTTCTTCTGCGCCCAGTACTTCTGCAGCGTGGCAATACCTTCACTCTTGCGCGCCGGGCGTCCATTCATGGCCGGCCGGTTGGGACCAATCACCAGGTGGCAGCCCATACACGTTCCCACGGCGGGCATGCCCGGATCAGGCGACTTGTTGGCGGAGAAGTGACAGTAGAGACAGTTCATCCCCAGCGTCTGCACGTGCGTGGGGTGCGGAAAGGCGATCGGCTGAATCGGTGATCGTCCCTGCGGCGACGATCCGGCGGAGTACCCCCACGATCCTCGATCCTTGATCACGGTGTCAGGCTGCTGCGTGGCTCCGGTGTAAGCGGACAGGAGCACTGCAACCACCGCCAGGGCGGCGAGCCCTGGCACTACAACCCGCTTCCTCCTCTTCGTCATCGCTGCCTATCGGGATATAGGGGCGGAACTTCGCCCGTCGCGTGAGACTTCACACGCAGAGAGCGGAACGCGGCGGAATCTGTTTCGACCGGGCGCGTGGCGCAAGGGGACGCGCTAGCGTTGTGCGATCACGTCGCGCAGCGATGCGACATCAGCGAGTTGAGCATCACGCAGGTCGTCCGGAAGCAGCTCGAGATTCGCGCGCGGCGTCTGCATGAGACGCAACGGCCACGCACTGCCGTACACAAATCGCCGCGAACCAATTGTGCGAAACAGATGCGCGAGCTCATCCTCGGGCGGACCCCAGACCCACGAAATGTCCCACCACAGTCGGGCCTGCTCCTGTGGTGTGAGTCCCCAGTGTACTTCCTCGATCAGCGCGCGCCCCGCGCACGTGACGAGCACACGCACCCGATCATCCGCGCGCACGATCGCGCGGATGGCCGCGCCGGAAAGATCGCCTGCGCTGTCCATCCAGTGTCGCTGTCGCAGGTCCTCGAAGCGAACGGTAAGCAGCAGCGGCAGGTTCAGTGTGGCACAGGCCGACGCGAGCTCCATCATGGGCGACGCGTGCGGGCCCATCCCCCACTGTGCGGGATACGCGCGAATCGCCATGGCGTCGCGCTGCATCAGTTCCGCCAACGTCCGTTCCCAGTGCGGCCAGTCGGGACGCACCGCCGGAACCGGGTGCAGCGTGCCGCGGTGCGGGGCAAGCGCCGTGAACAGCGCATCGTTGCCCGCGTCGGGGTCGCGGTAGTACGCGGACGGCAAATGGCCGACCCAGGCGGACGCGATGCCCTCGCGCTCCAGCACGCGCGCCAGGACGTCGGCCTCCGGATGCGGCACGTGCCGAAACGGGAAGCCACCGATGAAGGTGTTGACGTCGGTCGTCATTCAGCGACGCTCCGCCATGACGGCACCATCGGCGGCGAGTGCGCCGGACGGGGCCGGCAGGGCATCCGGAGGAAACACATGCGCGGCATTGCGCCACCGGATGTGCGCCATGCCTTCCGATGTGACGCCCGCCGCCGCCAGCGCGCGCAACTTGGCGAGTCCGGTTTCCATGGTGATGTCGCTGCCCCAGAGCAGCCGCTCGACACTCACCGCGCGGATGGCGTCATCGAGCATGCCACGATCCACGCCACTCCCCGAGAGATCGAGGTACACGTTGGGGATGTCCTCCACGGCCGCGAAGGTGTGGCGATAGTCGCCGCCGCCGCCAATGTGCGCCAGGATGAACGACACGCCCGGATGGCGTCGTGCAAGCCGGCCGAGATCCACGCCGTCCGAGATCTCCTGGGCCGGCCACTCGCGCGTGCGATGCTGCCAGATGTGATGCAGGATGGGCCATCCGCGCCGGCCGGCATCGGCCGCGAGTGGATCGAGCAGCGGATCATCCGCACGGCGACTGGCCGCCAGCTTGAGACCAACGGCGCCGCGCTCGGCACAGCGCGCCATTTCCTCCAGGGCGTGCGCAGTATGATTGGGATTCACGGTGACGTAGCTGCGCACACGCTCGCGCTCGCGCTCCTGCAGCGCCAGCATCTCGGTATTCCCGAGCGTCACGTCACCTGGCGATGGGAAATACGTGGGCGATGTGAAGCCGAAGGTGCCGAGCATGGAGGCAACGTGCACGGAAATGCCGATGCGCGTGCCGGCCCGAAGGCGTGCCGCGTTGCGCGCCTCCCAGTCTGCGCGCCCGCAGGCGCGATGCAGGAAGTGCGCGTGCACGTCCACCAGCGGGCCGGCGCCAGCCAGTGGCGCAGCCCGCTCACTTTCCACGCGCTTCGTCCCGGATCTGCACGAGCGCCTCGCTGGCCGCCGTCTCGATGGCCGCAATGGCGTCGTCGTCGTGCGCCGTACTCGCGAAGTTGTACGCGCCACGCTTGAACAGCACGCCGCGTTGCAGGGCCAGCTCGCTGAAGCGCGTGCGCTGGTCATCCTGATCGAAATCAATGAGCCACATGGGATCGAGCCCGCGCACGTGCACGCCGGGAATGGCCGACGCGCCGATGGCCCGCTCGACCGCGCCGCGCATGTCCGCTCCCACCCCGGCCAGCGCCTCACACACTTCGCCGCGCGCGTGCCATTCGAGCACCGCCCATGCGGCGGCCAGTGCCGACGCCTCGCTCGCGAGTGTGGACGAGATCCACGTGTCCTCGGCGGCGCGCATCACTGCGCCCTTCCCCACCACGGCGGCCAGCGGGAAGCCGTTGGCGAGCGCCTTGCCGAACACGGCGAGATCGGGCGTGATCTTCGACAGCTCCTGGTAGCCCCCCGTGCGCAGCCGGAATCCAGTCTTCATTTCATCGAAGATGAGTACGGCCCCCAGCTCCGCGCACAGTTCCTGCGCCCGCAGCACCCAGCTCTCCGACGGCAGCCGCTCGATCACGGGCTCGAGCACGATGGCGGCGAGGGTGTTGCCGGCAGCATGCGCCGCAGCGTCGAGCGCGGCGATGTCATCGAAGGGCACGCCATGAAAGTCCGCGTGCGCGCCGGCCGGAACGCCGGCCGCCGACGTCCACCAGTCGAGCCAGCCGAAGTAGCCGCAGCCGACCACCGTCGAACGACGCGTGTGCGTGCGCGCGATGCGCACGGCGGCCGCCACGCCTTCGGCGCCACTCTTGAGGAAGCGGACCTGCTCGGCGCACGGGATCACATCACGCAGCCGCTCGGCCACTTGCACCTCGAGCACGTGCGAGAGACCGGCGACGTTGCCCGCGCGGACCGCATCGGTGACCGCCTGGGTCACCGCCTCGTCGGCGTAGCCCAACGCGACCGCGCCGAGCGCCATGGTGCAGTCCACGATTTCCTCGGCATCTGGCGTGATGAGCCGGCAGCCCGAGGCACTGGCAAAGTGCGCGGCGCCGAAAGTCGTGTCCGGGCCGTAGAGCGCAGCGGGACGCTTGCTGCCGGTGGATGCGCCGCCGGGGATGAGCATGGCCGCACGCGAGCGGAAGTCCGCGCTGGAACGCTGGGTTGCGAACGGGAGCGACATGACTCGAAGTATCGGAGCACCGCGCGGCGAGTCAAGAGCCGCGCGATGAGTCACGCGCCGCGCGACAGACGCGCCGTGGTGCGCACGACCTCAATGGCCATGGCGCGCACGAGCTCGACTTCGCGTGCGTCCGGAGCGGCGCGCATCACGAGCGAGCGCACGGTCCGCAGAATGAGCTCGGGATTGCGAGTACGAAAAAAATCCAGCGCCCGCAGAGCGTGGTCCACATCCTGGAAGAGCCGCTCGTACTGCGCCGCAGTCGCGGCCGGCGCATCCTTGCGGGGCGGGGCCAGCACACGTGAGGCGTCGGGCACGGCGACGTGGAGTTCGTAGAGCGCAATCAGCACCGCCTGCGCCAGGTTGAGCGATGCGTGTGACGTGGTGGGAATGGTGACGATCGCGTGCGCACGATCGAGCTCGTCATTGGCGAGACCGCGATCCTCGCGGCCAAAGAGCAGCGCCACGGGCCCCTGCTGCGCCGCCGCGAGCACGGCGGTGGCCACGCTGCGGGGCTCGAGCACGCGCCATTTGGCGGCGCGGCGCCGCGCCGTGAAGGCGGCGACATAGGTACAGTCAGCAAGCGCGGCGTCGAGCGCATCGAAGTGGCGAATGGCCGATACGATGTCGCGTGTGTCATGTGCCACGCGCTCGATGTCCGCGGGGTCATAGCCGGCGGGTCGTACGAGATCGAGCTGCATCACGCCCATGTTCTTCATGGCGCGCACGACCGCCGCCACGTTCACCGGATCGCGGGGCTCGCACAACACGACACGTACGCGCGAGAGTAGCGGGTCAGCCATGCCGCTCAGCGATCAGGAAGTCGAAAGCGGAGAAAACGGGCTGCATCTTCGCGGTCGCCGCGCAGATAGGTGGTTTCACCTCTCGCCCCGCTCAGCACCAACTGACCACGCCGTCGAGCGCGGCCCGGTGCCATATCGTTCACCACGACCTCGAGGCCGAACGCCTCGCTGACGGCTTCGCCGAGGACGGCGAGCGGAATCGCAAAGCGCATGGTGTAGCCGCCCGGGGTGGGTGCCCACGACCCGACGCAGGGGATGTCCGTTCGCATGGCGTCCACGATATGCATCCGAAGGGTGCCGTCAGGCGCGGGTACCGCCAGCCAGCCTGCCGGCGCACTCCAGCGCGCGGCGGCCAGATAGAGCTGCGCGCCGTCGCTGTGAATGTCGGGATTCTCGTTGTCGAGCTCCGGGTCGGGGGTGTTGGCGGCGCGGAAGGCAAGTGGAGATTTCCGGACGGCTACGGTGACGATGAGATTCGCGTCGTCCACGTTCAGGTGCACCGCGGCCGCGGGGCGTCCGGCCTCGACCCAGTTCTGCTCGGAACGGCGATATGCATCCGCACCAAGCTCGAAGTGAAGCGGCGTGTCGGTCGCACGCGGCAGCATCATGGGTGGCGCTTGCGCGTCAGGGGATGGGGCAAATGGCGCGGATGCCGCGCCTGTGCGCGACCCATCAAGGGTAATGCTGCTTCGCGACCCGGCCCAGACGAGCGCGACCTCCCACTGCGCGCCATGCAGAGCGTGTTCGTGCCGCTCGCCGCGCACCATCTCGACACGAAGCCCCTCGCCCATCATCTCGACGTGCGCAATGTCGGCGCCCAGGTCCCAGACAGAGTGGATGACACCGGCGGCGGCATTCGCGCACACGAGTACGAAGTCGGCGGCGGCGCTCCCCGGTGCGCCAGGACCGCGCAGGCGCCACCAGGTCGCCGCACGGCTCACTGTCACCCAGGCGCGCGTGGTCCCGCCGCGCAGCAGGCGCACTGTCGCCGCGGCGTCCACGGGCGCGGCGCTGGAGGCCGTAATGAACGAAAATCCGTCCTCGCGCACCGTGCTGCCATCCAGGGATGCGTCATGCAACGGAGGGATTCCTTCGAGCTCGGCGTCGATGTGCAACGGCAGGGCGAAACGCACGACATGATCGGCGCTCCATTCGATGCGATCCACGAGATAGTCCGGCATGACCACCAAAGACCGGCGCACCGCCACACCGGGTGCGATACCGCCCCGCGATACGGCGGCATCGATCCACCCGACGGCGCCGCGTTCATCGTACGCGCGCAAGGTGCCGTTCACCACGGCCTGCGAGCGGCCGTCGAGGAGCGGCGCGTTGTGAGCGAGCGTGCTCCGATACCAGAACAGCGTGGGATCCACATACGAGCCTGTTCCGACGTCGTCGAGCCAGCGCTCGGATTCCACCGCAACGAGCAGATTCAGACGATCAGGGTGGCCGTGGCCGCCACCGGAGTGACCGTAGTCCAGCGCCGTGTAGATGCGACCGGCGTCGCGCCGCAGTACCGCGATGCCCTGCGACTCGAGCAGCGCGGAGCGCATCGGCACAGGCTCGAGACGCGGCAGACTTTCGCGCGCAAAGAGCAGCGAACGCCATCCCAGGTCGGCGCGCGACAGGGCAGACGCCGGCTCGTTACGCTCGGACTCCGCCGTGGAACGCCAGCGGCCGGTGTCTCGATGCGGAACCGGTGAATGCTCGTACAGCTCCCACAGCGCACCAAGGAGGCGCGGATCGTCATGTCGTGCGAGTCCGAGCTCGCACGATTCCGCAAAGCGCCACTGGCGGAGCGAAATGGCGTACTGGGAGTCGCGACGTGCCGGAAAGGTGAAGTCTGGCAGCGCGGTGAGCAGCGGCGTGGCAAAGGCCGACTCGAAGCGCTCCTGGAGCGGCGCAGGGATGCGCACGCCGAGCCGTTCGCTCATGACGACCGCATACCACAACCCGCGATGCGCAAAGAAGTGATAGTTCTCGCCTTCGTACCACGTGCCGTCGGGCAGCAGGGCGCCGGCGAGCAGCGCGAGCAGACCGGTCGGTGCCGTGATGGCGTCCCTGGCGGCGTCGCGCTCGCCGAGCAGCGTGCGCGCGGCGATGATTGCCGCCGTGTTCCAGACCTGCCGGTTGGAAAGATGCTCGTCGAACGACGTGATGAGCTGCAGGCTGGGCTGGAGAATGCGTTCCCGGACTGTCGGGCCGAGGGTGCCGCGCTCCCCGTTCGCTTCAAGGAGATCGAGGGCAACGCAGAGCTGCAGCAGCCAGATGGATTCCAGGTACGTCGAGAAAAACGGCCGACTGGGCCCGAGGACGTTGTCCTGATTGGGATAGCGCAGATACTGCTCGGCGCAGCCTTCGAGAATGTCACGCGCGAGCGCACCCGCGCTGGCGTCGCCGCACAACAGGTGCAACGCCGCCCCGTGCACGGCGCGCTCTGCCAGCCAGAGCTGATAGAACGTGATCCACCAGCGATCATGCAGCTCGCCGCGCTGCAGCTCGCCGCCCACCGGGCAGCGGTGCGCCTGCGGCGAGAACGGATCGAACTCCAGCGCGCATCCGTGCTCCGCGCAGCGGCCGCCAATGCGGGACAGCAGCGCCTTGCGGGTCGGGATGGCGATGCCCACGTCGATCACGCGCTGCAGATCCGCCCGCAATGACGCAGTGAGCGGCGCCAGTGCGGACTGCGCCGCGATCCGTCGCCGCGCGAGCGCGCCGGCGTCGAGCAGCAGGGTCATCGCTCTTTCGCCACGGATGTCGAGTCCGTCACGTGCCAGTCGTGCAGGGTCACCAGCTCGCCGCGCAGATCCATGCGCACGCCAAGCAATCGCCGGCTCAGCCCCTGCACTCCGCGCGAGTGATAGATCCAGGCGGCTGGTGCGTCGCGCGCGAGCTCGCGCTGCACCGCGTACCAGGCGTCGCGCGCCACCGGGCCTTCGGGCGCGGTGCGTGCCCGTTCCAGGAGCGAATCCAGCGCCGCAGTGTGAAATCCCGCGTAGTCGAGCACACCGCCAGCCTGTCGTGAATCGTACATGGCCGAGAGATACGAGAGCGACACGTCGCCCGGAATGCCCGTGAAGAGGGCATCGAAGTGGCGCGGCGTGGCCCGCGCTTCCGCGAGGAATGATGCCATTTCCCGCTGGCGAATTTCCATGCGAATTCCGATCGCCGCGAGATCAGCCTGGAGCAGTTCCTCCACCGCGTTATCGGCACCGCCCACCGTGAGCAACTGGAACGAGAGCGTGTGGCCGTTGCGCGCCCGCATTCCAGTCGCATCGCGGCGCCACCCCGCGGCGTCGAGCAACGAATCGGCGCGGGCCGTATCGAGCAGGGCGCTGTCCGGCAGCGCGCTCACCGGCAGGGCATACGGGTGATCGGGCGGGACCGGTCCGGTGGCAGGAGTGCCATAGCCCGCCAGGGCGGCAGCGATCACGCGCTTGCGATTGATCGCCAAGCCGATGGCCCGGCGCACGCGCACGTCGTTGAAGGGCGCGCGCAGCACGTTGAAGATGATGCCATTCGCCTGCAGAACCGGGTACTCCAGCACGCGCAGCGCCCGGTCCCTCGCAACGAGCTCCGCCATGAAGGGCGCGATGCCCGCCACATCCAGCTCGCCACTCACCAGACCCGCGAACTTCGTGGATGCTTCGTCTACCACGACCACCACCAGGCGCTCGATGCGCGGCGGGCCGCCCAGCGCGGCCGGGAATTCCGGATTGCGGGCAAAGACCCAGCGCTCGCGGGGGAGACGCTCGACAAACCGGAACGGCCCGTTGCCAACGGGATGCGTTCCGAATGGCGCGCGGCGCATCGCGGCATGCTGCACCGTGCCAAGTACATGACGAGGGACGATGGGCAGCTCGCACAGCACGAGCGGGAAATGCGGCTGCGCATGCGCGAAGTGCAGCGTCACCGTGGTATCGTCCACGGCGTTCACTCGCTCCAGGTCCGCCAGGTCCGCGTAGCGCGGGTATCCTGTGGCCGGATCGCGCGCCGCGTCGAGCGTGAACACGACATCACTCGCGGTCGTGGGGACGCCGTCCTGCCATGCGAGGCCGGGTGTGAGCGAAAACGAAAGCTGGCGCCGGTCGGCGGACCACCACCAGCGCTTTGCGTAATACGGTGCCGCCTGCAGCGAGTCATCGTATCGAGCCAGCGTCACGAAGAGCGCGTACCGCTGGATCTGGCGCGCCAGCGGATGCACCGTGACGAGCGGATTCGCCGACTCGAGATCGGCGCCGGACGCATAGACCACGGTGCCCGGATCGCGCCGGGCAGCGGAGCATCCTGCGCCCGCTCCCCACGCCGACAGGGCGGCGAGGCCGGCGATGGTTGACGCGATCCGCCCGCCGCGCATCATCACGCGATGCGCGTGCTCGTTGGCCGTCTGGCCCAGTCGATTCTGCTGCTCTGGATCGTCGCCACTCTCACCTTTGTCCTGTTGCGCGCCGCGCCGGGCGATCCCGCGGCGCTGCTCATCGCACCATCCGCCTCGGCGGCGGACGTTGCCCGGGCGCGCGCGGAGCTGGGACTGAACCGGCCGCTGCCGGTGCAATATGCGCGGTGGGGAGGCGCGCTGCTGGAAGGAAAGCTGGGAGACAGCTTCGTCACGCGCGAGCCCGTGTCGGTCGTGCTGGAGCGCGCGCTGCCCGTGTCGCTCGGTCTCGGCCTGTCGTCATTGCTGCTGACGTTCCTGCTGGGCATCCTCGTGGGAACGGTGCAGGCCGCGCAGCGGGGTGGGCCGGTGGATACCACGCTCACCGTGCTGTCTACAGCGGTGTACGCAGCGCCAAGCTACTGGCTCTCGCTGGCGCTGGTGGCGCTGTTCACCTATGGCGCGGCGCGATGGGGATTCCCGCCCGCGCTGCGTCTGCCAGCATTCGGCATGCGCGATCCCGCCGGCGGCGTATCGGGGTGGCGCGCGCTGCCGGACCTTCTGCGACATGCGATTCTGCCGGTCTGTACGCTCACCGCGATCGGAGCCGCGGGCATTGCGCGCTACTCGCGCACCCTCGTGTCGGACGTGACCGGTCTCGCGTTCGTGCAGACCGCGCGGGCGAAGGGTGTGAGCCGCTCGACGCTCTACCTGCATCACGTGCTGCGCAACGCGCTCGCTCCGCTGGTGGTGCTCTTTGCCCTGGCGCTGCCGGGCGTGCTCGCGGGATCGGTCTTCGTGGAGACCGTGTTCGCCTGGCCCGGCATGGGACGACTGCTGGTGAATTCGATTCTCGCGCGAGACTATCCCGTGGTGATGGGGGCCACGGTGCTCTATGCGGCGCTCGTGATTTTCGCGAACCTTGCCGGCGATCTGGCACTGCCGGCCCTCGACCCGAGGCGGCGAAGCTGATGCCGCGCCGGTGGCCCACGACGTGGCGCGTGCGCTGGGCGATCGCGCTGCTTGCGGCGCTCGTGATCGGCGCCGTGCTGGTGCCGCTCCTCGCGCCCACCGATCCGCGAGCCATTGGCGACGTGCTCGTCACGCGACTGCTGCCACCATTCGCGCGCGACAGCGGCGGTCACGTCCATCTGCTGGGCACGGATCGCTTCGGACGCGACCTGTTCACCCGAATGATGCTCGCCGGGCGTGTGTCGCTGCTGGTCGGCCTGCTGGGCGCTCTGTTGGCGGGCGGAGCCGGCATTTTCGTAGGCGCCGTGGCGGCGTGGCGTGGTGGCGTGCTGGATCGCACGGCGATGGCCATTGGCGATGCACTCCTGGCCATCCCGAGGCTGGTACTCCTGCTGGTATTCGCGGCGCTCTGGGCTCCGGGCGCGACGATGGTCGTCGTTGTGCTCATGGCGACCGGCTGGATGGGAGTGGCGCGACTGGTGCGCGCCGAGGTGCTTGGCGTGCGCACACAGAGCTACGTGGAAGCAGCGATGGCCCTGGGTGCACGGCCCGGACGCATCCTCTGGCGACACGTACTGCCGAACGCGCTCGGTGCGGCCACGGTGGCCATCACCCTTGGCGTGGGCAGCGCCATTCTGCTGGAGAGCGGACTCTCGTTCCTGGGCCTTGGCATTCAACCGCCTGAGCCAAGCTGGGGAAACATGATCGCGGGCGGACGCGACGCTATCGTGACTGCTCCCTGGGTGGCGCTCTCGCCAGGCGTGGCGCTCATCCTGACGGTGCTGGCGTGCACGCTGCTGGGCGATGCGCTGCGCGACCGGTTGGCGGGCGAAGAGACGATCACGATTCGGGCGCGGGGATGACGGCGGCGTTCGGCGATGCGTCGCCCTCAGGGCTCACGAGTACCGTGACGATCTCCCCGGGGCCGGCGCGGAACTTCACGTGACTGCCGTGCACCTCCAGTTCGTGCAGCGGCGTCTCATCCAGACGCGCGCGTCGCGCGACCGCGACGGGAAAGCCGAGGCGCCAGCTCCCCGGTACTTCGTGACGACGGCGATTCACGCAGCGGAGCACGATGTCCGTGCCGCTTTCCGCCTGCTTGATCGACGAGCACACGAGACCGTCGCCTTCGAGCGCGATGCCAATCATATCGTCCGGCACCGTCACGAGCGAGCGGAGCGTGCCGCCCTCCAGCGGCAGCAGCACATCGTCCGCGACGCGTTCGACGAGATCGACCGCCGCGTCGCCGGTTGCATGCGCCAGAACCGCAAATCTGGCCTGGAACGGCCCGAGCGACTGCGCGTCCGGCGTGGACAGCGGCCAGCCGGCGTGACCCGGCCGCTCGGGGAGATCCGCACGCGAGAGCTCACCCACGGCGCGCAGGAGTGTAATGGCGACGTCACCGGACGGCATGACCTCGTATTCGGCGAGCCCGTCCGAATAGATCGTTACCGCGCGGTCCGGCGCGACGACCGTGACATGGCGCGCGAGCGGTGCGGTCGGCGGCGGCGTTTCCGCAGCGTCCGGTCGCTCGGGCATTATCCTCCGCTCGACGATGGCAAAGGCGGCATCCGCCTGTACGGTTGCACCGGCGAGGCCGGTGGCGAAGACGATGCGCAACCGGTGATCGGCGCAACCATTGTCGCCCCAGACATGCACGCGCAGAAACGACGCGCCCGCATCGAGCTGCAACGATGCGTGCACCGTGAGCGCGCGCGTGGCGCGCGCGCGGGCGTCGGGGGAGCTGTCCACCGGAACGTGCAGCCGCCACGATGCGCGCAACTCGCCACGCAGCGGGCCCGCATGCACCAGGTGCGCGCCCAGAAACGTGCCCGGCACGACCACGGGCGCTTTCGGCGAATGCGTGTACAGGTCTCCTACGTCGCCCACATCCTCGAATCCGATCAGCGATTCGCAGGTGAACGGCGTCTCCCGCGATGCGAATCGCACCGCACCCTCGGGAAGAATCTCCACGCGCAGCGCGGCGTTCTCCATCCAGTGTGTGCCCGCGAGCACGGCACGAGATTCGGGGATGGCGGGCGATGCCGTTCTCGCCGTATCGATGCTCAGCGCGGTCAGCCCGTATGGCGGCGCGGCATCGACCCAGGCGACCGCGCGTGTCACCCTCACTATATCGTTGACCGGATAATGCCGCGGCGCCTCCACGCGGTCATGGCGGCGCGACTCGCCGAGCAGTTGCAGCGGCACCGTTCCGTTCCGAAGCACGAACGGCGTGTCCGGTGCGTCCACCGCACGAAATCCGGCTGAACCGGGTCCCACGGGCGCAGGGCGCACGACCCTCACGATTTCAATGTCGGCGACGCCGCTCCGCGGGCGTGGGCACCGGTTGCGCACGAGAACCGCGGAGCGCCACTCCGCGCGATGGCCATGCGCCGCATCAGGGTCGACACCGGCCAGCGCCAGCAGCGCATCCTCGCGGAGACCGCATCCCTGGACCTCTACGTCATCCAGCCGCGCATCCATGGCGCGCGCCACCAGATCGGATGCGCATCCGCAGAGCGTATCGTGAGGCTGGCACAAGAGCAGGGTGCGCCACGCCGACTGCACGAGCGGGCGTTGATCGAGGTGGCGCCGCACCCAGAGGAGCGCGGCCCAGGGCTCGACGTCGCGGGTTAGCATGCGTTCGGCCCGGACGTAGCGGCGTTTCTGCGCGGCGCGTGAGGCGAACGTACCCTGGAGAGTCCATGCATATCCATACGAGTCGCGCAGCTCGCCGCGCACGACCGGCAGCGTGGCATCGGCAGCGCGCCGCACGACACGCCCGGCAAATTCGGCCAGCGAGCAGCGACTGATGAGCGCCGGGCGCGCAGCGCGCGCCAGGGCGCTGACCGCGGCGGCCAGGCCACGCTGCCGGGCGTGATGATCGGCACCGCTGGGCAGGAGTGCGACGCCAAGCGTGGCCCGTGGTTCGAGCACGGCGCGCACGCGGGCCCAGCGCGACGCCGCGGCGCCGTCATCCTCGGGGAGCGTGGCGCCGAATTCGTAGCCATCGGGCGGCAGATGATACAGCAGCACCGTCGATCCGTCGGGCGCGCGCCAGCGCACGGAGTCTCCGGGAGGCCACGCGGGACCGCCGTAGCCGCGCCAGAGAATGATCAGCGGGAAGCCGAAACCGATCGCGAGCGCCGGGAGCATCGCCGGGTGGCCGAATGCGTCGGGCGAATAGAGTACGGGCGGCGCGACGGCGTGCAGTCGCTGGAGCACGCGGCGTCCCTCGAGCAGATTGCGCACCAACGCCTCGCCGGAGGGGATGAGCTCGTCGCCCAGTACATACCACGGGCCGGCCTCGATCGCGCCCTGCTGCAACGCATCGCGAAGCGCATCGCGCCGCTCGGGCCGCACCGCCAGGTAATCGTCGAGCAGCACCGTCTGTCCGTCGAGCAGGAATGCGGCGCCCGGTGATTCCGGCTCATCGAGCAGCTCGTCCAGCAGCGCGACGAGACGCTGGCGGAATCGTCCCACCGGCTGGTACCACTCGCGGTCCCAGTGCGTGTGGACCACCACGCAAATGTGCAACGGGTGAGCCGCGTCAGCGGTCATGGGTATGCAGGTGAGCGTGGATGCCGTCGCGCCGGTGCAAGGTAAGCGCAGGCGTCACGTGCGCGCCAAGGCCGGACCGGCACTGTTGACCCGCGCGTCGCGGCTAGGGATGTTCATGCATCGCCTCTTCACCTTCAGTTCCCACGGAGCTCCATGCACGGCCTCGCCGATCTGTGGCATCGCCTGACCGACGTTTCCGCTCTCATTCGCTGGGGCGGCTACTCCGCGATCACCCTGATCATTTTCGCGGAAACCGGACTGTTGATCGGATTCTTCCTGCCCGGCGACTCCCTGATGGTGACCGCCGGACTGCTGGCATCGCGGGGATTCCTGAACGTGTACGTCCTGGGCGGGGTGTTGTCCGTGGCCGCGATCGTGGGGGACTCGGTGGGTTACGCCATCGGGCATGCGGCCGGGCCGCACATCTTTACGCGGGAAGACTCCTGGTTCTTCAACAAGAAGCACCTCTACCGTGCCCATCAGTTCTACGAGAAGCATGGCGGCAAGACGATCGTGCTCGCACGGTTCATGCCGATCATCCGGACGTTCGCTCCGGTCGTGGCGGGTGTTGCCGACATGAGCTACCGGCACTTCATTGCGTACAACGTGGTGGGCGGACTGGGCTGGGTGTGGAGCATGCTCTTCATCGGCTATTTCCTGGGCCGCTACATCCCGGGCGTCGATAAGCATATTGATATCGTCATCGCTATCGTGATCCTGCTCTCGCTCCTGCCAGGACTCATTGGCTGGGTGCGGCAGCGCCGCGCGCCCTCGGTATCAACCGATGGGAGCGCCCCATGAAGTTCGTACGATAATTCCGGAGGAAAGACCCATGGCTTTCACACTTCCGCCGCTGCCCTATGACTACGCCGCGCTCGAACCGAACATTGACGCGCGCACCATGGAGATTCACCACACGAAGCATCATCAGGGCTACGTGAACAATCTCAACGCGGCCCTGGAAAAGGCGCCGGGGCTGCAGAGCAAGTCGCTGGATGCGCTCATTAGCGACCTCAGCGCCGTTCCCGAGAGCATTCGCACAGCGGTACGCAACAACGGCGGCGGCCACTGGAATCACAGCATGTTCTGGACGATCATGGCCCCCAAGGCCGGCGGCGATCCGGGTGGCTCGTTCGCCGACGCGCTCAAGCGTTCATTTGGCGACGTCGCGAAGTTCAAGGAACAGTTCAATGCCGCGGCATCCAGCCGGTTTGGTTCCGGATGGGCCTGGGTGACAGCCGACGGATCGGGCGCGCTCAAGATCGAAAGCACGCCGAATCAGGATAATCCGCTGATGGAGGGCCGCTATCCGGTCATGGGCGTGGATGTGTGGGAGCACGCGTACTATCTGAAGTATCAGAATCGCCGTGCCGACTACCTCGCCGCATGGTGGAACGTCGTGAACTGGGGCGAAGTGGCGAAGCGGTTCGAGGGGAGGGGGAAGTGAGGCTGGTAGCTGGTAGCTGGTAGCTGGATGCCGAACTCCCTTTCCAGGAACGAGCATCCAGGTACCAGCTACCGCGGTTGAGCGGCAGACTCCCTACCCGTCGCCAACCACCAGATCGTCGATTCCTTCCTCGGCGCTCGAACGGGGGGGGGCGGCCGGCCGCCGCCTGGTAAGGTGGGTCAGAATTGGCGGCGGAATAAACGTCGTCACCATGACCATGATGGCGATCGCGCTGAAGAGACTCACGTCGAGCGCGCCGGTTGCGAGACCCATCTGCGCGAAGATCAGACCGACTTCGCCACGCGGGATCATTGCGACGCCAACCAGCGCCTTGCTCCCGCGGAACCACCACGGCGCATAGCCGGCCACGAACTTCCCGACGAGCGCGACGACAATCAGTGCGCCCCCGGTCAGCGCCACATGTCCACTCGCCAGCGTGCGGACATCTACGGCTGCCCCGACGGCCGCAAAGAAAATGGGCACGAAGAAGTGGCCCAGCGTCGTCACCTTGCTCTCGATAGCTTCGCGCTGCGGGATGCGATGGAGCACCAATCCCGCGGCGAATGCACCGATGATCGATGCGGAATTGGCTTTCGTGGCCAGCCATGCCATGAAGAACGCAAAGGCGAGGGCCAGCACACCCAGGCTCCCCTCGGTTTCAAGGCGACCCGCCGCACGAAAAAGGGGCGGCGCGATCCTGCTGCCGATGACCAGGGCCGCGACAATGAACGCCACGGCGGCCGCGGTGCTGAGCCCCACCCCCATCGCGCTCACGGAGGCACCGCTGGCCAGCGCGCTCACGACTGACAGGATGATGAGTCCCACCACGTCATCCAGCACGGCCGCGCCGAGCACCACCTGCCCTTCCCGTGTTTCGAGTTGCCCCAGGTCGGAGAGCACCCGCGCGGAGATGCCGATCGACGTGGCGGTGAGCGCCGCGCCGCAAACAATGGCGGGCACCGCAGCCAGACCCATGAGGTGGGCAGCGCCGGCGCCGAGCACGAATGGCACCACGACGCCGACGAGTCCCACTACCGCAGCGGTGGTGCCGACACCAAGCAGCGCGCGCAGGTCCGTGTGCAGCCCGATTTCGAACAGCAGCACGAGCACGCCGATCTCGGACAATGCATGAATGACCGGATCATTGGGCTGGAGCACGCCGAGCAGCGACGCGCCAAGCAGCACGCCCGCGAGCAACTCGCCGAGCACCGCGGGCTGGCCAATGCGTTGCGCCAGCTCGCCGAGCAGTTTGGTCGCGACCAGCGTGGCGACGAGGACGCCGAGGAGGGGCATGGGTCAAAGGGGTCAGAGTCGATTGAAACCGGGAATCGGGCGTGGATCAATCGACGCTGACCCCCATTGAGTGCGGGAGCCCAGCGACCAACCACCCGCTACCGTCGCTAAACCAGCTACCCGCCACCAGCTACCAGCGACTAATCCCCCTCCAGATACGTGTAGCCTTCGAGGCCGGCGACGTAATCGGCGATGAACGTATTTGCTTCCTGGCGGGAGAGCGATTTGGCGGCGCTCACCTTGCGCCGGAAGAGCGTCAGAAG
>DATNDS010000116.1:0-2453 GCA_035553215.1 Gemmatimonadaceae bacterium
TGCCCGTAGATGAGGACCGTTTTTGCGTTCGCTCCGGCGCCGCGCCACTCGCCCACCACCGCGGGATGTCCGCCCGTGGGCATGATCTCTGTCTTGAGCCCGGCATCGCTCATGGATTTCGCCAGCCATTCCGCCGCGCGGGTCATGTCGGCCTTGTGCTGCTCCTGCGCGCTCACGCTGGGAATGCGCAGGAACTGATACAGCTCGGTGTGGATGCGCTCGTTCTGCGCATCGAGCCACGCAGTGAGATCGGAAGCGATGGCGGACGTCGGGGTAGTTGTCATGGAGAAGTCGTCGAATTCGTGGAGCCAGCAGGGAGAGTCGCCCATGGTGGGAAGATACTGACGGGGGCAACGGCTGTGGCGCGCGGAGCGCGCCACAGCCGTTGCGGGAAGCGTCGGCCTGCGGCCGACTGCGGGAAGCGCCAGCCTTGCGGCTGGCTGCGGGAAGCGGCCGGCTGCCTGCGGCAGCGGCCTGCGGGAAGCGCCTGCCGGGCCGAAGGCCCGGCGGCTGAGCGGGGATCGTCCCCGCCCTTCCACCCCGCCCCTGGGAATCGGCAATCGGGAATGGGGAATCGTGGGAATGGGGAATGATGAAGCGGGGGGAGGCGGCGGTGAAAAAAACGTGGTGGGGTGCGGTGTGGGGAGGTCTTCCTCCCCGATTCCCCATTCCCGATTGCCCATTCCCGATCAGTGTGATTGCCGATTCCCAAGGGAGGGATAGCGGGGCGTGGATCATTCCCATTCCCGATCGCCGCTTCCCGCAGCCGACAGCCCGAAGGGCTGCCGGCGCTTCCCGCCGGCGCGCTTAGCGCGCCGCCCCCCGCAACACCCACACTTCCTCCCGCTCGCGCACCTGCTGCCCACGCGTGAGCGCCACAGTGTCCGTGCGTTGTACACTCGAAAAATGGGGACGCAGCAGCTCGATCACCGGCTGTCCAGCGCCGGAGGGCACGGCGGGGAGCACCAGGACCAGGTCGTCGCCCGGTTTCAGCGACTGCTGCAGCAGTGGCCAGAGATGGTACTGATTGGGCCGGCTGCCGAGGTTGAGCGAGAACGTGAGCGGATGTGACGGCAGGTGGAAGGCGAGCTCCGACGCTTCCTGGTAGCGGTTGCCGGCGATCCACACGGTGTGCTGCACGGAGCCGAGCGCGGCGTCGCCCGTGCCGTCACGCATGCTATCACGTGTGCCCTCGCGTGTGCCCTCGCGCATGCCCTCACTCGTACCCTCGCGAGGGGCCGGGTCCGCACGCAGTGCCGCGGCCGTTCGCTCCACGCGCTGCGCAAGCTCGGCCCACCCGGTGCCGCGCGCGGTCGGGTCGTCCGCCGGCTTGATGGGTAGCACCGGCGCGAGCGCCTGTGCGTACGTCACGAGTACCAGCGCGGCACCGAGTCCGCACCCCGCCACCAGCCAGCGACGCCAGGCGCGGCCGCCGCGCCAGAGCGCGACGAGCGCGATCGCTGGCAGATACGCCGTCGCCGTCCAGTTCACTTCCACCGGGCCGCGCAGCGCACTTACCAGCAGCACCACCATGCTCGTCGCCGTGATCGTGCCAAGCAGGCGCTCACGCGGAGTGCCGTGACGGAGTGCTCGTGACACGGCAATGGCACCGAGCACGAACAGAATCGGACTCGCCACGGCGAGCTCCCCGCCCAGGAAGGACCAGAGATGCGCGAGACCGGGATGATGCAGGCCGCCGAACCCGTGCACGAACTGGAAGCGGTACGCGATCCAGTCGTGCCGCGCATTCCACCAGATGTTGGGCGCGAAGAGCACGAGCGCGACGAGTGCCGCGAGATACGGCGCCGGCGTCGCCAGCTGGCGGCGCAGCGGCGCGAAGGCGATCAGCGCGACGAGCACGCCGAGCGCGAGAAGCGCACCTTCGTAGTTGGCGAGCAGCGCCAACCCCAGCGCGCCTCCTGCCACGAGCCACCAGACGAGCGACGCGCGGCTCCCGACGCGTTCCTCGATCGCGCGATCCAGCGCGTACAGCACACCGGCCGCCGCCAGCATGAGCGGAGTACTCGGCGTGGCGATCACGAGACCCGCGGCCGCCAGCGGCACGCACGCAATGATCACCGCGGTGCGCAGCGCAACGCGGTCGCCGCCCAGACGGCGCGCGAGCAGCACCAGCAGCACGGACGCGATCCACCCCGCAACGACCGGCCAGAACCGTACGCCGAGCGCGGTCACACCGAAGAGCGCGACTCCCGCGCGCACGAGCAGCGCAATCGCGGGTGGATGATCGAAGTAGCCGGTGGCGAGACGACGCGAGAACTCCCAGTAGTAACTCTCGTCGGGCACCACCGGCACCACCGCGGCGAGCGCGAGTCGCACGAGCCCAGCCCCCCCGAGGATGAGCATGGCGTACACGAACGCGCGGTCGGCGACGAGCGCGTGTACACGCGGCGCGACGGGATACGTCGCGAGCGCGGTTATCCCTCTGGCGGTCC
>DATNDS010000117.1:0-4381 GCA_035553215.1 Gemmatimonadaceae bacterium
TCGCACGCGCGCGCGAGATGCTCTGCGATGCCGCGACGGGCGGCCACGAGTATGACACGACGCTCGAATGGCTGGACCGCTACTTTCTCGACTTTGCGGTGGCCGAGCGGAATCGCATCGAGCAGGAACGCCACGGCGCGGACTCGCGGATCAATGGGGGAAGAGGCGATTGATCCACGCCCCATCGCCCCACCCTTGGGAATGGGCAATCATTCCCGCCTTTCCACCCCGCCCGTGGGAATGGGCAATCGGGAATGGGGAATCGTGGGAATGGGGAATGATGAAGCGGGGGGAGGCGGCGGTGAAAAAAACGTGGTGGGGTGCGGGGTGGGGAGGTCTTCCTCCCCGATTCCCCATTCCCGATTGCCCATTCCCGTCATCACCTCATCCGACCCCCCTCCATTGATCCCTGACCCCATTGCCCCCTACCTGGTCTCGAGCTGATCGAGAATCGGCGTCCTGAGCCCCGCGACCACCGGCTTCGCCACTCCTCCATCCAGATCGAACACTTCGATGGCATTGCTGCCGTGCCGCAGCCACGCGCCCGGCAGATACAATGTCTGCTGCGGACCCACACGCCAGTACCGCCCCAGATTCACGCCGTTCACGAAGACGATCCCGCGATGCCAGCCACGCAGATCGAGGAAGGTGTCACCCGTGCTGTCCACCGCGAACGTACCGCTATACACCGCCGGCACCCCCGCGACGTCGCGCGGCGAGCCCCGCACCGCGGACGCTGAATCGAATGGCATCCGATACATCGACCACCCGCTCAGCGCAGTTCCCGCCAAGGTGACCGGCGCAATGATCCCCTTGCGATTGTGCACCATGTCGGCGCCGTAGTTGATGCGCCCCATGTTCTCCACGAGAATGTCGAGCTGCCCACCCGCCGGAATCGTCACCGGAGCCGTAAACGCCCGCGTGCGCCGGTCCAGCGTCGCCACCCGCACGCCGTTCACGAACACCTCGCCATAATCGCGCAGCCCGGGCACGGCGAGCGTGCCGCTCACTGCCCGCTCGACACGATGCCGGTACAGTACGTACCCGTTCGACTGATCCATGTCCTCGAACGACAACGGCTCCGCTGACCGCACCGGCTTCACGTGCGCCACGAGATCGAACAGCCCGGCCGCGTGCGCGAGCCGGATCGGCGGCACCGCGATGACGGGAATGCGCGCCGGGACGTCGGGGATGGCGTACGACACGTGACGCCGGATCACGTCGCGCAGCGCGAAGTACTTCTTCGTGGGCCATCCCGCTTCGGAGAGCGGCGCATCGTAGTCATAACTCGTCATGCTCGGCTCGATCGGCATGGACTTCGTGTAGTTCGCGCCCGACGTGAAGCCGAAGTTGGTTCCTCCGTGGAACATGTAGAGATTGACGCTCGCCCCATGCGCCAGCAGACTGTCGTACGCCGGCAGGAAGCTGTCCACCGGCGTCACCGGAAACGGCTCGGCCCAGTGCATGAGCCACCCCGGATAAAACTCGGCCACCATGTATGGGCCGGCGTTCCTGTTGTACGCACCGGCGCGCGCGGCGAGCGTGTCGTAATTCGTCTCCCCGTTGGCGGCCGCGAACACACCTGGAATCCCGCCCTTGGCGAAGGCCCAGTCGCCGTCCGCCGTGAACAGGGGGACGTCGATTCCCGCATCCACGAGCATGCGCCGCGTCGCTTCCTTGTATGCGGAATCCGATCCGAACGAGCCGTACTCGTTCTCCACCTGCACCATGAGAACCGGGCCCCCATGCGTGACCAGCAGCGGACGCACCCGCTGCGCCAGTGCGCGCACATAGCGGCCGGCGGCGCGCAGGTAGCGCGGATCGTCGCCGCGCACCGTCACCGCCGGGGCCTTGAGCAGATACGATGGCAGGCCGCCGAAGTCCCATTCCGCGCAGGCGTACGGACCCGGGCGCAGAATCACCCACAGCCCTTCCTGTTGTGCCAGACGGATGAACTCCGCGAGATCGCGATTGCCCGTGTGAAAATCAAACACGCCGGGGCGCACCTCGTGATAATTCCAGAAGACGTAGGTGGCGATGGTATTGAGCCCCATCGCCTTCGCCATTTGTAACCGCTGGCGCCAGTACGCCCGCGGGATGCGCGCATAGTGCATCTCGCCGGAGATGATCTGCAGCGGCTTGCCGTCGAGCAGAAACGCGCCGTTCGCGATCCGGAAGTCGTGGTGCGCTTCGATCTGTGCCGCGACCGCATCACTGTGCGCGACGCAGCACAGCGCCGCAACGCACAGGCCACCGATGAACCGACGCGCGCTGAGTAATCTGGGAGAGTTGGAATGAGTCATGGTTCGTGCAGGCGAGTGGGCGACCAGCGCCACGCCATGCTGGTCGCCGAAACTTACGGCACTACACTTGCCATTCCCAACTGCGGGCGCGCACGAAGATTTTACAGGACCTGCGTTCGTGATGGCGTGTCGTTTCCACCGTCCACGCCCCTGCTCACGTTGTCGGCCGGCGCACGGCGTAGCGGAGCTGAGCGAATGCCTCGCCGTGCGCGGTCGCCGAGAGCAGTCGCAGCGGCGGCGTCGTGATCCTTCGCGGCAGCAGTGGCGCGCCGCCGCCGAGAGTCACCGATGCAATCGTGACGATCACCTCGTCGAGCAATCCGTGGTCGTGGAACTGGCCAACCAGTTCGCCTCCGCCAACGATCCAGACGTTCTTGCCGCCCGCGGCCTCGACCATCCCTCGGTGCACCGATCGCACATCACCTTTCACGAATCGAATGTCCATTCCCGGGATGACGGGAAGGGAACGAGACGTGAACACCCAGGTTGGCTGCTGGTAGGCCCACGCCTGCGGACGATCGGCATCGGGTCGGATGTGGTGCTCGAGGATCCATTCGTATGTCGTCGACCCCATGGCTATCGAGCCGACGTCTCGAATGAAATCCGGATAGTCGCTTTCCTCCTCCTCACCGAACTGAAACAGCCAGTCGAGCGAGTTCTGCGGGTCCGCGATGAACCCGTCCAGACTGGCGGCGGTGTAGTATTGGGTCTTCATGGTGCGAGTCGGCAAGGGGTGGTCTGATGGGTGGTCCGAACGGACTGTCAGTGCGAGCTTTCCATTGAGCGCGGCACACGACTGCCTATCGAGCTCGCTGGCGTCGCGATGCAAGGATGCAGCCGCGACCACCACCCGACAATCCGCGCCCGAGCCATGGGCCGCCGCAAACACGGCGAAACCCTGTCTGCCGCAGGGGTGTCCAAGGTCTATGATGGGCGGGACGTCGAACGGAACGCCAGCTTATATCTCCAGGAGCCGACATGCCGGTTATCATGCAGGAGATCGCCCAGGGAATTCGCTCGCTCCGGCGCAGCATGTCGTTCACGGTCGCCGCCATCATCACGCTCGCCCTCGGCATTGGCGCCACGACGGCCATTTTCAGCGTCGTGCGATCTGTGATCCTCGCGCCGCTTCCGTTCCCCCAAGCCGACCGCATGGTGGTTCCCGAGTCGCGTCTGACGACCACGGGCGGCGCATGGTCCGTCACCTACGCGGACTTCATGGACTGGCGCGACCAGCATGTGTTCGCGCAGGTCGCCGTCTATCAACCGGTGCAGATGGATCTCACCGGCGCCACGGAGCCGGTGCGCATACAGGCGGCGGGTGTGAGCCCACAGTTCTTCGGTGCCCTCGCTGTGGCGCCTGCGAAGGGACGGTCGCTGCAACCTCCTGACTACGCCACGGGCGCCGCATACGCGGTCGTCATCTCGGACCGGCTGTGGCGAACGCAGTTCGGTGCGCGTCCCGACATCGTCGGGGCCGCCGTGGAAATCAACGCGATCAAGCGAACCGTCGTCGGCGTGCTGCCGGCCGGAGCACGCTGGCCGCTCGACGCCGACCTCTGGTTGCCGATGCGCGTCACGTCGGAACTCGATCCGGACCTCCAACGGCGCGACAATTACATGTTCGAGGCGGTCGCGCGACTGGCGCCCGGCGCAACGATGGAGAGCACGCGCGCCAGGATGACGGCGCTCGCGAGCCGGGTGGCGCAGGAACACCCCGACATCCGCGCCAACGTCACGACCGTCCCGACGCCGCTGCTGCAGTGGGCGCTCGGGCCCACCACGCCACGCGCGCTCTGGATCCTGCTCGGCGCCGTGAGCCTTCTGCTCCTCATCGCCTGCGTGAACGTCGCGAACCTGCTGCTGGCGCGCGCCGCGGCGCGCCGTCGCGAGCTCACGGTGCGCGTCGCGCTTGGGGCGAGTCGCTGGCGCCTCATCAGGCAGAGTCTCATCGAGAGTAGTGCACTCGGCCTCGCTGGCGGTGCGCTCGGTGTGCTGATGGCGATCTGGATGGTCAAGGCCATCGTCGCCATCGCGCCGCAGGATGTGCCCCGCATCGAGGCCGCGGCGCTCGATCT
>DATNDS010000118.1:0-3795 GCA_035553215.1 Gemmatimonadaceae bacterium
ACCTCCGAGGCGTGATCCATTGTCACGACCTTCTTCGCCTGTCCGGGCGGCATCCCGCCTGGCGGGCCGTGGCGGCCGTGACCCTGCGCGTGCGCGGTGGTGGAGAAAGCGAACGACAGCGCCAGCACGAACAGCGTACGAACGATCAGCGTGAGCGAACGATTTGCCATGGGAGCTCCCGATTGCGGGAAGTCGACGTGAACCGCATCACCTCCCGGACGCACAACGACTCAGGCGCGCAACTTCGCTGAGGGCGGCCGGGACATCCCGCATTCCCCGGGCCCTCTTCCCCGCCCCTGTCAGTCGTTGAGACTGATGACGGGATTCCATCGTGAGGCACGCCACGATGGAATGAGCGCCGCGGCGAGAGACGCGAGCAACAGCAACCCGGCCACGGCAAGCGGCGTGACCGGGTCGCCGGCCGGTACGCCGTAGAGCACGGCGCGCAGCAGGTGAGCGAAGGCGAAGCCGCCGGCGCCACCGATCACGATGCCGATCAACGCCAGCCGCAGCGCGCGACCGGCCACGTGCGACACGATGCGGCCGGCGGTCGCACCCAGCGCCATCCGAATGGCCATCTCGCGGCGCCGCTGCGTGACGTCATAGGCGATCACCCCGTACACTCCCACCACCGCCATGAGCATCGCGGTCAGGGCGAAAGTCCCCACAACGCCCGCCATCAACCGGAAGGGTGAGACATGCTGCGCATCCATCTCCCGCATGCTGATGATCTCTCCCACAGCGGCGGCCGGATCGACCTCGGCGACCGCCTGACGCAGACGATCGCGCATGTGCGGGAGATCGCCCGCGACCCAGGCGTCGAGATCCATGGCCGTCGAAGGCACCTGCACCGCGGGCCGGTAGATCTCGAATCGCATGGGAGAATCGAGGCCACCGTGCCGCACGTCCGACGACACGCCAACGATGGTCCAGGGCTGTGACGCGATCGTGATTGTGCGTCCAACGGGGTCCACGCGCGGCCAGAGATGCTCTGCCATGTACTGATTGATGACGACAGCGCGCAGGGCGCCGTGTTCCGCACGGTCCCCCGTTTCGATACCGCGACCGTTCAGGATGCGAATGCCCATCGCCTCGAAATAGCCCGGCGTTATGCGCTGGTCGTTGGCGACGAGCGGGCTCCCATCGGGCGGCGCCTCGCGCCCGGGAATGGCGAACGTGGTCCCCCACCAGTTGTTGCTGAGCGGCGTGGTGCTTACTACGCCCGCCTGGATGATGCCCCGTTCCTGCCGCAGTCGCTCGTCGAGACGGGTGATGAACACACGCGCCGCGCTGTCCGACGTCCCGCGCGGCAGCGACAGCTGCGTCGTGAGCACGTGATCGAGCCGTACACCCGGGTCGCCACGCATCATGTTGCGCACGCTGCGCGTGAGGAGGACCGCGGCACTGAGGAGCGCGAGCGCCACGCTCACCTCCACGACGACGAGCGCGGCGCGGAGTCGCGCGCCGTGCGCATCACCGGCGCTGCTGCGCCCGCCGTCGGTCAGCACACTCGACAGCGGAGCGCTGGTGACACGCAGCGCGGGAAGCGCCGCGAACATCACGGCCGTGATCACACACATCACGACTGTGAACGCCAGCGCGCGCCCGTCGACGTGTGTCAGCGCCATGCCCGGCGAGTACCGCGCCAGTTCGGCCGGAACGATGTTCGCCGCAGCGTGGATCCCCCATGCGGCGAGCCCGACGCCAATCAGTCCGCCCACGAACGCCACGAGCAACGCTTCCACCAGCAGCGTGCGCACGAGGCGGCCGCGCTGACCGCCGAGCGCCGCCCGGAGCGCAACCTCGCGTCGCCGGGCCGAGGTGCGCGCGAGCGCGAGATTCGCGACGCTTACGCATGCGGCCAGCAGCACGAGCGCGGCCGCGACCGCGAAGATCCGGACGAGCAACGCCACGCCGTCGGTATGGAACGACCGCAGCGGCAGGGGGACAAGCTGCCAGTCTGCATTGGGCCTGGGGTACTCGGTGGCCAGCCGGGCGCTCAGGACTGCTGCTTCGCGCTGCGCACCGGCCACCGTGGCACCCGGTGCCAGTCGTGCGAAAATGTCGAGGTAGCGTGACGCGTGCTCATTGGCATCCGCGGCCGTGAGCACCAGCGGCAGGTAGAACTGTGATTCGGTCGGAAAGACGACGTGCCGAGCCAGCACGCCAACTACCCGGCGCGGATTCCCGTCCAGCATGATGGTCGAGTCCAGCACGCCGCGACTGCCGTGGAATCGCCGCTGCCAGAAGTCGTACGTGAGCACCGCGACCCCGCTCCGCCCGGGGCGGTCGGCATCCGTCGGGAAATCGCGTCCCAGTGCGAAGGGCGCGGCTACGAGCCTGAACAGGTTCGCGGTGACCAGATAGCCGTGCACGAGGTTGCTCGGCTCTTCTCCACTCCCGCGCAGTGTCGCGCGCCAGAGCTGCGCGGCGCCCACCGCCGACAGGGATGCAGTGTGTTCCCGCAGTGCCTCGTACGCACCGGGCGATGCCTTGTCGCACGTTGGGCACTGGCGCGGCGAGCGCTGCACGATCCACACGAGTCTGTCCTGCGGAAACAGCGGGAACGGCCGCTCGAGTACGTGGTAGCCAAGGCTGAACACGGCGACCGACGCGCCGATGCCCAGCGCGAGAGTGGTCGCCGCGGTAATCGTGTAGACAGGGCTGCGGCGCAGTCCCCGAAGCCCGTGGCGGACATCCCGCGAGAGCTGGTCGATCCACCCCACGCGCCACTCGGCGCGTACATTTTCCAGGGCAAGCGTCACGTTGCCGAAGCGGCGATGCGCCAGGGCTGCGGCGGTCGTGGCATCTACGCCGCGCGCACCGATCTCCTGGGCCTCCAGCTCGAGATGATCGCGCAGCTCACGCGCGATCTCGTCGCTCGTGGGCCGGTGCGCATCTGACCGAAGACCGCGCCACATGGTCAGCGTTCCGGCGCCGGACGCATGACGCGCGCGATCGCTCCAACGAGCGCATCCCACTTCGATTCCTGCGCACGCAACTGCCGACGCCCCTTTGTGGTCAGGCGGTAGAACTTGAGCTCGCGCGCACCGCCCGGCGGCGTCTCCCAGCGCGCGGCGATCGAGCCGTTGCGCTCCAGCCGATGGAGTGCGGGGTAGAGCGATCCGTGTTCCACCGACAGCACGTCGCGCGTGGTCTGCTGGATGAACTTCGCGATCGCGTGCCCGTGTGCCGGCCCGAAGCGGAGCGTTCTGAGAACGAGCATGTCGAGTGTCCCCTGGAGAAGCTCGACTCTGGCGCCGGATCGTCTGCGCATGTGATGGTAGATGGTCTACTACCACGATGGTAGACAGTCTACCATCTGTCAAGATCACGGATAGAAGCGCGCGGCCGCGGTAGCCGGCGGCCGCGCCAGCCTCGACAGGCCGCATGGCCGGGGCCACCTCGCACCGGGTTGCCCCCCGATCCCTGTCGGGCTATTCTCGGTCGCCCCCGTTGAGGATACCCATGCGTTCCCGTCCCGTCGCGTCATTCGCCGCCCTCGTGCTCGTTCTGCTTGCCGCCGCATCCGGAGCAGCCGCGCAATCGGCAGCACACATCCACCACCTCGCGGCCACACCACACACCGTGGCCTACGGCTACTACAGCGCGGCGGCCACACCGGTGCTCCGCGTCGCCTCGGGCGATACCGTGGAAGTCGAGACGCTCCTCACCAACACGCCCCGCGGGCTGGAGCGCGCGGGACTGCCGAGCGCCGAGGTGCAGCAGTCGCTGCGCAACGTGGTGGATTCCGTCACGGACCGCGGGCCCGGCGGTCACATTCTCACTGGACCC
>DATNDS010000119.1:0-4308 GCA_035553215.1 Gemmatimonadaceae bacterium
TCACCAAACGCGAGGATCGGAATGGCGGGTCCCGTTGGACCGTACGGATGCCACTCGCCCTCGCGGGCCTCGAGGCTCACATCGAGCGTTCCATTCTTCAGCACGCCGGCTGCGTCGCGGTTCTCGTTCGCGAGCACGGCCGCAGGGGCACTCGGCCCTGTCGGCCGCGGTGCGATGTGTCGCCCGGCAGCCAACGCAAAAGCAAGCCCGAGCGGGAGGATCAGCGCGTTCAATTTTGACATGGGAGTGGAGGATGGGGTGCCCTGCGACGCCTTCTCGGCTCGTGCGAGGCAGCACAACAGTACAGAGTCGCGCGACGCCAGGCAAGACATGCGCGGCCCCCGCTGTACGCTGCGCGACGATCTCTGCGATCGGCGTGCCTTCCCCGTGCGGCAAGTCCGCATTTAGCAGTGGCGCGGCCGGATCCCAATGCGCATCATCACGCGGGCACGACGCGCGTGCACGACGATCCGGCGTCTCGCGGACCACTGACCACTCTCATGAAGCCCAGAGAACTCACGCTGCGCGCGCTCGTTCTCGGCGCGCTCATCACGACGCTGTTCACCGCCGCCAACGTCTATCTCGGTCTCAAGGTCGGGCTCACGTTCGCGTCGTCCATTCCCGCCGCCGTCATCTCGATGGCGGTGCTGAGCGCCGTCAGGGATTCGTCCATTCTCGAGAACAACATCGTGCAGACCGTGGCCTCCGCGGCCGGCACGCTCTCGGCGATCATCTTCGTGCTGCCGGGACTGGTGATCGTGGGCTGGTGGACCGGATTCCCGTTCTGGGAATCGTTTCTCATCTGCCTGAGCGGTGGCGTGCTCGGCGTGCTGTTCACGATCCCGCTGCGTCGCGCGCTCGTCACCACATCCGACCTGCCCTACCCCGAAGGCGTGGCGGCGGCGGAGGTGCTGAGGGTCGGATCGGGCACGCGTGGCGAAACGGTGGACGCCACGGGCGAGGCGCGCGAGGGACTCGTGGCCGTGGTGCTGGGCGCGGTGGCCTCGGCGGGACTCGCGATTCTCACGGGTACGGGCATCGTCGCGGGCGGACTGTCGGGCTTCTATCGTATTGGCTCCAATGCGTCGAGCGGCTACGACCTCGCGTGGTCGCTCGCGCTCCTCGGCGCCGGGCATCTCGTGGGACTGTCCGTCGGCATGGCGATGCTCGTGGGACTCGTGATCTCGTGGAGCATCGCGGTGCCGATCCTCACGTCGCTGAACCACGTCGCCGCGGGCATGACGGTGGCCGCGCACACGACGGCGATCTGGAGCACGCAGGTGCGCTTCGTCGGCGCCGGCGCCATTGGCGTCGCCGCCATCTACACGCTCGCGCGCCTGGCGCGCCCCGTGGTGGCGGGACTCGTGAGCACGCTCTCCGCGTCGCGTGCCGCAGCCACGGGCGACGACCGCGATCGCGACCTGTCGCCGCGGTGGATCATCGCGATCGCCTTCGGCTGCGCCGTACTCGCCGGATGGCTGGCGTTCTCCTTCGCGCGCTCCACGGTGCTCGCGCATGACGCCGTGCGGCTGACGATCATCGCCGTGCCGTTCGTCGTGATCGTCGGCTTCATCATCGCCGGCATCTGCGGCTACATGGCCGGACTCATCGGCGCGTCCAACAGCCCCATTTCCGGTGTGGGCATCCTCTCCATCGTGGTGTGCGCGTCCGTTCTCGTCGTGGCGATCCGGCCCACGGATGCCACGCGCCCCGCGCTGGTGGCGTTCGCGCTGTTCATCACCGCCATCGTCTTTGCCTGCGCTACCATTTCGAACGACAACCTGCAGGATCTCAAGACGGGGCAGCTCGTGGGCGCGTCGCCCATGCGCCAGCAGATCGCGCTCATTGCGGGCGTGGCCGCCGGCGCGGCGGTGGTGCCGTGGGTGCTCAACCTGCTCGCACGGGCGTACGGCTTTGCCGGTGCGGCCAACGTCGGCGTCATCGCGCCGAACCCGCTCCCCGCGCCGCAGGCCGTGCTCATCTCCGCGCTCGCCAGGGGCGTGATCGGCGGGAATCTGGAGTGGACGATGATCGGCGTCGGCGCGCTGGTGGGCGTCGCCCTCATTCTGCTCGACGAGGCACTGGGCGCGCTGCACAAACTGCGCATCCCGCCGCTCGCCGTGGGCATCGGCATCTACCTGCCCATGTCCGCGACCGGCGCGGTGGTGATGGGCGCACTGATCTCCCACTGGTACGATCGCCGCGTGCACAGCGCGCCGAATCCGGAGCGCGCCGAGCGACTGGGAACGCTCGTCGCATCGGGACTGATCGTGGGCGAGAGCGTGTGGGGCGTGGTGAACGCCGGCCTCATTGTGGGCCTCACCACCGACGCGCCCATCGCGATCGTGCCGGCGACCTTCGCGCCGGCGCCGTGGCTGGGCGTTGCCGCGTTCGTCGGCGCGATCGTGTGGTTGTACGGGTGGATGTTGCGACGGTCACGCGCTGTGATGGGGTTGGCGCGCGCCCCGTAGCCGCGCAGCCCCTGCGAACGGCGGGACAGGATTTACAGGATGGACAGGATGGACAGGATGGACAGGATTGTTGGGAGCCGAGTCCCAACGTTTCTGTCCGTTCGCTGATTGACCGCAACTGCTTTGGGAACGGCACCGTGAGAATCCTGCGAATTCTGTCCACCCTGTAAATCCTGTCGAGTCCGTAAATATCGTACTCCACCAGAAGCCGGCATCACCCGGATTCCATGAGATGCAAGTTGGGTCACACCGTGCAATATCACCGCACCCTTCCTCCCTCCTGCTCATTACGTCACCACGATCGTCCCCTGCATCATCGGATGCAGCGCGCAGAAGTATGGATACGCGCCAGGCTTCCCGAGTGTGAGCTCGTAGCGCTGACCAGTGTCGAGGACCGCGGATGACTTGAAGCGTCCGCCGGTGCTCGCGATGAGATGCGGCACGTCGTCGTCGTTGATCCACGTCACTCGTGTGCCCGCCGGTACCCGGAGTGCGGGCGGGGTGAAGCGGAAGTTGTCGATGCCGATCTCGTTCGGCGCGCGCACACGAGCGCGTGCGGCGCGCGGCGCGGTGCTCGCGACCGCCAGGCTCTCGAACGCCGGCGGCTCGCCGGACAGCGTGGCGTCCACCACCGCGAGCGTCTTGCGTCCGGGAATGAACGTCACGTCGGCCACGCCGAGCACGCTCTTCAGCGTCTCCGGCGCAACCTTCATGGGACCGGGAGCCGGCGCGGTGCCCGGGGCAGGCTGCGGAAACGCGGTGGACATCGCCGTGTGAAATGTCACGCTGCCTTCCACCTTCTGCATGATCTGGTGGATGTGCCCATTGAGCACGGTCACCGATCCGAAGCGCTTGAGCAGCGCGAGCGCCGCTTCGGAATCGTCAGTGCCCCACCCCCATGCCGGGTACACCGTCCACAGCGGCACGTGCGCGAACACGACGATGGGCGTGCTCGCCGGCAGCCGTCCCACGTCCCTGTTCAACCATGCGAGCTGCTCGGCGCCCAGCGAGCCGAGTCCGCCTGCCTTGAGGTTGAGGACATTGACGAGACCCACGAAGTGCACGCCCTGATGATCGAAGCTGTACCAGCCATTTCCCCTGGTGCCCTTGCCGTAGCGCCCCAGATACGACGCGCCGTTGTCCGCGGCGACATCGTGTTCGCCGGGCACGTAGAGCACCCGGTCGGTCTTCAGCTCCTTGAGCACTTCGCCGGCCGTATCGAATTCCGACGGCTTCGCGAGCTGCGTGATGTCGCCGGTGTGCAGCACGAACGCGGGTCGCTGCGGCAGGGCGTTGAGTTTGGCCACGGCCTCGCGCAGCGTCGCCGTCACGTCGGGATTGGCCGCCTTGTTGAAGCCAATGTGGCTGTCGCTGACCTGGGCGAAGAAAATGCTCTTCTTCTGGCTTTCGGTGAGGGACGCCGCGCGGCCGAGCGCGAACGATGCCGGAACGCCGCCGCTTACGGCCCACACGGTGGCCGTTCCCGCCCAGGCCATGCAGCGCAGAAAGCCGCGCCGATCGATGCCGTCGTCGCTGCTGTCGGTGCGAATGTAGTTGGTGCCGGCGGGACGGGTGTTGCCCGCATCGTCGAACCGGTCGTCGTCGCGATCCTGGTGTTTCGTGCTCATGGAAGATACGCCTCATGTCAGGGACGATTCCCATGACCGCGAACGCCGCAGCTTTATTCCCGGGCGCACCGGGAATAATTTTCCGGTTCCGGCGGTCCAGTCATCGATGAAGCGGCCCAGCCAACGGAGCGACGTGACGGAAGGAATCGTGGATCGATTCGAGCGTGTCATGCTGCCCCACCTCGATGACGCGTACACGCTCGCGCGCT
>DATNDS010000120.1:0-5682 GCA_035553215.1 Gemmatimonadaceae bacterium
GTTCCAACTGGACAGCCGGAGCCACGGCCCATGACCCGCTACCCCGCCCTCGAAACCGTCGTCGCCACACTCGGCGGACGCCGCGTGCTGCGCGTGCAGGTCAGCACCCTCGCGCAGCTCAGCGCGCTCGTGCTGCGTGGCCTGCCGCTGCAGAGCCTCCGCCGCGTGAGCGCGCACTACCCCGCCGCTGAACGCGCGCGCGTCGAACGGCTCATCGCCCCGCGCACCACCCTGCTCCGGCGCGAACGATCCGGCGTCCTCAGCCCCGAGGAGAGCGAACGTCTCGAACGCATGGCGCGCGTGACCGCACTCGCCGAGCACGTGCTCGAGTCGCAGGCCGAAGCGCAACAGTTCCTCACATCGCCCCACCCGCTGCTGGACGGTCGCGCGCCGATCGATCTCGCCGTCAGCGATCTCGGCGCACGTCGCGTGGAGGACGTGCTCTGGCGCCTCGAGTTCAGTCTGCCCGTGTGATTGCGTGCCCGTCATCTATCGCGTTGGCAAGAAGCGGCACGCCCTCTACGACGTCGCCGGAGCGGTGCGCGCCGGCGGGAGATGGACATCGCCCGGCGTGCCCGTGATCTACGCGGCGGAGCACTACGCCACGGCCATTCTCGAGATCCTGGTGCATCGCGGGCGGCTCGCGCTGCCCGGCCCGCATCACGCCTTGCGGATCGAGGTCCCTGATGATCTGCCGGCGGAAGCGTTCAACCCACCCGCGCATCCGGGCTGGGAGCTCGAGGGCTCGTCCGTCGCCCGGGCCTTCGGCGATGCATGGGTCGCCGAAGGTCGGACCGCCGTCCTGCTCGTTCCCTCCGTGCCGGGACAGCCGGAAGAGTGGAACTACATCCTGAATCCCGCGCACCCGGACGCGACGCACATCCACCCGCAGCGTCCCTTTGACGTGATCTGGGACGGGCGGCTCTTCGGTCCTCCCGCCGGCCCGCGTCCGTCAGGCCGCTGACCCGGGAGACGCCGCGAGCACCTCGTAGTGCGTGACGAACGGCTCGCGCTCGAGCAGGAAGTCGTCATCTTCCGGATAATATCGCGCGACCGTGTAGTCCTCTCCGGCGAACGCCTTGATGGCGTCCACCGAGTCCCAGTACGTGAGAAGCAGAAAGTGCGTGACACCCTGGTCGGTGCGGCGCAACACGTGCACGCCGCGATTGCCCGGCGTGGCTGCGTATGCACTCAAGCCGGTACGGAGGAGATACGCATAATAGGCATCCGATTTTTCAGCGGGCACGCGCCCGTGCCAGGTCCGTGCGATCATGATCACTCCGTGACGGAACACCATGTCGATCGCGCCGCGCCAGCGGCGGCGCGACCGCACGGCGGCGATCAGCCTTCGATCCGGTAGATCTCCCGCTTTCCCCGGTCCACGAGATCGTGATACCCCTTCATGATCTCTTCCATCTGCTTCATGTCATCCGGCGACCCCGACGGCGACGCCATCATCTTCTCGAATGCCGCCAGGTCCGGCACCTCCATTTCCGCCACCACCGTCCAGTACGCCTCGGCGCAGAAGTCGGTCATGATGCGCATGCGCGGCATGCCCTGCTTCTCACCCAGCCTGGACATCGCGATGAACTTCTCGACCATCGGGCGCACCTTGCCCGGTTTGCAGTACATGATCTCCCGGATCAGAAACATGGGACGCTCCGCGTGAAGGATGACGTCCGGCCGTCGGTCTGCCGACGATCGCCGGACCGGCAACAGGGCGCACGGGTGACGTGCACTAATTGATCCCGGCCGCGTGCCCGTCAAGAGTCAGCCTCGCGGCAACCGTGCCGGGCTCTCGTGCGCCCGCCGGATCGATACCTTGACATCCGACAACAGCAGCCCTACCCTTGTTGTCGGATGCCAAGGCATGAATGCCAGTGAGGATTACTCCATGAATGACCGCGCCGACCTGCTCCAGGGCACCCTGGACCTGTTGATCCTCAAGACGCTCGTACTGGGCCCGCTGCACGGCTGGGGCATCTCCAAGCGCATTCGCCAGCTCTCGAGCGAGGTGCTGGACGTCGGGCAGGGGAGCCTCTATCCCGCGCTCTATCGCCTCGAGGATCAGGGATTGATTCGCGCCGAGTGGGGGGTAAGCCCTGAAGGACGGCGCGCGAAGTTCTATACGCTCACGGCGGCCGGGAAGAAGAAATTCGCCAGCGAGCGATCCGAGTGGCGCCTCTTCTCCGGCGCCGTGGACCGGGTGCTCAAGGCCACGTGAACCCCTGGGAGGGCCGTATGCGCCAGTGGCTGAACCGGATGGCGCGCCGCGTTCGCGCGCTCATCCACGGGCCGGCGCTCGAGCGCGAGCTGGACGCCGAGATGCAGCACCACGTCGCGATGGAAGCGGATGACCTGATGCGCACGCAGGGGCTCGCGCCGGACGAGGCGCGACGCCGCGCGCTCGTTGCATTCGGCGGCATGGAGCGGTACAAGGAAGCGCATCGCGATGCCCGTGGCGTGCGCTGGATCGGGGAGTTCGCGCAGGACGTCCGCTACGCGGTGCGCAGTCTGCTTCACGCGCCCGCATTCTCCGCGTCGGCGGTACTCGTGCTCGCGCTGGGTATTGGCGCCAGTACGGCCGTGTTCAGCGCGGTGGATACGGTGCTCCTCTCGCACCTGCCGTATCCACACGATGACCGCCTCATCCGCATCTACGAGCAGAACTCACCCACCAATCGGTTCGGCCTCTCTGTCGTTGATTTTCAGGCGATCGCGTCGCAGGCGCACAGTCTTTCCGCGGTAGGCGGCGTGTGGTCGCTCGACGTGGCCGTGTCGTCCAGCGCCGCTCTGGAGCGCGCCCGTGCGGGCTTCGCCACGTCGGGGTTCTTCCGCGCGCTCGGTATCCGGCCTGCACGAGGTCGCGCGATCGAAGCGCGAGACGAGCGGACCGGTGCACCACCGGTCGTGGTGGTCGGCCACCAGTTTGCCGCGCGCACATTCGGCGACGATGCGGGTGCCATCGGACGCACCATCACCATCGATGGCACCGCGAACACGATCGTTGGTGTGCTCCCGGCGGGCATGCGCGAGCTGGCGGGACTGCACGCCGAGATCTGGCCCGTGCTGCATCTCGATCCGCCGACGCGCCGGGGACCGTTCGGCATGCTCGTCGTTGGACGGCTGGATAAGGGAGTGACGCTCGACGCGGCGCGGCACGAGCTGGCTGCGATCAGCGTCGCGTTGCTGGAAGCATGGCCGAGCTTCCAGGATCACACGGCGCGACTGACGCCGGTCTCCTTGCGGGAGGCGGCCCTTGGTAACGCCGGCCACACCCTTGGCCTGCTCGCCGCGGCCGTGGCGCTCGTGCTGCTCATTGCCGTCGCGAACGTCGCGAGCCTGATGCTCGTCCGCGCTACCGGCCGGTGGCGCGAGGTGATCCTGCGTACCGTGCTCGGCGCATCGCGCGGCCGGCTGGTCCGGCTTCTCGTGACCGAGAGCATCGTGCTGGCGGCCGCCGGTGCGGTGGCGGGAATCGCCACCGGCTTTGCTGGGCTCGCAGTACTGAAGGCCATCGGACCCGACGTGCCGCGACTGGACGGTGCCCAGCTCGATGCGCGAGCGGTTGCATTTGCCGTCGGGTTGGCGCTCGTGGCCGGCATCGTTGTCGGGTCGTATCCGGTCGTGCTCCTGCTCCAGCGCGATCCGGCGCCGGCGTTACGTGATGGCGACCGCACCATCGGCGTCAGCCGGCACGCCCATGCGATCCGCAGCGCGTTCGTGGTGGCCGAGTTCGCGCTCGCGCTGCCGGTGCTCGCGGGTGCCGCACTGCTGCTCAACAGTCTTGTGCGGCTCCAGCGGGTCGCACCGGGCTTCGACCCGGCGCACCTCGTCGCCCTGCGCGTCGCGCTGCCGTCGGCGCGCTACGCGAATGACACGGCGATCGCGACGTACTGGACGAAGGCGCTGCCGCTCGTTCGCACCATTCCCGGAGTTGTCCGGGCGGGGCTGGGTGAGGCAATGCCGCCTGATGAGGTGACCAACATCAACAACTTCGACCTCATCGAACATCCGGTGCCGCCAGGTGGTGCGCAGCCGACGGCGCCGTGGGTGATGATCGGACACGACTACTTCGCGGCCCTCGGCGTGAGGCTCCTGGAGGGGCGTCTCTTCGCTCCGGCCGACACCGGCGCGGCACCCGTGGTGGTGGTGAGTCGCGCATGGGCTGAGCGCTATTTCCCGGATGGCCGAGCCATTGGCCAACGGCTCGTTTCGGGCGGCTGCACGACCTGTCCGCTGACGACCGTGGTGGGAATCGTGGGCGACGTGAAGTACGAAGGGTTGAGCGGCTCTGATGATGCCGTGTACGAGCCGCTCACGCAGGGATGGTCGCGCGACCTGAACCTCTTCGTGCGCACGGCAGGTGCACCGCAACCCGTCGTGCATCGCGTTCGTACTGCGCTGCGGTCGGTGGATCCCGAAATCCCGCTCGATGACGTCGTGCCGATGGAGGACCGCGTGTATGCGTCGATCGCGCAGCCCAGGCACCTGACGACGTTGCTCGGCGGATTCGCCGTGGCAGCCGTCGCGCTTGCAGCCGTGGGGATCTTCGGAATGCTGTCGTACATGGTGCGCATGCGACAGCGCGAGATCGGCGTACGCATGGCGCTCGGCGCACCGCATGGCGCGGTGATTCGCATGATCGTGCGGCGCGGCATGACGCACGCGATTGCCGGCGCGGCGATCGGCCTTTCGGCGGCGCTGGTGGGCACGCGATGGCTCGCGGGTGCGCTGTTCAACGTGGGCGCCACGGACCCCGTCACGCTCGCCGCGGTTACCGTGCTCCTCCTCGGCATCGCGTGGGTCGCCTGCTGGCTTCCGGCAATGCGGGCGGCCCGGATTGATCCGGTGGCGGCGATTCGCGTGGAGTAGGCGTGCGCAGGCTGACGAGGCGCGCTGCGCACTGTTCGCAGCGCGCGCGAGTCGCGCGCACCACGAGCCGGCATCGCGCGCACCACGAGCTGCCGTAGATTGTCCGCCATGCGCCGACCCACTCGCAGTCTCGTCCTGTTCGTCATTTGCTTCACGGCCGCCGCCTGCGCCGGACGGTTCACGCCGGCTCGGCTTGCGCCGCTCCCCTTCCCCGCCGACACGGTTCGCGCCCGGATCGTGAGCGATGGCGTGGTGCTGCGCTACATCCACTCGCCCGCGGGTCCGTGGGCCATTCACGTACTCGACGTGGATCTCGACCGCTGCAATGCGGTCGTCGCGGTGAAGGGCGCGGACAGCGCCGCGGGCCGCACGAAGACCACGGCGCTGCTCGGGTGGCTCGCGACGCGCGAGCACGTGCTCGGCGGCGTGAACGGCGATTTCTTCTCGCTCGCCACCGGCAGGCCCATCGGGCTGCTCGTCGTGGATGGTCGCAGGCTCACCCCGCCGGTGAGTCAGGCGGCTCTGGCGTTCGACTCGAGCGGTGTACCGCACATCGCGGTGTTCACGACGGCCGGCGCGTCGCTGGCGCCATTTTTTCCGGAAGAGGCGGTGGGCGGCCGGCCGATGCTCGTGCGCGACAGCATCATTGCCGCGGCGGTGGATACAACCGGCCAGCGCTCGTTCAACGCGGGCCGGAATCCACGCACGGTCGCCGGTCTCGCGCGCGACGGCCGGCGTCTGATTCTCGCGGTGATTGACGGACGTCAGAAGCCCTACAGCGACGGCATGTCACTGCGCGAGACGGCG
>DATNDS010000121.1:0-6603 GCA_035553215.1 Gemmatimonadaceae bacterium
GATACGGTGGCCACGGCGTTGTTCGCGCTGCTCCATGTCACGGTGCGTCCGCTGAGCGGCTTGCCTGATGAATCCAGCGGCGTCGCGGCTATTTGCGCCGTCGCACCAATGCTCAGCGATACCGTTGCGGGTGACATGAGCACCGAGCTCACCGGAGTCGGCGAAACCGTCACCTTCACATGACCGATCTTCTTGCCGCCGCTGCCGCCGTTGCCATTGTTGGTGGACAGCGACAGGAGCGTGTCAGTGGTGGTGAGACTGCCGCTCACGCTGAGCACCGACGCGTCGATGGTCGTCGTGCCCGCCTTGAGTGCCGTGATGACGCCGCTCGACGAGACCGAGGCGATGGTGGGGTCACTCGACAACCACGTCACCGTGCGATTCAGCGTTCTGCCCTTGCTGTCCGTCGCCTGCGCCGTGACCTGCGTTGTCTTCCCGACCTGGAGCGTTGTGCTCGGCTGGGAGACGCGGACCGAGTCCACGATCGCGGTGGTCGTGAGCGCGGATGCGCCCTTGACCTTGCCGACGTACGCGGCGATCGTCGCCGCGCCTTCCCGCAACGCCCTGACTTCGCCGGCGGGCGAGACGGTTGCGATCGTCGTATCGGAACTGTACCAGAACACGTACACCCCGTTCACCGGACTGCCCGCGGAATCTTCCACGGCGGCGTGCAGCGTCACCGTCGAGTCCACGATCAGATGTGTCTTCGACGGCGTCGTGACGACGTGTGCGATGGTTCGGGTTTCTGCGGTTCCTGCGGAGGGAGCGATCGGACTGGATCGATCGAGACAGCCGGCCAGCGAGAGGACAATCGCGACGGAGACCAACACGTCAGCCTTTCGGGAGAATTGCATGCGCGTACCCCTGTGCACAAACCCGTTCGGCGGCTCGACTGGCCTGGCATCCACTGTGGATGCGGTAGCCTCGTAGCTTTGCGTCCCCGGCTTTCGCCGGGTTTGCCATTATCGCGGACCCGTGAGGGCCGCGCAGTTGACATGGACCGATGTCGCGTGAAGCGCCCATCAATCCCGGGACGAAAATAGGAGTCAAAGGTCAATGAGCAATAGGGCGAGACATTAATCTCGGCCAATTGTGTTCGACATCACGGTAACACTCGCAAAATGCACCGCTGCGTCGTTCGCAGAATGCAATTTTTCACTGGGTGCACGACGCATGGCTGGAACGATTCGTGGCTCCGCTCGCGCGCAGCAGCAACGCCAGTGAACCGCGCTACGGAACGGGAGTATCGAACTCATTCGTTCCCTGCGCGATCGCGCGGCGGCGACGGAGCAGCACGATGACCACCAGTGCCACCGCGGTTGCCACGGATGCCGCGAGCTGTCCCACGGCCGCGCCGAGCAGCCCGAAGTGCGCCAGTGCCCAGATGCCCGCCGTGGTTGCGGCCAGCGCAGAGGCGACGTATGCCCAAAAGATCTGGTCCGGCCGCTCAACGGCGCGCAGCACCGTACTCAATACGGCAACGACGGCTGCGGATACCGGCAGCAGGCCAATCACCCAGAGCAATCTGGCGGTATCGCCGTAGCGACCCTTGTACAGCAGTCCGACCAGTGGTTCGGCGAACGCGCCCAGGAGTATCCAGTAGAGCAGTGCACCGCCTACGAACAGCGCCAGCGAAAACAGCAGCAGCTTCCGAAACGCGGGGCGGCCACGTACGCGTACGAGCGCGGGAAGCAGGAGGATGGCCAGCGCGGTCAGCGACTGGAGAATCGGCATGACGAGATTCAGCATTGCCTTGAACGCGGCGCTACCCGCCAGTCCCGCGAAGCCGGACATGGCGACGAGCAGGATGTTCGACGGCACCCACGAGACCACGCTGGTCGCGAGCGCCCATCGCCCGTAGCTCCAGTGGTCGTCCACCACATGGCGCGCTGTGACGTCCGGAGAAAATGCCGCGCCACCGGCACAGATGCGATGCACCAGCCAGAGCCCGGCCACGAGACTCGCCGCACCCATCACGAGAAGCGCGGACAACACGGAGAGCAGCGCCAGGTGGAAGAGCGCGTACAGACCGGCCAGCATCAATACGAGGTACACACCACCCGCTGCGGCGGCCCAGTGCGGCTGGAGCCGCGAGAAGCAGGCACGGCGCGTCAACCAGGCAAGGAGCACGCATGGCGCCACAGGCGCGAGCCCGATGAGTGCCACACCCACATCGCGCGAGCCGACAAGCCACACGATGCCCCCGGCAATCGCGAGCAGCACGCCGCCAGCGCCCGAGATCAGCCAATGCCCGCGCAGCAGCACACGCATGTACGCCGCGAAGCCCGCCTCGTATTTCGCCGATCCGAAGATGAGCATCGGCTCGGTGAGCAGCGCGGTGTGCAAGGTGCCAAAGAGGAGAAACACAGAGTACGCAATCGCGAACGCACCGTACTCGGTGGGCGTGAGCCAGCGCGCGAGCAGGATGTTCATGGCGAAGTTCGACACCGCGAACAATCCCTGATCGGTAATGGCCCAGACCCCTCGGCCGGCCCAGCGCAGACGTCGCGCGAGAAGGGGCTCGCTCGCGACCGTCGTCGTGCTCACGGAAGTACGCCCTGCTGAGCCATGCTGCTGATTCGTCGTCGAAGTGGAATTGATGGAAATCCATGACGCCCGCGGCCCAGCCCGCCCGTCGCCAGCCGACCGGGTTGAGGAATATACCCGGCACTGTGGCGCGGTTCCCTCCCGGACGGGCCTGCGCAAATCTAGCGAGTCGCCATGCGCCTGGCATCGTGACTGACCTGGCACCGAGTGCGCATACTCCTGTCGTGCTATTGAGCGCCCCGCACGCACTCAATAAGTTGCACGCTGACGTCGGCCCTCCGCACCGGTGCCCGCAACACGTTCTCCCGTCTCATGCGGCGCTTCATTCACAACTCGCCCACGCCCATTCTGACGAGCGGAACCTTGAAAAAGCTCCTCAAGAAATTGATACGGCGTACTGGCTTTGACGTGAAGCGGGTTTCGCTGTTGACCTCCGATGCATTACGAACAAGACTCCTGTGTGATCATTATCAGGTTGACCTTGTTCTGGATGTGGGGGCCAATGTCGGCCAGTACGCGAGCGGCCTTCGCGAGTCCGGATATTCAGGCAGGATCATTTCCTTTGAGCCGCTTTCGAGCGCACACGCTGCACTGGAACATGCGAGTCGCGGTGACGCCCTGTGGACCGTGGCCAGTCGGATGGCTATCGGAAATTTCGATGGGGAAATCGAAATCAATATTGCAGAGAATTCGTACAGCAGTTCTGTACTGGGGATTCTGGATGCCCATGTGAAGGCGGCACCGCATTCGGCATATGTGGGTTCCGAGCTGGTCCCGATTCGAAGACTGGACATGCTCGCCAGCGACGACATGAGGAATGCCAATTCAATTTTCCTCAAGGTTGATGTGCAGGGATTTGAACTGCAGGTTCTTGAAGGCGCATCCGGGTTGCTCCCACGAGTCAAGGGAATTCAACTCGAACTTTCGTTGGTGCCCTTGTATGCGGGTCAGGCATTGTTCAAGGAAATTCTGGAGCGGACTGGACAACTCGGTTACGAACTTCATGCCATTTACCCAGGGTTCAGTGACAGAAGAACCGGGCGGATGCTGCAAATGGATGGGATCTTCTTCAGGCAATGATCGATCGCCTGGGGCGTGTTTAGCGTTCTCCCTCCAGCAGTTCCGCGCGCCGGAACCGCGCCGTGACAGAGCACTCCACTGCCGAGGCTGAACGTCCCGCGGTGCCGAACGCCATGACCGGCAGTGCCGGCGCGCGACATCGTGCCGCCGGCACTGCCGTCGCGCTCGCGACGGTCGTCAACATCGCCGTCGCGGTGCTGGCGCACCACTTTCCGTACGGCGACGTGATGAACCATTTGGCGCGCTATGTCCTTATGGAGCGCTTCTGGTTCGGCGCGCCACCGCCCGGCATCGTGGTGCATCTCACGCCAACGGCCTATATAGGCGTTGACCTGGTTGGCGTGGCACTCGTTCACCTGTTCGGCCCGCACGCGGCGCTCCGGATCCTCACGGCCATCGCGCTCGCGTTGCTGCCGGCCGGCATGTACGCATTGATCAGCGTCACGGCACCACCACGCCGCGAGTGGGCGCTCGTCGGCGCCCTGCTGGGATTCAACTGGTTTCTCATCCAGGGCATGATCAATTACGCCATTGGCGTTGGCATCGTGCTGTTCTGGTTCGCCTGGTGGTGGCCGCGTCGCGCCGTGCCGTCGTGGCCGGTGCGTATCCTGCTCTCCATTGCAGCGGTGGGGCTCCTGCTCATTCACCTCACCACGCCACTCATCGCGCTCGTCGTCATCTGGGTTGATTATGCCCTGGGGCTCCTGCCACAGGGCGAACTGCCCACGAATCTCCGGCACCGCCTGTTCCGCTCCGAATTGGTCACGTGCGTCACCATCACAGCGGTGGTGGGGGTGGCTTGGGGTGTCGTCCTGACCTCGCCTGGCGGTGCCAATCTGGTTGAGTCGTTCGAGTTTCGCGGCGCGTCCATGAAATTGCTGGAGCTGGGCGCGCCCTTCTTTTCATTCTCGCTGCTGCAGGCGGGGATCATGGCTGCCCTGTATGGGATCTGTCTCATGGCCTTCCTGTACATCAATCGAGCGCGACTCCGCCTCGATACGTTCACCGCATCCGCCATTGTGTTCCTCGTGCTGTTTCTCGTATTTCCCCAGGGGAGCAAGGTTGGTGGCGCCATGGACATCCGCTGGCTCCTTCCCGCCTGGCTTCTTCCCTTCTGCATGACGGCACGGGAGCCGTCCGACGCGCCGCGCCCGTGGCTGCGCCAAGCGCTGCTCGCCGCATGCGTGCTCAACGCCCTGGTAATCTGGCACTATACGCGGTCGGCGGACCGGCTGCTCGCGGACTTCGACGTTGCCCTCGAGCATGTGCCGCCAGACACCCGGCTTCTCGCCATCATCTCCGATCATCAGCCGCACCCTCGCGTCGACCCGTACGCGCAGTACGCCTTCTGGCACATCATTCGAAACCGGGGACAGGTAGCCGGCCTCTGGTCGTATACGGGCGCGCGGGATGGCGACGCGCTGCTCTCCTACTTCCGGCACTTCGTGGTGCTGCACCATCTGTATCTTCCCGCCGCGCGGTGGGGCACGGCGGATTTTTCGCCGCTCGACTGGCAGCGTGTGAACCACGATTACGACTACATCATTCAGGCAGGCACAGACGAGCGGGTTGACGCCATTCTCTCCGCGCACGCCACGCCCTCGTTCCGGGACGGTGCCATGACGGTGTACAAGGTCAGTGGTTCGCGATAGCCGCTCCCAATGGTTGCATCCGGCGGGGCTTCGCGCTCATCGACGGGTGTCTCACGACGCGAATCGCAATCACCAGCAGTGTCACCCAGCAGAGAAGGATCGCGAAAAAATCCAGACGTCCCCCATGATAACGCACCAGCGCGTACTCCAGCGTGACGAACACCATAGTCATGGCCTGTGAAATGCCGAGTTCCTCCTGCCGCGTCCAGATGAACAGCAGGGGCAGGAGCAGCAGGACGCTGTAGTGCTCGAGCGTTTGCGGGTACAGGAGGAGCGCCGCGGGCACTCCCATGGCCAGCCCCAGCGCCGACCGCGAACGGCCCAGCCACATCACCATGGAAAATGTGAGCCCGGCAATCGCGAACGCCATGACGAGGAATGCCGGCTGCGCCATCGGCGACCCATGGCTGAAATCATAGTGCGTCGCGCGAACCCAGGTCGCCAGCAGCGACTGGTTGATGTTCGACGAGTAGTAGGAGTGCGGCATGCGACTCACCGCATTACTCGTGATGAATGAAGTGAACACCTCCGATCCGAACGCCAGTGCCGTCACTGCGGCAAGGGCGGCGAGCACGAGCACAGTCGCCATCACGGAGCGCCAGCGGCGGTCCAGCACAGTCCAGCCGAGAAAGAACGCGGCAACCGGCTTGACTATCATGGCCAGAGCCAGATCCGCTCCGCCGGACATTCGAGTTCGGTCCCGCCAGAAGAGCAGCAGGAAAAGCAGCAGCAGAAAGCCGGTCTGGCCGAATGCATAGGTCGAATACGTGGCCCGCAGGGTGAGCACCATGGCGGTGGTGAACGCCAGCTCCCACATCCCGTGCGGCTCGAACAGCCTGTGCCAGAGCACGCCGATAACGGCCACCGTGCTGGCGATGATCACGAGGTACCAGAGCAGCGCGGCCGCATGCAGACCGAGGAGACCGAGCGGGGCAAACAGGAGCATGGTCATCGGCGGATACGGAAATCCGACGTCGAGGAGCTCCCGGTTGAAATCGCCCGCAGTGCTCACGGGTTCGCCGGCGGCACGGAGCGAGTCCGCGACGGCGTGAAAGCTCTCTGGCCGATAGAAGTCGTCGCCCGCGACGGCCACCTTGCCGAACAGCCAGAAACACTGCACATCCCAGCGCGGCGGATCGACAACGTTGCGGCTGGCGCGCGCCAGGCAGAGTATGCCGAACGCCACGATGACGACGCCGAGCAGCACCGCATAGCCGCGCCGGATCACGCGGGGCAGCGCGTTCCGATACCACATTCCCGCGAGCAGAACCGGCGTCAGCGCGAGCGGGAACAGCTCGGCGAACACCGGCCCGCGCAACCACCC
>DATNDS010000122.1:0-15928 GCA_035553215.1 Gemmatimonadaceae bacterium
GCACCCGCGAGGATGATCGCGGGATACCACTTACGCATGCTTCCTCCCGGGACGGACCCAATCGAGCAACTGCTCGACGATGTCGTTGAACACGGTGGAATTCAGCTCGTAGACGATCTGCTGTCCATGCCGTTCGGACAGGATAAGCCCGGCGTCGCGGAGCACGCCGAGGTGGCGCGAGATGGTGGGCCAGGCGGTGTCGAATTGCTCGGCGATGTCGCCCGACGTGCGCGGTCCCTTGCGCAGAAGCTTCAGAATTTCGCGGCGGGTCGGGTCGGCGAGCGCCTTGAACGCGGAATCCATGGATAGATAATAAGATAATTAGCTAACCATGCAAGTAGTGCGACGGCCCGGTAGTGATGTGGCGCTATCGTATCACCCTGGCTGTCGCGCTTCGACCCGCCGATTCGGTCAGCGGAATGACCTGCTCACCGACGCGCTCCATCTCCTCCAGTTGCGGGCTGCACTGCAGGAGCAGCAGGTCCACCCCGGCATCCGCGAAGGCGCGCACGCGATCCGCCACCTGCTCCGCCGTGCCGGTGAGGCCGGCGCGCAATCCGCGGTTGCTCACCGAGTAATCGCGCACGCTCACCTGCTGCTCCAGCCTGGTGTTCTGCACCCAGTCCTGATAGTTGCCGTAGCCCGGCGACCCTTCGGCGACGTTGCTGATCCGCTCGACCTCGGCGTCCACCTCACGCTGGTTGTCGCGCACGATGACGTATCCGGCGACGCCGAACTGCAGTGGCGGCAGTGTTTCGCCCGTATCGCGATGCAACGCCTCGCTGGCCGCCTCGCGCCGGCGCGTGAGGTCCGCGACTTTCGGCGCGATGCGCTCCGGCGGGTCGCCGTGCATGACGTACGCGTCGCACTTGCGCGCGATCAGATCCTTGGCCGTCTCCGATTCGCCGCCCGCATACACGGTGGGACGTGCCCGCCCGTGCCGCGCCGCCGTGGCCACGGGCTTGGGCTCCAGCACCAGATCCTCCGCCCGGTAGAGGCGGCCGTCGTAGCTGAATTTCGCATCGCGCCACGCGCCGTCCACCACGTCGAGCCATTCGCTCGTACGCGCGTAGCGATCGTCGTGTTCGTCGAACGCCGCGCCGTAGCGCCGCGCCTCGTCCTTCCACCAGGCGGACACGACGTTCAACGCCAGCCGGCCATTCGCAATGCGATCGATGTTCGCTGCCTGCTTGGCGAAGATCGCCGGCGGGTGGAACGAGGGGCGCACCGCGACCATCAACTCCAGCCGCTCCGTGACCGCGGCAAGTGCCGCCGACGTGGACCACGCGTCGAGCGACGGTGCGTCGATCCCCTTGATGTCATTGAGCAGCAACTCGGCGATCAGCGTGATGTCGAAGCCGATCTCCTCACTGCGCTGCGCCAGCCGCTTCACGTAGGCCCACGAGGCCTCCATCCCCTCATCGGGCACGTTGCGCAGCCATCCACCAAAGACGGGAAGCCAGTAGCCGTACCTCATGGCAGCACCGCCTGCCGCCCGGCACCAGCGAACAGCCGCGCTTCCAGATAGTCCACGAGCCGCACGAAGGGGTCGAAGCCGACCACGCGCTCGGCGTCGGCCACGAAATTCGACAGCGCGTTGATGTCGTAGAAGTAGTGCCGGCCGTCGCGATCGTCGATCAGATACTCGATGCCGCCCACGTCGAGATCGGCGGCGCGCGCGAGATGCTCGACCTGCGCGATGATCTCCGGGTCCGGCGTGCAGGCTTCGACTCGCAGCCCGGTCTTCGGCGCGTCCACCGCGCACGCCGAGCGAACGAGCTCCACCCCGTCGGCCCGTTGGCACGCGTCGGCGGGGCAGAGATCGAACGAACCCGACGCGGGGTAGACGTTGATGGCGTAGAGATACCGCCCGCCGAGCGTCTCGACGCGCGTGATGCGCCCATCGCGCAGCGGCGCCGATTCCTGCACGAGCGCGACGCCGTCAATGCCGAGCTGCACGTCACCGCGTTGCACGGCGCCCTCCAGCGCGGCCTCGGTGTCGTAGCGCACGATGCCGGCGCCCGATCCGCCAATGTTCGCCTTGACGAGCACGGGATAGCGCAGCTCGGCGTCGCGCACCGCGTGTACCGCGCGCGACGCGTCGTTGATCGCACGGGCGCGGGGGAACGGCAACCCGAGCGACGCGGTGAGGTCGAGCTGATTCGCCTTGGACAGCTCGAGCGCGTAGATGTCGGCGCCGTTCACGACTGGCACGCCGAGCCGTTCGAGATGGCGCAGCCAGTGCAGCGTGAAGAACGTGGACTGCGCGTGACCGCGCATGTACGCGGACGGACTCGCGCGGTTGAACACGAGCGAATATGGGATGTCGTCGCGATGTTCCGCCGGATCGAACTCGTGCGCGGCGGCGTCAATGCGTACGTACGGAATGCTGCGCCGGTCCAGCTCGGCAAAGAGCGGCTTGAACCAGTCGGGATGTTCGTGGAGGATCGCGATCGGGAGAACGGCGGGTGCGCTCATGACAGGGTCAGCTGAAGGTCGCCGCCCAGGCGCTCGCGTTTTAGCACTTGTTTTACGTGGCGGCAATAGGCGGCAAATCACCACGGGAGACGGTTCTAGCTTGAAGTATCTATGGACGATGCAGCGATGTCAAGCAACACCTGGCCGTGCGGGCGCGCGGCGAGGGAGAGTCGACCTCGTGCGCTGGCCGGTCCGGAGCCGTGTGCACTGACCGATTCGCCCCACCGAATCGGGCCGAATATCTCCCCCGTGAGAGTCACCGCGATGAACGGCCCCGCCCGCGCGCTCACTTCAACATCGGCGGCGTCGAGTCCTTGGGAGCAGGCTCTGAAGGTTGCGACACAGCGCCGGCTACCGCCGCCACCGCGCCGATCAGCCCGATCACCAGCAGCACTGTACCGCCGACATTCACGTGCCGCTCCTCCACCCCTGTTGTGCCACGCGCGACCCGGGTCAGGCGTCCCGGACTGAACTTCACACTCCTGCCGTGGGAATCGTGCAATGATGTCACGAGAACCAGCAGGGAATCGTTGTTCCACTCCCGGAGCTGACCGGCTGCGTCGCGCGCTGTGTACTGCTGCAGACTGTCACTGCATGTACCACCCGTGTCCGAGCGGCTCAAGGAGTCGCACCGCATCGTCAGCACCACGGGCGCTCCGAATACAAGTTTGATGTCGCGCTGCGGCGCCACGATGCCATTGGGCGCGGCGCGATAGCTCATGCAGGACACTGTCGTGAGCAACAGTGCCAGGGCTGACAGGATGCGACTTCGCGTGTTATTGAACATGGCTGGCGTCTCCGGGCTGGGAATGTGCGATCGTGCAACCGGGTGGTCATCCGGGTAGTCAAGCAAGGCCAATGTCGAGGTGAAGCGGTCGGTCGTCACCGTGTCTCACGGTCGCGCCAGGCGCCCCCACGAGAAACGCGGCGAATCGTTGTGAGCGTGGGCGCCAGGGGCGGCAGACGGCGGCGGCCGGATCATCGTCGTCCGCCATCACGGCGATGTGTGAGTATCCGGCGCGCCGTGCCGCGCGTGCCGCATGTGCGAACAACAACTCGCTCACCCGATTCGCGAGACCGGGCACGCAGACGTGTGTGGCCGCCAGGCATCGTGCGGTCAGCACTTCCTGGCGTGCAGTTCGGAACCGCTGCGGGCGCACCGTGTGGAGGAGCATCCGGCGCGCCGTGTCGATCGGCCGCTCCCTGATGAACTGGAACTGTTTGACGGAACGCTGATCCCAGAGGCCGACAAAGCCAAGCAGCGCGCCGTGAGGTCTCGTCCCGGCCGTGATGACGCTGCGGCGCGTCCGCACGACCCAGTAGCACGCAGGCGGCCGTTGAAATACCCGACGCTGCCAGCGGGCAAGGCGGTGCACGTCCAGTTCCGGTGCCAACTGGCGCTGACGGGATGCATCGTGCCAGAGCGCGGCCATGTCATCGAGATCCTGCACCACCGCTGGCCGCACTTCGTACGGGCTCACCGGCCAGGGAACGTGCCAGCGGCGAGTGCGCATCCAGTAGGACCTGAGGGTCCGGGGTGAGGTCAACGAGACGCCGGGGCACAGGCGCTGGAGCAATGTACGGAGCCGTTGGCCCGAGCCCGCTCCCACGAACCATCCGAGCGTCGCCCCGCGATGCTCCTCCAGACACCGTTCGAATGCCCAGCGGGCGAGCGCAGGGGCCACGCTCCGGCCCCGGTGCATGGGGTGCACGTGCAAGCCGCTGACGTACGGCACCGTGGCCAGCGTACCGTCTTGAAGGCTTCGCGCAGCAACCATGGTCACGCTGCCAACCACGGTGCCATGCTCGCTCGTGGCAACGCCGACGCGCGCCGGCACGCCGGCTTCACGGAACAGCGCGAAAAAATCGGGCTCGTGCCGGATCGCCCACTGGGCACCGCTTCCCATTCCGCACGCTTCATCCAGTGACCGTAGCGCCGCATTGTCGCTGGCCGTGGCATCTCGCACGGTCACGGATGGGCTGGCGCGGAGCAACTCGCAGTCGGACATCGAAGCCTCCACCGCAACGAGTTCGGCGTGCGCCGCCGGCGTATCCGCCAGCGCTCGCCTGAACCGCAGCCAGTATGCTGCGCCCAGCGATCCCCGGCGATACGTAGGGTGACGTACCAGGCATCGTAGATGACGTAGCATCCACGCCATCGGTGAGCCCGGTCGCGAGTCACGCGAGGAGAGCGATCAGGGTCGTGCAATTACACCGTCGCCAGCTCTGCCTCCTGCGATCGCGATGACGGTTTTCGCATCCGTCCTGCGCACTGGCTCTGTGTGCGGTCCCGACTCGAAGCCACCATCAGGAGAGTGGAACATGCAAGCCAGTGCAACCGTGGGCAGGGCGGGCGTCGTCGCCCTGTTCGCTATCTCGCTGCTCGTCCCCAAGGCCGCCACGCGGGCCCAGTCTCCGGCGCCGGCGCCGGCCGCGAGCAGCGCGATGGACAGCAGTCTGGTGTGCGGCAACACGCCCTACTGCGCCGAGACCAACGACTTCGCCGCCGTCGTCACCAACTTCCGCACCAGCGAGCTGCGCGGTTACAAGGTGATTGACGCAGTCGTGCGATTCCGCAACAAAACCGCAAAGTCGCTCATCCTCGGCTATGCGCAGGGCTCCGGTACCGCCGTGGATGACAAGGGCAATCGCTACGTCGTGTATGGCGCGAATGGAGTGCGGGGGATCGGTCAGGTGTACGGATCGACGTTCGATCCTCGATTCTCACTGCAGCCCGGTGGCACTGGCGACGCGCAGTTCGAGCTCATGTGGTATCCGGGCCAGCAGATCTACGGCTTCCACTTCGAGCTCAACCTCACGGTGAACGAGATCAACTCGTACGAAGGCAATCAGCATTCACTCGGCGGCGAATTTCCGCTGCACTATGAAAGACTCGCCAATGGCGTATCGTCCACGCCGACGTTTCTTGCGGGTCTCGCGCCGGGAGCAGGGGCGGGGGCGGGCTCGCCGGCGCCCTGCAGCAACGGCGCTGGTGGAACGGCTGCCGCGATTGCCGGCGCTACCGGTTCGGCCGGCGTCCAGCGCGCGAGTGACCAGGCGACGTCCGCGGTGGCCACGGCGACCACCGCCGTCGCGAGCCTGAAGGGAATCTTCGGACACAAGAAGTCCGCCGCTGCCCAACCCGCTGCCCAACCCACCGCACAGGGCGAGAACCCGTGCGCGCAGGGTGCGCCGGCGGCGCAGGCCGCGTCCGCCGCATCGTCGTCAGCGACTGCCGCGTCACCAGCAACGCCGGCTGGCGGTGCAGCGAAAACGACTCCGGCACCATCCGGCGCGACGACTGCTGCGACAGCCACCGGATCGGTCCAGCTGCCTCCAGGCGCCAAGGCCGCCTCCCCCACGAAGACACCGGCCGCGACGCCACCACATGCCACGATCGCCCCAGCGACGGTGCCGCCCGTCAAGACAGCCGCCGCGAAGAAACCGGTGACCCCAGCTACCGTGAAGAAGCCGGCGCCGAAGGACAGCATCCGATAGGGATCGACAGATCGGGGTCAGACGCTCCGAGCGCCGAGAAGGAATCGGAGCCGGAATCCCTCGGAGGATCGGAGTCAGACCCGCAGAGCGCTCTGCGGGCCTGACCCCGTCTCCTCCGCGCCTGCATCCGGTGTCTCGTCGCTCTGCTGCCCCGTGCGCACGCCGAGCACGATCGCCATGACGTAGAGCAGCACGCCCGTGAGCCAGATGAGTCGGGCGATACGCGTGTCGAGCTGGAGCAGGCCCAGTCTGCCGAACATGTATGCCCAGTCGTGTTCACCACCGCCAACGAGCGGCAGCACCTGACTGCGCGCGTCGGCCGCGTACACGGACACATTCCAGAGACTCTGTCCCACCCACCAGAGCGCGACGCTCGCGGCGTGGCGATCGCCGCGGCGCCAGAAGTAGGCGACGAACACTGCGGGCATGATGAGCTGGCCGAGTGTGCCACCGGCCACGCCAATGAACTCGCCGAATGGGCCGAACACGAGATGTCCCGTCTCATGAATGGCGAGGTCCACGCCGTCGAGCAGCCGTCCCGCACCGGGATGCAGCAGACACGGAATGCCGTAGAGGGCGAGCGCCACGGTGAGGCCGAGTCGAAGACGACGGTTCATGGCCAGAGGACGCATACAGAGCCGCACGCGGCACAGATGGCGAACGGCTGCCGCAGCCGGACGCCGGCGCAGCGACCGTAATCAGTCGTAACGGCGCAGTCCGGACGCCTGCAGCAACACCCGGTAGACGAACAGCGGATTGTTGATGAGATAGCGCCGCCACAGGCGCCGCGGCTCCGATCCGAGACGAAAGAGCCACTCGAGTCCGCTGCGCTGCATCCAGCGCGGCGCCTGCTTCTTCCGTCCGGCGTGAAAGTCGAATGCGGCGCCGACGCCAATGAGTACTGGCGCATCGAGGCGCCCCACGTGCGCGTGCATCCAGCGCTCCTGCTTTGGCGTGCTCAGCCCCACCCACACAATATCGGCGGCGCTCTGGTTGATCTGGCGCACGATCGCCTCATCCTCATCCGTGGTGAGCTGGCGGAATGGCGGCGAGATGCAGCCCGCTACCTGCAGGCGCGGAAAACGCTCACGCAGGCGCGCCACCAGAACGGTGGGCACGTCCTCGGCTCCGCCGTAGAAAAAGTGCCGGTACTGCCGTGATTCGGAGAGCGCACAGAGCGCCAGCATGAGATCGGGACCGTACACGCGATCGGCTGTGCCGTAGCCGTGCAGGCGGGAGAGCCATACCAGCGGCATCCCATCCGGCGTGACGAGGCCCGCTGCGTTGTGGATCTGCCGGAGCGCCGGATCAGCCTGACTCTCCATGACACCGTGCACGCCACTCACGCACACGTAGTGGCGCTCGCCACGGGCGATCCATCCCGCGATGGTCTCGAGCGCCTCCGCCATGTTGATGGGACTCACGCCGACGCCCAGCACATTCACTCGCGCGTCGCCGTTCGCGTTCACCGTCGGCCGGGTGTCTGCTGGCATGTGGTGAAAATAGCGGGGAACGCTCGTGGCGCGCTCTGCGCGCCACGAGCGTTGCGGGAAGCGCCCCGGCGGCCTGCGGCCACGGGGCTGCGGGAAGCGGGCGACTCCCTTCGGGAGCGCCCTGCGGGAAGCGGCGGCCGGCCTGTGGCCGGCCGCCTGCGTGGGAATGGGCAATCGGCCTCTCCCCTCCACCCTTCCCCTCGGAATCGGGAATGGGGAATCGACACGGCGGGCGTGGGGAGTAGCCACAGCCGCCGGGCCTTCGGCCCGGCCGGCGCTTCCCGCAGGCGCTGAGCCGTCAGGCTCAGTCGCCACTTCCCGCAGGTCGCCAAAGGCGACCGCTTCCCGCAGCCCCGTGGCCGCAGGCCGCCGGGGCGCTTCCCGCAACGACGACGGCGCGCTGACGCGCGCCGTCGTCGTTGCTCAATGCGCTGCCGCGGTCACCTGGGTCAGATGCTGCGTGGACTCGATGAACTGCGCGATGTCCGACTTCAGCTGCTTCGCCGACGCCTGGTTGAGGTACGCCATGTGGCCGCTTTCGAAATACTTGAACTGCACGCGGTCCTTGTACGTCTGGTCGAAGCCGATGTGATCGAACGTGTATTCCGCGTTCGCGAACGGCGTCGCCATGTCGTAGTAGCCCGCGCCAACCATGACGTGCAGGTACGGGTCCTTGGCCATGGCGAGGCGCAGCGATTCCACCACGTTGGGATACCCGAAGCCCAGTGAGCTGTAGTCCCAGCGGCCGGTGTGTCCGCCCATGTAGTACTGCAGATCCGTCGTGTAGTTGAGGTCCTGGTGCAGATAGCGCATGAAGGCGGACATGAACGCACCGGACGGCGCGACGTCCGACGGATCATAGTCCTCGCGCTGGTTCGCGGCGTTGCCGTTCATGCCGATGAGCCGGCTGTCGTAGCGCCCCACCGTCTCGCGATCGCTGCGCAGCAGCTCCGTGCGATAGGTGCCGGCGTCGATGCGGAGATTCGTGTTCAGCACGAACTGCTCCGACACGCCGGTGAGCTGCGCGAGCTTCTGCGCCACCGTGCTCCGCTCGGCGGCCGTCAGCTTGTTGCCCTTGGCGAGTTCCGTGAGGTAGTCGCCGAATGCGTAATCGCGCGACTGCTGGACCACCTGCTCCAGCGTTTCCTTCTGCAGATCCGCGCCGAGCTTCTTGTGATACCACGCGGTCGCCGTGTAGGTCGGCAGGAACGTCGCGTAGCCAATGTCGTTTGTGGGCGACTGCGCGATGTACTGGAAGTCGAGCACGGTGCCGAGGAGCATGATGCCGTTCAGCTCGATGCCCTCGTCATCCTGCAGCTCGGATGCCAGCCCCGCGGAGCGGAACGTGCCGTAGCTCTCGCCGAAGAGATACTTGGGCGACCCCCAGCGGTGATACTTGTCGAGATAGTTGCGGATGAATTCTCCGAACATCTGGATGTCGTTCTTGGCTCCGGTATAGTCCGTTGCCTTGACGCCGGGGCCGGGACGCGAGTACCCGGTCATCATCGCGTCAACCTGCACGAGGTCGGTGACGTCGAGAGGCGAGTTCGGATTGTCGACGAGATTGTAGGGAGGTGCCGGCTGCGCACCGCCGGGACCCATGTCCGGATGCTTGGGACTCATGATGCCCATGTCGAGCCAGATGGACGCCGATCCCGGGCCGCCATTGAAGAAGAACGTGACCGGACGGTTCGCCGCGTCCTGCTGGTCGCGCGTGTAGGAAATGTAGAACACCGTGGCCTTGGGCTTCCCGTCGTCGTCGCGCAGCACCATGGTTCCGGCGTTCGCCGTGTAGGCAACGGTCTTGCCACCAATCGTGATGGTGTGTTGGGTGGTTGAGACCTTCTCCACCGCCGGCACACCGCCCGTATCGGCCGGCTCACCACCAGGTGCGCCGCCGCGGCCGGGCGCGCGGCCTCCGGGGACTGCCGGGCGCTGGGCGATGGCGGATGTCACAGTGAACAGTGATGCGGCGGCGCTGAGCAGCAACAAGCGTACTCGCATGACGAACCCCTCCAGGTTTCCGAGTGACGATAGGTGCGCGAGCAGGAGCGAACGATGAGGACCGGCGGATCGCTCCAGTGGACGCCGGCGGCCGGCTCGCACGAGACCGGCCTGTCACGTCCAGATGTATATCGCGCCAGCCGGCCAAACCGTTGAGCCCGCGCCGGCGCGCTGTAGACTTACAATCTCCCGTATCCAGCGCCGTTCCGCCATACACCAACCTCCGTTCCATGACCACTACCCTGAAGCCGCCCTCCGAACGCGTCGTTGACCGCTTCCTGCGCTACGTTCGCATCGGCACCCAGTCGCGCGAGGACCAGGACACGGTGCCGAGCACGCCAACGCAGTGGGAGCTGGCCAATCTGCTTGCGACGGAGCTGGAGCAGCTCGGCGCGAGCGACGTGCACGTGAGCGACTTCTGCATGGTATACGCATCCATTCCAGCCACGATGCCGGACGCGTCCGGCGTGCCCACGGTTGGTCTGCTCGCGCACGTGGACACGTCGTCCGCGGTCAGCGGGTCGAACGTCAACCCGATCATCCATCGGAACTACCAGGGTGGCGACATCACGCTGCCGGCGGATCCGTCACAAGTCATCACGGTGGCGCAGCACCCCGTGCTCAACGACCTGATCGGCGACGACATCATCACCACCGACGGCACCACCCTGCTGGGTTCGGATGACAAGGCCGGCGTCGCCGCGATCATGACGCTCGTGGACACGCTCGCCGCCAATCCACAGCTCATGCATGGACGCATTCGCGTCGCGTTCACCGCGGATGAAGAGGTCGGTGTTGGCATCAACAAGTTCGACATCAAGGAGTTCGGCGCCGACTTTGCCTACACGGTCGACGGTGACACACTCGGCGAGATCAACGAGGAAACGTGGAACGCGCGGACGGCCACGGTCACGTTTCTCGGGAAGAGCGCCCACCCCGGATCCGCCAAGGGCGTCATGGTGAACGCGATGTATGCCATGGCCGATTTTCTGAGCCACATGCCGCACGACATGCTTCCGGAAACGACCGAGGAACGCGAGGGCTTCGTGCACCCGTACACGGGTGTGCTCGACATCGAACGCTCGAGCGTGAAGGTGCTGCTGCGCGACTTCGATGTGAGCGGACTCGAGGAGCAGGAGCGCCTGGTCCGGACCCTCGCGAGCGAATCAGCCGCGCGCGTCCCGGGTGTCACGGTCCGCATTGAAATCGTGGAGAACTACCGGAACATGAAGGAGGTGCTCAGGGAGCATCCGGAGATCACGCAGTACGCGCTCGAGGCGGCGCGGCGCGCGGGACTCACGCCGGTCCTGCGACCAATTCGCGGCGGCACTGACGGATCGAAGCTCACGTTCCGTGGTCTTCCCTGTCCGAACATTTTCACCGGCGGCCACGAATTCCATAGCAAGCTGGAATTCAATTCCCGGCGCGGGCTGGAGAAGACCACGGAGACGCTCGTCCATCTGGTTCAGCTCATCGCCGAGTAGGGGCAGCCACTGCCGCTCATTGACTGGATCGCATACTGGCCACCAGCGGCACCCGGGTGCATGATGCGGCGTTGCGAGGAGCACGCCCTCGCGCCGGGCCACACTCAACGGGAGACGACATGACCGACGAACCCGGACGCACGGAAGAGTTGCACGTCAGCGGCCAGGGCTTGCTCGCCACGCTCCGTAACATCGTGCGGGAGGGCAATGTCCGCCGCGTCGTCATCAAGAACGCCGAAGGGCGCACGGTGCTCGACATGCCACTCACGGCGGGAGTCGTCGGCGCGGCGTTGCTTCCCTTCTGGGCGGCGGTTGGCGGGCTGGCCGCGCTCGCCGCTCACTACACCATCTACATCGAGCGCACGGACGGAGCAGAGGGAAGCGGCACCCCAGGCGGTGCGTGAGCCGCGGGTGATGCGGCTCGGAGCGTAGATCAGGGCTTGCCGTGCACCGGGGATGTGTCAGCCGGCGCAGGATGTGTGTCAGGCCTTGGGGCCCTGGCCTTCTTCGGCGGCGTCGCGCTTCGTGACCGATTTCCGGGCTTTGCGGGCTTTGCCGGCCTCGCCATCTTCGGCGTCCGGGCCGCGCCTCCCAGGTCAGACCGTGTCGTTGTTCGAGCTGCAGGCGCGGGCTCGCGCTCGACCACCGGCGCCGGCTGTCGAGCCGAAACCTCTGGCACGCGTTCGACGCTGGTCGCTGGCTGCCGCGCGGGTACTTCCGGTACGCGCTCGATCGCGGGCGGCGGCACGGGCTGCGCCACCGTGACCGGATGCACATCCGGCGCTCCCGGGCGCATCGCGTGCACCGGCGCGTCGCTCTGAACCGGCGTCGCGGCCGCGCGAACGCGCACGGGCATGGTGACGGCGGGAGCCTCGCGACGCAGTTGTTCCACCTGTGCGCTCGTGAGCGGCGCGCCCGCGGTAGTGGCCAGCGTGTGCTGCTGTACCGAGAACGGCACCGGCGCCGGAGGCGGCTCGTGTACGGCGACGACCGGCCGGCGCTGCAGCGCGGCGGGCGGCAGTGCTGCATGGCGAGCCGCGGCTCCTTCACCCACCAGGCTCACACGCGTCGGCACCACGGGAGCCCGCCCCACGATCGGCGCACGACTGATCTCCTGCGGCGGTACGCGCACCACGCCACGTGACACGGGATATCCATTCACGAACGTCGTCTGCGACACCGTCGTCACCGCGCCCGGCTGCGAGCGATTGCGGTACGTCACGTTCGTCACATTGGTGACGTTGGTGACATTGGTGACGTTGGTGACGTTCACGCGCTGCACGTAGCCCGGGCTGGTGGCGTACGGCGGCCGGTACACCTCGCGCGGCCCGAGCGGAAACCAGCCCACACCGCCGCTGCCGCCGAAGCGCGAGGCGTTCCACCCGTTGCCCCCGACAAATACCACGAGGGCGGGCGCGTAGACGGGCGGCGCGATCTCGCGTCCCGGAGTCCAGCCCCACCGTCCGCGCACGTTTGCCCAGCGACCATAGTGAAATGGCGCAAATCCCCACGGCGCATCGTCAACCCACGTCCACCCCCAACGCGACACCCACACCCAGTGGCCGTTGCGATACGGCGCCCAACCTGGCGGTACCTCGCGCGGATACCAGATGGGTCCCTCGGTCGCGTCCTCGTCCCACTGACCATACGTGGCCAGGTCCGCGACGCCCGGCATGTCGGGCGACACGTAGTTCGCGGCCCTGGCATCGGCCGCCGCTATCATCGCATTCCGCGCCTGCGACCACTGCGAGAAATCGTCGAGCGGACCAATGTACGCCAGGCTGTACGTCGCACCGCTCTCGCCCCGCACGGTGGCAACCTGTGGCGCGTTCACCGGAAACGACGCGCCGCCAGCCGTGACCTGCGCCGCTCCCGAGAACACCGTGATGGTGGTCGTGGCTCCATCGGGACTCACATCCACGCGATACTCGCCCGCCGTGCCGAAGGCGATCGCCGCGTTGGGCGCATCGACCTCATCCGTCTCGTCAGGTGCCAGCGCGCGCAGATGCAGGATGGCGGAGCCCTGCGGCACGCTCACCTGGATCGCGGCGTCATCCAGTCGCTCGACACTCACCTGCGTCGTCGATCCCAGACGCAGCTCGGCCGACCCGAGCTCCACTTCCGCGCGCGCCATGTTGTCGGACCACAAGGCATCACCTGTCGTCACCGGCCGATTCAGGTCGGCCGGTGCCCACGCCGAATCGCCTGCCGCGAGAAAGGACAGGCTCCCGGAAATGAGCGCCAACCGCCCGACGCGCGCCGGCGGATCGTTGACCGGCTCCGGGGCAACATCTGGCGTGGGAGCCTGCACCACCTGCGTCACGCAGGACGTGCTCGTGGCGGCGATGAGGACACCAACGAGAGAGCGCCGTACAGCCGTGGTGATGGTGAGCATGGATGTGGTCCCGAAGCGGGATGAACGCGTGCGACGGTGAGCTTCAATCGCTAATGACGCGTCAGCACCGCCGATGGGAACAACCAGCACCGGTCTCCGGCCTGCCGTCAGCCGCGACGGGCGGCCCCGTCTGTCAGTTTCGGCGCCTCGCGGTCAGGGCAGCCCTGCCCCGTCCACCCCCATCCAGTCGTAGCCGTGCTCCCGACCCAGCAGCCGCCAGTGCGTCGGGTAGACCGTGCGCTGCCAGTCGAGCGGTTCACCAAGCGGCTGCCGCGTCGCCGCAATGGCGAGTGCAGCGCGCAGATCCTGTCGCTGCCGTGCACCCAGCGCATCACTCGCCAATGACACGAACAGCGTCGTGCCGCTGCGCGCCAGGAGATCGAGCCACTGGCTGGTGAGGGTCCACGGCACGGCGTTCGTGACGCCGGCGCAGTCCGCATCCGCCGCGTAGAACGCATCGTGCTGCGCGCCGCGAAACGCCAGCGAGTTCACCCCCATCTTCCGCGTGCGCGGCCACTCCGTGCCGCTCGTGTCATCACCAATCCGGCAAATCTCGAACGTTCCCGCCGAGAGATGACTCACCGTGTTGCAGCCGATCACCAGGCTCCCGCCCGCACCCGCGCGAATTGCAGCGTACAGATCGGCAATCACCTCGGCCGTGGTCCGCGATGGACCGGAGGCGAACGTCCAGCCATCGCGCGTGAGTGCGGTTCCCATCTGGAAACCCCAGCGACCCAGGATGTCGAATGTGGTATAGTCGTGCTTGACCAGCTCGAACCCCCACTGATGCAGCCGCGCAATGTCGTCGTGCACCTTCTGGCGCACGTCAGGCACGGTGGGATCGAGCGAATCGTGATCGCGCGACAGACGCCAGCCGTCGGGCACGTTTGCGCCGGCCTGCAGCGGGCGAATCCAGATGCCGGGACGCGCACCGGTCTTGCGAACATCGGCAGCGATCCCCGGCATGTCCGGAAACTTCTCGTTGCCGCGATCCCATGCGCCGGCGCCCGTCGTCTCGCGACCGCGGCCCGGCTGCCAGCCATCGTCAATGACGACGAACGGACGGTTATCGCCGGTGGGCGAAAACTCGACGATGTGTTGCGCGTCGGTACGCACCGACACGGCGCTGTTGTTCCCGTATGCCCAGTACCAGTCGTTGCTGCCGTACACGGGCGCGGGCGCGAGGCGTGGTCCGGGACACATCTGCCGGCAAAAGGCGTGGATCGCGGCGAATGCGGATTCTCCATCGCGCCCCGCCCGGCACACCACGTCGCACACGTCGAGCGTACGACTCCCGAGCTCCACAGCCACGCCACCGCTGCGCACATCCGCGCACAGACTCATGCCCCGCGGGTCGGCCTGCCAGTAGCAGAGCGCGCTCGGTCCGGTGCGCACGCCGTACGCATGCGTGCGCGAGCCGTCGCTCGTCGCGAAGTACCAGGGCATGATGCGATCGGGATTCCACGTGCGCCATTCGAGATCGCCGTACGCGCGCTCCCACGCATCACCGAGCATGAGCCGCGCGCCGGCGAGGTCGCCATGCCAGCGCAGGTAGAGCCGCCTGATCGGCGTGGCCGGCGCGGTGAGCGCAACGTGCAACGCATCAGCGTGCGGCGTGGTGGTGACGACGATGCCGTCCGCGCTCATCCAGCGATCGCCCGGCGCCGCGTGGAGCGAGCGGTTGTCGCTCGCCGTCTGGGCAATCACGACGTCCGGCGGACGGAGCAGGTCGAGGAAATTATGGGCTGCTGGCCAGCTGGTTGGAACGGGCGCGGAGGACCCTGAGTTCTGCACCGGCAACGCCAGCCCGAGCGTCGCCAGCGCCGCACGTTCCACGAAGTCGCGACGCGAGGTCATGCGGCGAGTATACGCGCGGCGCGCGTCAGTGCGACAGCTTCATGTCTACGCCGACCCAGTAGTCGGGCTGGGGCGGTGGCAGGAACTTCCCGTGCACGAGCGCGTCACGCGCGCAGACGCCGAATTTCGTTTCGGGATACAGGAGAATTTCCTTCGCCGTGCCGTCCGTGCCGATCCGGAGCAGGATCCAGAAACTCTGCGCTTCGCCCGCGGCTGCCGCCTTGCAGCGCGCGATGTCGCCAAAGTGCTTCTGCATGAAATCCGCGCCGAATTCGGCGTCGTACGCCTTGCCTTGCGGTGTCCGGAGATTCGCATCGATCGCGGCGCGCGCATCTGACACGCTCGTGTGCTGCTGCTGGGCGCTGGCCGCCACCGGATGGAGCGCGCACAAAACCAGCGCCACTGCCGCAAGACTCAACGGCGCAGCCCCGCCGCGGGTGCTCGCATATCGCGCGGTGCACAACCGGATCTGACTGAGCCGCGAAACGCCGGGGAGCGGACAACAAATCACAGGGTCACCAGTGGGAACGTCGTGAATGCTACGCGTGCTGACGAAGCTACGCCTGCACCCGCGGCGCCGCCAGCAGACGCCGGCGGCTGTACGCGACATGCACCGCGAGCACTCCCACCACGAACGGAACCAGCGCCTGCGCCACCGTCGCGGTCAGCATGGTGATGGTCGTCGCGCCGATCATGATGATCGCGAGCCCGAGCGCGGC
>DATNDS010000123.1:0-9325 GCA_035553215.1 Gemmatimonadaceae bacterium
TTTTTTCCCCCCCCCCCCCCCGGCAAGCAACGTCAGGGTAGGGCTCTGCGGAGTACCGGCTCCACGGGTCAGTCACGACGGAGGGCGTGAGTGCTCGGACGGTTCGGCCGGTCGCGCGATCCTTCGCGCTCGATCGAAGGCGTTCCGTGAATAACGCACGACGTGTCGCGCTCGCCGTCGTCTTCGCCGTCGATCCGGATTTCACCCAGCGAGTGGAGAATGCACTCCATCCGGAAGCACACGTGTGCGTTGTTCGGAACGAGGGCGACTGCCTGCACGCTGTGGATCGTCTGCGTGGGGCGCTGATCTTTCTCGAGCTCTCTCCGCAGACGGACATGCCTGTGCGCCGAATACTCTGGGCGCTTCGCGACCGCGATGCAAGGCTTCGCGTATTTGGCTACCTCGCGCCGAAGCAGGAATCCGCGCTCGCCACGATGGAAGCGGTGCGACGCGGTCTCGATGGATTGATCTTCCGTGGGCCGGATGACATCAGGGCGCTTCGGAACGCGGTTGGGAATCAGCGATTCGCGTTCGCTGGCGGCGTCGAGTACATCCTGGGCACGGTGAATCCGCTGGTTCCAGCGGGCTTGCACTCGCTCGTGCGACAAGTATTTGAATCCCTTGTTCCGTTCGACACGGTGCCCGCTCTTGCCGCGCACGTTCGCATGAGCCCGCGCGTGCTGTCCAAGACATTGGACTACTTTGGCGGTCCGACTCCGGAGCTTTTTCGAAGCTGGACGCTACTGCTCTGGGCGGCATATGCGTTGCAGACGACGCCATGGTCCATCGAGCGTATCGCGCGCGAATTGCACCTCCGCTCCGGCTCCGTGCTGTCCCACCTCATGCAGCGACGTGTGGGCGTGACGCCGAAGGATTTGCGACGGCAGGACGCGCTCCTCACCGTTGGGCGCGCCTTCCGGCGAGTCCGCTCTCGGTCGCCACGCAATTCCCCAATCTGACGCGGCAATCGCGATCAATTGCGCGTGGTGTCATGGAAGGCGCGTGGTGTCATGGCGCGCAGGACGCCGATGCCACATATGGGGTGGTGTTTGCCCGTGCGCGCATGGCGCTCGATGCAGTCTGCGTGGATGCAACGCCGCGAGCACGCACGCTTCCTCTGCAGATCTTCGCCATGCCCGCATTCGCAAGCAGCCCCGTTCAGTCCCCGCCGCTCGCGGCGAGCGTCTCCATCGACTACCTCGCGCACCATCGCGTCTGCCCGAAGGCGGTGACGGCCGAGGGAACGCTCGTCGTGGCGGTCGGGCCAGACGCCCTCGTGCCAGAGGCCCTGGACGATCTCGCGTTCGCCTACGCCCGCCCCGTCGTCGCCGACGCTGCGCCGCAGGACGAAGTCGAACGACTCATCGCACGCCTGGCGAGTGGCGTGGCATCGGAGGGAGCGAGTGTCGACTCGCCGAGCGACGAGGCGGTCACCGATGTGCGGGACCAGATCACGCAGCCGCCCGTGATCGCCTGCGCGAACCGGATCCTGGACGAAGCGCACGAAGCTGAGGCGAGCGACATCCACCTGGAAGCGACGCGCGAGGGGCTTGTCGTGCGCTACCGTATTGATGGGGTCCTCGTCCCGGGTCCCGCGCTTAGGCCCGAGCTCGCGCATCCGGTCATCTCGCGCCTCAAGCTGCTCAGCAACCTGGATATCGCCGAGCGGCGCCGGCCGCAGGATGGCCGCCTCCGGATCCGGCTTGCCTCACGCGAACTCGACCTCCGGGTGGCGACCGTGCCCACGCTCTTTGGCGAGAGCGTGGTGCTCCGGCTGCTGGATCAGGGTGGACGGCCGGTCTCGCTCGACGCCCTGGGGATGCCGGCGCCCATCCTGGAGGGCATGCGCGCCGCCTCGGCCCGGCCGCACGGGCTGGTGCTGGTCACGGGACCCACCGGCTCGGGGAAGACGACGACGCTCTACGCGGCGCTTCTGACGCGCAATGCCCAGGCGGAGAAGATCCTCACGGTCGAAGACCCAATCGAGTATCAACTGAACGGAATCACGCAGATCCCCGTGCATCGGGACGCCGGCGTGTCCTTCGCCACGGCACTTCGCGCGATGCTCCGGCAGGATCCGGATGTCGTCATGGTGGGCGAGATGCGCGATCCCGAGACAGCCGCCATCGCGGTGCAGGCCGCGATGACCGGGCACCTGGTCTTCTCCACGGTGCACACGAACGACGCGCTGGGCGCCATTCCCCGGCTCATTGACCTGGGCGTCCCGGCCTATCTCGTCGCGGCGACCTTGGACGCGGTGCTGGCGCAGCGGCTGGTGCGGCGCATCTGCCCGGCGTGTCGCGAAGGGTATAGGCCCGTGCGCGAGCAGGTGGCGCTCCTGGCGGGCGCTGACGGCATCCCCGCCGAGCTTACGCGCGGCGCCGGGTGCTCCGCGTGTCGGCAGACGGGCTACCGCGGGCGCATCGGGGTGTTCGAGTGGCTGCCCGTGACCGACGCGCTCCGCGACGCCATGGCGCACGGCGCATCGCGGGCCGAGTTACGGCGGCTCGCGCACGACGCGGGGCTTCGGCCGCTCGCGGCCGATGGCTGGGCGAAGATCACCCAGGGGCTCACCACCGTGGAGGAGGTGCTGCGTGTCGTGGAATCGTGACGACGGGCGCGGGCGACGAGCGCAGGCGCGCGCGTGTTCGCGTGCGGACGCCGGGTTCACGCTCATCGAGCTCCTGGTCGTGATCGCCATCATCGCGACCCTGGCCGCGGTCGTGGCACCTGAGATCTTTCACCATGTCTCCGATGCGAAGACCGAAGCCGCGACAAGCCAGATCGAGCTCTTCGCCCTGGCGCTCGATGCGTACCGGCTGGACAACGATAATTATCCGTCCACCACGCAGGGCCTCACGGCGCTTCGCATGAAGCCCACGACCGGTGAGATCCCGCGCAACTGGCGCGGGCCGTATCTCCGGAAGGACGTGCCCGCGGATCCGTGGGGGCGCGCATATTTGTACAAGGCGCCGGGCCCGGCGAACCCATCGTCATACGATCTCTATTCGCTGGGCAAGGACGGAAGGGTCGGCGGCGCGGGCGAGGATGCGGATCTCACGTCATGGGGTGGCCCGGTGCAGCCATGACGGTGGTGCTGACTGGGACACCCGAAGCGCAGGCGGCCGCGCAATCTTCGGCGTCCGCGCTGGAGCCCGTGCGCACGCCTGCGCTCGTGTCCACGATGCCACGGGTCGTGAGCTTCTCATATCGCGCTGTGCAGGCTGATGGCACGCTGGAGCGTGGCAGTGTCGCTGCGGAGAGTCGCGAGGCGGCGGCCCGCCTCCTCGCGGCGCGGGGACTCCTCCCGCTCGAACTCACCACGTCGTGGCGCAGCGCACGCACGGTGCGGCTCTCGGCGCGGGACGCGGCCCTCGGGCTCCGTCCGCTCGCGACGTTGCTGGGCGCTGGACTGCCGTTGGCCCGTGCCCTGGTCGCGCTGCCCGAGCTGGCGCCACCCACTTGGGCACCCGTGCTCCCGGCCACGCTCGCCGCAGTCCGCGAAGGCGCGCCCTTGGGCGGAGCACTCGAACAGAGCGGCGTCCACCTACCGCCGGTGGTCTTCGGGATACTCCGCGCGGGCGAGGCCGGAAGCGGACTGGCGCGCGCCGTCGCGCGTGCGGCCGACCTGCTCGAAGACTCTGCCGCGACGCGCGCCGCCATTCGGGGCGCGCTTGCCTATCCCGCGATGCTCGCCGTGGCCGGTGTGGCCTCGGTGACGCTGCTCGTGGGCGTCGTGCTTCCGCGCTTCGCCGCCATGCTCGCCGACCTGGGTGAGTCGCTCCCTGCGAGCACACGCGTTGTGCTCGCTGCCGCGACTACCGCGCGGCGGGCGGCGATTCCCGGACTCCTGCTTCTCTCGCTCGGTCTCTTCGTCTGGCGGAGGTGGGCGAATACGCCCGCCGGCGGGGAGCGCTGGCACGCGCTCCTGCTGCGCGCGCCGCTCCTGGGCGATATTCGCAACTCGGCGGCGACGGCACGCGTGTGCGGCGCGCTGGCGGCGCTGTTGGACAGTGGCGTGCCCATCGCCACGGCGCTCACCTCCGCCACGCGCGCGGCGGGCGATCACGCGCTGGAGGCGCGCGGTCGGCGTGCCCGCGAGCGCATTTTGGGCGGCGCGAGACCCTCGGCGGCTTTTGGCCACGAGCGGGCGCTCACGCCCACCGCCGTGCGCCTCGTGCGGGCGGGCGAGGAGTCGGGGCAGCTCGCCACGATGCTCCAGCACGCGGCGCGGATCGAACGCGAGCAAGCGAGCGAGCGCGTGAAGGCCCTGGTACGGCTGCTCGAGCCCGCGCTCATTCTGGGGCTGGGCGGCGTGATTGCACTCGTGGCCGCGGCGCTCCTCCAGGCGATGTACAGCATTCGGCCCACATGAGCCCAGGCGAAACTGCGGTTACGCCTGCACACTCATCGCGCCCACGCGGACGTGCCGCGCGGGGCGTCACGCTCCTCGAGCTCCTCGTGACGCTCGCCCTGCTCGGACTCATCGCGGGCGTCACCGGGCTCAGTCTCAGGGCGACACCAACCTCGACTCCGCTCACGCCGACGGCCGCGCGCGTGGCCGCCGCTCGTGATGCGGCGCTCCGCTCAGGTCACCCGGTGACCGAGATGCTCAGGGAGAGCACCTTCGTGCACTCCGTCACCGCGCTGCCCGATGGACGCGTGCTCACCGATCTGGATGCCGCGAGCCATGCGACGCCGTAACGTGCCCCAGCGGAGCGCCCGCCGCGCTGCACGACCGGGCATGGTGCTGCTCGAAGTCATTGTCGCCATGACGATCCTCGCCGTGGGTGGCGCGTCGCTCGTGGCCCTCGCGAGCGCATCGCTTGATGCCGTGCGTCGAGCGTACGCGGCCGAGGAGGACGCGACCCGCGCGAGCGCCTTCCTCGACGCTGTGGCCCTCTGGCCGCGCGCGGACCTGGACCGGCACCTGGGCTCACGTGCTGAGGGCCCGTGGCGCCTTGAGATCGAGCGGCCCGAGCCCACGCTCTACGAGGTGAGCGTGAGTGATTCGGCGCACGACCATCCGATCGTCGCCACGGCGCTCTACCGGCCGGAGGTCGCGCATGCAGCGCCGTAGCGATCCAGCGTCGGGGTTCACGCTCATCGAGGTCGTCGTGGCGCTCGGCCTCGGCGGCCTGGTGCTCGTGAGCGCGCACGCGCTGCTGGTGGGCGTCGCCGACCGCGGGCATGCGCTCGCAATGCGCACGGACGGTCTGGAGCAGCGGGCGACGGGCGCACTCACGTTGCGACGGCTCGTGGGCCAGCTCGAGGTAGGCACACCGGCGAGCGGCCCCGTCGCCGGCGCGTCGGCTCAGGTGTCCTTCACCTCGTGGTGCGACACCCCTTCGGGGTGGCAGGAGCGCTGTGCCGTCACGCTGGAGTTCGAGAGCGTGGAGGGCGAGCCCGCGCTCGTGGCGCGACTCAACAACGGCGCGCCTCGTGCGCTCCTCCAGGGATTTCACGCGGGTGCATTCCGGTATCTCAAAAGCGCCGCGGACGGGGGCCAGTGGTTCGAGAGCTGGTGGACGGGTATCACGGCGCCCGTAGCGCTGGGCGTACTCCTCGACCGCGACACGCTCATCGTTCGCATCGGTGAGCGGGGATGATGCGGGAACTACGGCATCGGGTCCTGCCGGCGGGCATTCGGGCGGGCTTCGCTCTGCTGGCCGTGCTCTGGGTCATGGTGGCCGCCACCGTGCTCGGCACCGGGCTCGTGCTCACGGCGCGGCGCGCGGTGCGGAGCGCGACGAATCGGCACGAGGCGATCGTCGCCCAGTGGCGCGCCGAGGGGTGCCTCGAGCGGGCCCGCGCGGCGACCACGCTGGTGCTCGCCGCGGACTCGGCGGCCTCCGGGACCGCCGCGACGAGCTGGCGATCCTTGGACCAGGTGCTCCCCGAAGCCCCGCTCCTCATCGGTGCGGGGTGCGCACTCATGCTCGCGCCTACGGGCATCGCGCTCGACGTCGATTCGGCCGACGCCGATGAGCTCACGCGGCTCTTCCTGGCGCTTGGCACCCCAGCCGGGCGCGCGGACTCGCTCGTGGACGCGCTGCTCGATTGGCGCGACGCGGACGACGTGCCGCGCGCGGGAGGCGCGGAGGCAGCATGGTATCGGCGCGAGCAACGCGCGCTGCCGCGCAATGGGCCGTTCGCGAGCGTCGCGGAAGTGGCCCGCGTGCGCGGGTTCGAGCACATGACCGGACTGGACTCCGTACTCACGACCGACCCGGGCCGCATCCTCCTGGACCGGGCACCGGCCGCCGTACTCGCCGCGCTCCCCGGTCTCACGCCCGAGGCCATTGCGCGCATCGAGAGCGACCGCGTCGAGGGCATACCAGTGCCCAGCCTCCTGGCGCTCGCCGGTCAACTCTCGGTCACCGCGCGTGGCGCGCTCACGGCGCACTATGCCGAGCTCTCGCGACGCACCACGGCGGACCCCGACGCATGGGTGCTCACGAGCCGCGCGTCGGCCGGCAACCCCGCGATCACCGTGGCGGTGGCGCTCACGCTCAAGCGCGCGGGCACGCGCACCGCGATCATCCGCCGCCGGATGTGGCTCGAATGAGGCGCGTGCGCGTGGGTCAGACGCGGGGCCACACTCTGGGCGTTGGCATCGCGACCGATCACGTGAGCGCGGTGTGCGTGGCGGGTGACGCCATCACCTGGGCCAAAGTGCGGTCCCGGACGCCGGACGAATCCCTGGCAGACGCGCTCGCGGCACTGCTGCGCTCTGTGCCCCGCTCCCGCACACGCTCGCCTGCGCGCTCGCCCTGGTCGCGACTCGCCTGGCCATTCCCGTGGAGGCACGCCGTGGTCGTGGCGGTGGGTCCTGCCGCCGTACAGGTCAAACGGCTCGTGGCCCTCCCACCGCTCACGGACCCGACCGCCCTCAGTGCACTCGTGCGAGAGAATGTCCAGCGCTTCTTTCTCCGGAATGGCGTCCCACTCGTGACGACCGGCGTTCGCATCGTGGAACCTGGTGTGGCGTGGGCGGCGGCGTTCGAAGCGCCCGTCGTCGAGGCCGTGACGCACGCGTGCCGCGTCGTGGGGCTCGTCGCCATCCGCATCGTGCCCACCGTTGTCGCACTCCCGCGAGTGCTCACGGGGACACACGCGACGTGGCCCGATGGCGCGAGCGGCGTGGCCCTCGAGTTCAACGCGGGGGTGCTGGGCGACGTGCGGCGCTGTGAAGACCCAAGTATTGCGCCCGGCGCCAGTGGCGGCATGGTGCCCGCACTCGAAGCCGAGGGCCCCCGCGCCGCATTTATCGCGGACGCCTACGCGGCCACGCAACTCGCGCGCAGAAGGCGCTTGCGTTGGGTACACACCGCGGCGACTGTCGCGGCATCCGTTGGACCGTCCGCTGCTCGCACCGAACCCCTCACACTCCGCGTCCGTGCGTCGCGCCATCACTCGGCGCCTTCTGCGCCGCGCATGGCAATAGCGACCGGCGTCTGCGCGCTCCTGGCGCTCTGGGCGCTCCTCGCTGGCGGTGTGGCAAATGCCCGCATCGCGCGCCGCGCGGCCGCCACACGCTCGGCGCATGCCGCGGCGATTCGCGCGGTTCAGGACAGCGCCGCCGCGCTCGCTCGCGTGACCGGCACACTCCAGGGCTTAAGCGCGTTCGACCTGGCGCGACCCCATGTGACGCTCCTGCTCGCACACCTCACGCGCGCCCTGCCGGAGGGCACCGCGCTCGTCGCGCTGGAGCTCGATAGCGCGGGCACGGGGACGCTGGTCGCGCTCTCCCCCGACGCCCAGGCGGTGGTGGACGCAGTGGAGCGCGTGCCCGGCCTCGCGAGCCCCCGGATCCTGGGGCCCGTCACGCCGGAGACCGACACCGCGCATCCGGGCGGCCACACGCTTGAGCGCATGAGCCTCCGCTTTCAACTGCTACCCGCGCTGGAGCCAGCGCAATGATCGCGCAACGGCTTGGCGCGACCCTGGGACTCCGCTTCGCACCCCGCGATCGCCGCGCGCTTGGTCTGGGTGTGCTTGTGATCGGCGCGACGCTCCTGCTCTCACGCGGCCTTCCCGGATGGCGGGCGTGGCGCGCGAGCCAGGAGCGCTCGGCGCGCGCGGCGACGGCGGCGGTCGTGCGGGACGAGGCGCTCCTCGGCCAACGCCGGGCGCTCGCCGACACGCTCGCGGCACGCGAAGCGCGATGGCGCGTGCTCACCGCCATGCTGTTTCCGGGCGAGAGTCGCGCCGCTGCGAACGCGGCGCTCGGCAGCCAGGTGTCCCGCGCCGCCACCGACGCGGGTCTCACGTTGGGCGCCGTGGCGCTCACGAGTGATTCGGCGACGGCCTTGGGCCTCCGGCGGATCCGGGCACAGGGCGAGGCGACCGGTGACATCCACGGGATCGCGCGCTTTCTCGCCGTGCTCGAATTGGGCCCGCACCGGCTTGCTCTGGTCTCCCTCCGCATCACGCAGTCCGATCCCGCGGCCACGGACGATCGCATGGAAGCGCTCGCGCTCGCGTTTACCGTCGAAGGGCTCATGCGCGCCGATACGTCATGGCGGACCCGGTGATGCCACTCTTTTCCCGCGCGGTGACGGCGCGGCTCATCGAACGCATCCTCTGGACGACTGCGGTCGCATGCGCGCTCGTGGGCACTCTGGCGTGGCAGCGCGCGCAGCGCGGACCACATTCGGCCGCTCCGGTTTGGGGCAGCGTCCCCGGGCTGCCAGCACTCCCTGACGCCGATTCGGTGACTACCATCGTCACGCGCATCGCGGACGCAGACCTGTTTCGTCTCGCGCGCCACCCGAGCCAGGTGGCGTATCATCCGGGCGGCGACCCGGCCGCTGCCGCGGCGCCACCCCCGCCTGCGCCGCCCAAGCCCCCCATAGCGGTGGCCGGCATCGTGGGTGGCCCGCCCTGGGCCGCCCTCCTGGATGGCGTGCCCGGGCACGACGGCAGCGTCCTCGTGCACCCGGGCGACACGCTCGCCCAGCTCACCGTGCGCGCTGTGCGGCCCGGACAGGTCATCATCACCGGCCTGGACACCACGTGGCGCCTCTCACTCAAGACCCCATGGCACTGAGTTGCTCGCACCGCGCGATGCGTGTCGCGCTCCGGATCATCGTCCTCGCGCTTTACGTGGGCTTGGCGCCGCGACTGCTGCGCGCGCAGCGGGCGACGCCACGCGACACCGGCACCGCCGCCGGCGTCACGGCAAGCCGCGAGAGCGTGACCGTGCATCTCGTCGACGCCGATCTCCGGGCTGTGGTCCAGGCCCTGGCACCCTATCTCGATCGCCCGGTTGTCTTCGGCAGCACCGTGCCCGGCACGCGCGTCACCTTGGAAACGCCGCACC
>DATNDS010000124.1:0-4173 GCA_035553215.1 Gemmatimonadaceae bacterium
TCTCGCGCGGCATCGTGCACCCGGTGGTGGATCGGACCTTCCCGCTCGATGCCATCCGCGCGGCGCACGAGTACCTGGAGTCGAACGCTAGTGTGGGGAAGGTGGTGGCTGGTGGCTGGTAGCTGGTGGCTGGACTCCCTACGCTCTACCAGCGACCAGGGACGAGCTACCAACTACCGCCGTTAAGCAGAATGCTACCCACCGCACTCTTTCGATGACCTGCCCCTCATCGGCTGCGGTAGCCTTGATGCAAATCGGGTGGAGCGAGCGGCGCCGTGAAAAATCAAGGCTATCAGGATCTCGAAGCTTGGCAGCGGGGAATGGACCTGGTTGTCGAGAGCTACCGTGTTGCTGGGCGGTTGCCCTCATCGGAACGATTCGGACTCTGCGATCAGCTCCGCCGCTGCGCGGCGTCCATCCCCGCCAATATCGCCGAAGGGCAGTCCCGCCTGAGACCACGAGAATTCGCGCGATTCCTGCTCGTGGCGCGCGGGTCCGTCGCGGAACTCGAGACGCATGGGCTCCTGTGCGTGCGCTTGGGCTATCTCACGGATACGGACATCGCGCCACTGATTGCGCTCGCCGGAACCACTGGCCGCCTGGTGTCCGGATTGCTCCGGTATGTGAGGCTGCAGTGTGGTAGTAGGTAGCTGGTATCTGGTGGCTGGTAGCTGGAAGAGCGTAGGGAGTCCAGCTGCCAGCCACCAGATACCAGCTACCGTCGTTAAACCAGCCACCAGCTACCAACTACCAACTACCGTCTTCTCACGGCACCACTTCCCCCCCGTTCGCCTCCAGCACGCCGCAGATGGTCGCGGGGCAGGGAGGGGTGGGCGGGCGGGTTTCCGAGATCAGGAGATCGTCGCCCGCGACGATGCGGTCGCTCGGGAGATGGTTGAGCTCGCGCAGGCGTGCGGAGGTCGTGCTGTAGCGGCGGGCGATGAGATCAATGGCGTCGCCGCGGCGTACGCGGTAATACTCGCGCACGGGTGGGAGGGCGGCGACCGAGTCGTAGAACTGCTTCTCGCGCCGTTGCGCGAGCAGAATGAGCGAGTCACGCCGCTGCGCGGTGCTCACGAGAGCGAACAGCGCGGTGTCGCGGCGCGTGGCGCGCACGCGGAAGCGCCGTGATCCGGTTGCTCCCGTCACCGTGACATGGCGATCGAGCGCGACGCCTCCGGCCTGGATGGCGAACGCGCTGTCGTATGGCACGAGCGCCACGTCGAACACGCGGGGCGAGCTTTCGGACGGGTAGAGTTCCGGCACCACGCCCACGAACATCACGTGCTGCGTGGTGGCGGCGAGCACGCCGTACGTGGCGCGATAGAAGTCATACCAATGGCGCTGTGACGCGGGTGCGCTCTGCAACACGCGCTCGCCGCTCTCCAGGTGATTGGGAACCTCCCGCGCGGCGATTCCTTCAGCGGTGGCCCGATCGCGCGCGTTGGTGTAGAAGGCGAGCAGCACCACCAGCACCACCGCCGTGGGCGGCGCGAGCCACTTCGCGGGAACCCGCGCGGGGCGTGCGCGAAGGCGGGGAACATCGGCGGATTCGGCGTTCGCCGACTCCACCTCCTCGCGGCGCGCCGGCCTCGCGCGCAGGAGCTGCATCTGCATCACGAGCCAAGCCAGCACGCAGGGAATGGTCTTGAGATGAAAGCGAACGAAGACCTCACGCTGCAGCCAGTGCGGCGTGATCTCGGTGGACGAGAGCGACACGATGACAATCGTGAGCACCATGAGCGCCGTGCTAAGCCAGGTGCGCGGCGTCGCGACGAACCAGATGACGATGCCCGTGACCGCGATCACGAATGACGGCGACTCCGACCGGAAGTTGAAAATCACCATGTACACGAGCAGCGAGCAGAGGAAGAGCAGGCGGAATTCGCGCTGCTCGAATCTGGTGCGGCGCAGCGCGAGGGGAAGGAGGAGCAGGACCGTGCCAGCGAGTTGCACCGGCCAGTTCTCCACGTGCAGACCGAAGAGCGTTCGGACCTGCTCCATCACGCCGCCATATGGGCCCGCGCCTCCCACGGCGACCATCAGCGATTCGTCGCTGGACACGATGCGGCGCCACGACTGGTACTGCGCGAGCAGCTCGTGAGGTGGTACGACGAGCAGGGGAAGCGCGAGCAAGGCACCCAGGACCAGGGCGAAGCGGAACGCGAAGCGGGCGCGCCTCGGGTAGAGCGCGGCCAGGGCGAGCGCGGCGAGCGGAAAAATCTTGATGATCGCGCCCAGCGCGATCGCCAGCGCCGCGCCGAACTGACGGCGTCGTTCGAGGGCGAGAAAGGCCAGAATCGCGAGCGCGGCAATGAGCGAATTGCTCTGCGCGCGTTGCATGTTGCGCAGCACTTCGAGGTAGAGCAGCGCCAGCGCGAGCGTGCCGGCGCGTCCCGGCAGCAGGCGGCGCACCGCGTAAAAGAGCAGCAGGGCGTTGAGCGCGCTCCAGGCCAGGATGGACAGCGGAAGCGGAAGCGCCGAGAAGGGCGCGAAGAGCACGGCGAACGTCGGACTGTACTTGAACAGATCGAGGTACTGCCCGGGATGCGGCGCGTAGAGATCGCGGCCGGCGCTGAGATTGCCGAACGCCGCGCGAAAGATCGCGAAGTTGTTGTCGGGGTCCCCGAATCCCTTGGGAATGGAGACGGCGGCAATCGTCGCGAGGTAGACACCGAGCAGCCAGCGGTTCCAGTGCGGGCGGTGCGCGGCCGCGGGTTCCGTCCTGTGAATCATGGCTGGATGTTGCTGCACGACGCGCGCCGTGAACAGACCCCATGGCGATGAACGGCATGACGGGGGCGGTCGCGGGTGGCGGATATTGCCCATTCCCCTCTGGGGAGGCAATGTGTGTCATGACAATCCGCGAGCACCACATCCCGGTGTCGCGCACGGCGCGATACTGCACCACGGGCGGCACCGGTGCGCCGGTGCGCGAGGTGTGGTTTGTCTGCCACGGGTACGCGCAACTGGCGGCGCGCTTCATCCGTCACTTCGAGCCGGTGGCGGGGGCCCACCGGCTCATCGTCGCCCCTGAGGCGCTGTCGCGCTTCTACGTGGAACGCCCGGGCCAGTCGCACGCGCACGTCCCGGTTGGCGCATCGTGGATGACGCGCGAGGACCGCCTGTCGGAGATCGACGATTACGTCGAATATCTCGACGCACTCTATGCGGCGGTGTTCCAGGAGGTGCCGCGCGCGGGGGCGACCGTACTGGTGCTCGGCTTCTCGCAGGGCGTGGCGACCGCCATGCGCTGGCTGTCCCGCGGCTCGTTGCACGCGGAGCGGCTCGTGCTATGGGGCGGGCTCCCACCGGCCGATCTGGACTATGCCGCGGCTGCGCCCGTGCTGCGTGAGCTGGAGCTGACGCTTGTCGTGGGCGACCGCGATGAGCACGTGGCCGGCGCCGATGTCGTCGCCGCCAGCGAGCGCCTCGAGCGCCACGGTGTGGCGCTCCGCGTGCTGCACCATCCGGGTGGCCATCGCCTGGACGCCGACATCCTGCTCGGCCTCGCCGAAGGTGTGTCGGCCGGACCGTAGCACGATCCGCCTGGGACTTTGAGCTGTCAGCGCGGGGCTGCTACGTTACAGCGCAGCGCCGCACCCCACCATTCAACGCTCGATTCCGGAGGCGCCCTCACCCATGCCGCGTCCCGTCACCCTCTTTACCGGCCAGTGGGCCGATCTGTCGTTCGACGTCGTGTGCGAGAAAGCCAGGGCGTTCGGGTACGACGGCGTGGAGATCGCGTGCTGGGGAGATCACTTCGACGTCGAGCGGGCGCTGAGCGAGGACGGCTACTGCCAGTCGCGATGGGACATTCTCCATGCGCACGGGCTCACCACGTTCGCCATCAGCAACCACCTCGTGGGCCAGGCCGTGTGCGACCGCATAGACGAGCGGCACCGGAGCATCCTCCCGGCGCGCGTGTGGGGGGATGGCCGGGAGGACGGCGTGCGCGCGCGTGCGAGTGACGAGATGAAGAACACGGCGCGCGCGGCGGCGCAGCTCGGCGTGACCGTGGTGCCGGGATTTACCGGATCGTCCATCTGGCCGTATCTGTATTCGTTTCCGCCCAACGGCGCGGAGCTGGTGCGCGCGGGATACGCGTTCTTCGCGGAGATGTGGACGCCCATCCTGGACGTGTTCGATGCGTCGGGTGTGAGGTTCGCGCTC
>DATNDS010000125.1:0-2343 GCA_035553215.1 Gemmatimonadaceae bacterium
GTGGCACCATGTGGTGTCGCAGTACGGGCCGCCCTGCGTGCGGTGCGGGAAGGCGCTGCGGAACATCGGGGCGGAGAAGTGCCGGGAGTGCGGCGCGGCGCAATCGGGGGCGCAGAGTTAGCTATCTTGAGGATGCGGCGCTGAGTGAGCGCCGCCGCTCCCGCGTCTATCGCGACGGTTGCCTAACGGACGTCCCATGCTCGGCCTTCGTATTTTCCACAAATCAATGTGGTCCATCGATTGCGACGCCTGTGGTGCGCGCTTCGAGCCCGGGACGGGCGGCGTGTGCACCCGGTGTCAGCGGATACTCTGTCCCCAGCATCTACATGGGTCGTGGTTGAGGCGGATGGCGGTCGACCTTGGCGTGCAGGCGGTGTGTGCGGATTGTCGGGCCGGCCGGACGCCAGAAATACCGAAGACGGCCCGAACTACTATTATATAGCTGAGGTCGGCTGCCAGTGGAGCTCCAGAGGCTCGATGCCGGAGTCGAAACGATCCGAAGCCGGAGAGCCTCGGTCTTGACCCATACATACGACTGTGATATTGTGAAACTGTGAAAAATGTCACGGTTTCTTTGGACGCCGAGCTCTACCACAAGGCCCGCGTCCGCGCCGCTCAGAAGCACAGCACGATTTCCGCCCTCGTGCGCGAATTCCTTATGCGCCTCGTAGAAGAGGATACCGAATTCGAGCGCCTGAGACGTGAGCAACACGAAGTCATCGCCCGTATCCGAGAAACGAGCCCCGGTTTCTCAGCCCGCAAGCGACTAACGCGCGACGAGGTCCACGGGCGTCGTGCGATTCGTTGATACCAATATTCTGCTTTACGCAGTGAGCTCGGCGAAAGCCGAGCGCGAGAAGGCCGCGCGTGCGGCAGCTTTGCTTGATGAGACGGATCTCGCCCTCTCGGTCCAGGTCCTTCAGGAGTTCTACGTCCAGGCAACGCGCCCGAACGCGACTGCTGCCTTACCGCACGAGTCAGCGGTTGCCTTCCTGAACACCCTACTTCGCTTTCCGGTGCAGGAGATGACCGTGGCGCTCCTTCGCGCTGCACTCGCGACTCGAGCGCGTTGGCAGATCAGCTATTGGGATGCCGCTATCGTAGAAGCAGCCCGACTAGCCGGATGCGACACACTCTGTACGGAGGACCTGCAGCACGGCCAAGACTTTGATGGCGTTCGCGTGGTCGATCCTTTCGTCTGACTCCGAACAGGCTATGCACCGGGCGATCATGACTGCCGCTCCTGCTCACTGCCCGCAAATCAGCCTCACGCGCTCCCGGTGCGTGCCCTCCGCCGGCACCGCAATCCTCGCCCGATAATCTGCGCAGTAGCTCTTCGACACCCGGAGCACGTACGTTCCGCTCGGCACCACCACCGGCGCCGACTGCGGGATCTGGCCGTTCGCAATGCTCGCGCCGTCGAGCGAGGTCAGCTCCCACCGCGCCCCGTTAGGCGCGGCATCCACCGCCACCGTCCCGCACGGATGCGGCGCCAGCTTCACTTTCACCTCGCCGCGCGCCGGAACGCGCGCCATCGCGCTGTCGGTGGCCCAGGCACACCCGGCGATCGAATGCAGCGTCGCTACCACGCGATGCTGGCCGGCCGCGAACCGCGTCCCGGTCCAATTGCCATGCCCAACTTCCTTGCCGTCCACCGTCACCACCGCGTTGGGCGGCGCGGTGATCCGCATGAGCGGGGGCGGCGCCGGCGGCGCCGCCACGGGCGGCTGTGGCGGCGTCACGGTTGCCACAGCAGTCTCCACATGTGTCTGCGGCGGCGGCACGGGCGACGCGGCGACGGCGGAATCCGACGGGTGCGTCGCGACCGCACCCGCGGCACGCGCCGCTTCGGCCCGCGAGCGGCCTAACGCAAGCGCCGCCACGATCGCCAGCGCGCCCACCGCGCCACCGGCCACCAGCCACCGCGGACGCTTGGCCCACCGGCGCCACCAATCGCTCACGATGTCCACGCCGGTCTGCACCGTCATGCCCGCCACCGGCGTCGGAATCATGACCGTCGCTTCCGTGTCGGGCGTCGACGCCCTGCCTAACAATTGGATGAGCTCGGCGTGCAGGGCATCGCCCGTCGGATAGCGCGCGGCGGGATCCTTCTCCAGACACTTGAGGATCACGCGCTCGACCCCCCGCGACAGGGCAGGGTTGAACGACCGCGGCTTGGGCGGCAGATCTTCCACGTGCTGGCGCGCGATCTCGTACCAATCCTCGCCCTGGAACGGCAGCACGCCCGTCCCGGCCCGGAACAACGTCACGCCTAACGAATAGATGTCGCCGCGGCCGTCGAGCGCCAGTCCGCGCGCCTGCTCGGGCGAGAAATAATGCGGC
>DATNDS010000126.1:0-3881 GCA_035553215.1 Gemmatimonadaceae bacterium
TGGGCAACGCCGCAGTGGTGTCCATTGGCGCAAAGGTGACGGGAACCGTGACCGATCCCGTCGTGCGTCCGTCGTTCGGTGGGACCGCCGGCTCGATCAAGGAAGGCGTGCAGCAGGCGGTACAGACGAAGGTCGAGAGCACCGTGGCGAACGTGCAGGAGCGTGTGGACTCGGCCAAGCTGGCCGCGCAGCGCGCTGCGCGGGCCAGAGCCGATTCACTGGTGGCGCAGGCGGAGAAGCAAGCAGCCGCGATACGACTCCAGGCGGACTCGCTGGCCGCGCATGTCAAGCGAGAGGCGGACCAGAAAGCAGCCGCGATGGTCGCGCAGACGCAGAATCCCGTGCTGCGTGTTGCCGCGCAGGCTGGAGCGGACAAGCTGCGCCAGCAGGCGGATCAGCAAGCACAGAAGATCGTGCAGGAGGCGGGCGCACGCGCGGACTCGCTGGTGGCGGCGGCGCGGCGACAGGGGGAAGCGCTCGGGCCCGCGCAGCCGTGACGTCCTGCCACTCTCGTGATTGATGCGGACCGTCAGGACGCCATGACTCGTCGTTCGCCCCGCGCACGCTTGAGCGGCTTCATGCGGCGCCGCTGCACGCTTCGTTTCACGCTGCCTGCCGCCGCGGCAATCGCCTGGTCGATTGCGGCCGCGAGCGCGACATTCTGCGCCTGCGCCATCACGCTTGCCAGGCCACTCAGAACCACTTTCACCTGACAGTCGTGGTCAACGCCGCCACGCGGTCCGTTCACATCGCGCACGCGGACGCTCACCCGTTCGATGGCCATGGCGAACTTGCCGAGCTTCATCCCCAGTTTGCGCCGGATGTAATCTCGTGTGTCGTCATCGACGTCGACTCCGAATGCGCGAATGTGCGCGGGTACCAGCGGTGCTTCCGTGCGACCGAGCGTCTTCCTGATCGCTCTGGGCACGTCCGCCGCGAGCGGCTCTCGCTTCGTCTGATTGGGTGACGCGCGCGGGGACGTCCGCGATCGCGCCGCCGATCGCTGCCGGGCGACTGGGCTCCCACCCAGCTTCCTGCTGCTCGCCGGCGCTCGCAGCAACTGCCGCTCGGCCTGGCTCAGTCGTGGCGCCAACTCCTCCGCGATCGCATCGAACACGTCCGTGGCCGTGACGAGGCCCACCAGCCGATCGCCTTGCATCACCGGCAGCGAGCCAATGAGACGCTCGCGCATGAGGTCGGCCGCTTCGCGGACGGTGGTTTCCGGATTGGCGCTCACGACGGTTCGCGTCATGAGGCTCCGCACCGTCCGGCCACGGCGCATGGATGCCCCCGCCCGCCCCCCGAGATCGCGCTCCGACACCACGCCGGCGAGCCGGCCCTCTTGCATCACAACGAGATGCCTTATGCGACGACGTCGCATCCGCGTCCACGCGGCGTTTGCACTCTCGTCCGGCGCGACGGTGACGACGCGCGAGCTCATGATCTCCTGGAGTTGCATCACGATGCTGCACCCTGTGGTCAGTGTTGAACGCCGCGAACGCCCTCAGCAGGTTCCGCCGCTGCGGCAGGCGCGGGGGAGCATGCGTCTGGAATCGCAACGACTGTGCGAAGATGGCTGCGGCCAGCCAAGTAGATCACAAATCGGTGCGCAGGGCAGGAACCGCCGCGGCGCAAGGCTGTGGACCTGGTGCGGTTCCTGCAGGAGCGCCTCTTCGGCACTTCCCGACACAGGAGCACCAATGCGAGTAGCGGAGTTGATGCGCGCGGACGTGCAGACGGTGGCGCCGGAGGCACCGGTGGCCGAAGTGGTCCAGGCGATGGCGGACTCCCATATCTCGGGACTCCCGGTTGTGGATTCATCCGGGCGCGTGCTCGGCGTCGTATCCGCCACCGACGTACTGCAGGCCACCGCGGAGCACGATGACGCCACATCCCGGTCGCGGCTCTTCGCGCACACCACGGCGCGTGACCTCATGACGGCGAAGGCCCTCAGCATCGAGCCCGACGCGGACGTCCGTCAGGCTGCCCAGCAGATGCTCTACGCTGAAGTGCGGCGGTTGTTCGTGGAAGAACAGGGACGGTTGGTCGGCGTGATCTCGCAGTCCGATATCGCGTACGCGATGGGCACTGGCAAACTGTAGAGCTCGGGTGCGTCCGAGCGACGAAAGTGCAGCGCGCGCAGTGGTGGGATCGCGTCCACGCCTCGCGCCAGATCGTGGCCCATTGCGAGTTCCTCAACCCGCGGACGTTCGCACGGTGAATTTCGTGCGTGGACGTTCAGCTCGAAACAATGGAACGGCCACGCCAGCCGCGACCAGAGCGGCGCAGCCAAACACTGTTAGTGCTGCGGTGAAGCCCCAGGTCAGCGCCACCTGAAACAGCAGGCTCCCGAGTCCAAAACCGCTGAATAGCGTGAACGCCATGAGCCCCGTGGCCTGGCCGCGGTTCCCGGGGAGGTCGGTGACGATGCCGGCGAGCAGCGGTTGCGTCAGATCGTACCCCAGCGACAGCGCGACGATAATGACCTGGGCCAGGAGCAGCGTGAGCGGCGCGGCCAGGAACAGTGCGCACACGGCGGTGAGTGCAACTCCGGCGGGAATGATGAGGTAGCGGCCGTGGCGATCCGCAAGGCGGCCAATGGTCGGACCGAACAGCAGTCCCGGAATGCCGTACCCGAGCAACGCGAGGCCGATGCCAACCTCTCCGAGGCCGAACCGCTGATGCAGATACAGGCCGAGCCACGTGTATACCCCTGATTGTACGACGGCGTTGATCAGCACGTAGGCATAGGTGCGGCGACCCCGTGGGAAAGACAGCAGCGAGCTGTAGCCACGAACGACTGCAGACCACTGTGGCGGTGCGGGCCTGGGCAACTTCGGAATCGCTCCTCCGCTTATCGCGACGATTCCCAGGACGACCGTGAGTACGGCCACCGCGAGGAACAACCCCTGCCAGCCGACGACCGGCTCCATGAGCGCCCCAACGGTGGCACCGGCCGCCGTTCCACCGGCTATCGCGCCGAACAGCCAGCCCAGTGCCCGGCCGCGTTTCTCGAACGGTACGACATCACCGATGAGCGTCAGACTGATCGGCACCACACCACTCGCTCCGATCCCTGTGGCGATCCGCCACACCACGAATCCGGTCACGCTGGCCGCTGCCGCGGTGGCCGCAGTGAAGACAATGAACAGTGTCAGCGAACCGAGGATGACGGTGCGCCGACCGAAGCGGTCCGAGAGCGGACCCCACACCAGCGTTGCTATTCCATACGGAAGGAGGTACGCAGGTACGGCCAAGCCGACCCAGCCGACGTCGGTATGGAAGACATCAGCCAGGCGCGGAATGAGCGGCGCAACCATGAACCCCTGGACCAGCACCAAAAAGGCAAGCGTACAGAGGACGGGCAGCATCCATCGGGACGCGACAGGTGATACTGGTTGGCGCTGCGGTAGTGACGGCACCCTCACCCGGCCTTCTGGTGTCGCGCATAGTGTCGCGCCACGCGAGCTCTATTACCACAGACAGAAGCTGAGCACCACCGCCGCCGCGGATTGCGGGCGAGGAACTGGAGCACACAGTCGGGATGCTCGCAGGTGCGTACGAGCGCCGCATCCGGACCGGTCATGAGGCTGACGGCGTCCATGGCCAGCGCGTACAGCAGTGCGTCGCGTTGCAACGCGGCCGTCCGCCTCGCTGCTCGCGGGCCCGCGGCCGTCCAGACGAGCCGGGCCGCGGGAGCCGACGCCGAGAGCGCGACGTTCACCGTCTTCACGGCCGCGGGACGCGGCCGTACGCCGACACGCCGAGCGCTCAGCAGCGCGGCAATCGCGTCACGCAACGTTCGCACGGCACGCAGATCCGCGGCGCTCACGACTCCGGACCACGACAGCCGGCCCGACTCGGCGGCCAGCCAGGTGGCA
>DATNDS010000127.1:0-57559 GCA_035553215.1 Gemmatimonadaceae bacterium
CAGCAGTGCATCGGCGTCCACGTCGAACGTCGCGGTGAGCGGAACGGGCACCCCGTGCAGTCCGTTCATGCGCGCGAACGTGGGAATCATCTGGAACGATGGATCGGGATAGGCAATTCCCTGCCCCGGCTCCGCGAACGCACGAATGGCCGAGTCGAGTACATCGTCCGAGCCGCAGCCCGTGACGATCGCATCGGGTATTACGCCTGTGTAGCGGGCGAGCGCCATCTTCAGCTCCGAGGCGTAGAGCGCGGGATAACGCGTGATCGTATTTCCGGCCGCACTGTGCACGACACGCTCGGCGCAGGGAGGCATGCCCCACAGATTGGTATTGTCGCTCAGGTCGATGCGGGCCGGCGTGCGGTCGGGCGCGTAGAGGGTGATATCGCGATAGCTCTCACGCGACCGCGGACGGGCCGCGGCGGATGTGGCCGAGAACACGGGATCCCGGCGCCACGCACTGGCCGCCGCGGCGTGCGCGGGTAGCCCTTCGGCCGTCGCGAACGTCGTCACATCAGTCGCCAGGCGCGCTGCCGCTTCGGGCGACACGCGCTGCCACGTCGTGACGCGCAGGAAATCCGCCATGGAAAGGCCGGAGTAGACGCGCGCCGCACGGCCGGTTGGCAGCACGTGATTGGCGCCCGTCATGTAGTCCCCGAACGCCACGGAGCTGGAGGACCCAAGAAATACGGTGCCCGCATTGCGTATGCGTGGCAGGAGGGCGCCGGGTTCGCGCACCGCGAGGAGCAGATGCTCGGGCGCGTATTCCGCGGCAAACGCCAGCGCCTCCGCAGGCGTATCGTACCAGAGCACGGCACCGCGTGCGGCGAGCGCCCCGCGAATCGTCACGCAACGCGGTTCGCTATCAACGCGCGTGGCCACTGCCTGAATAATCGCGCGGGCACTCCTCTCGCTCGACGCGAGCGCCAGCACAGCCGCACGCGGATCGTGCTCGGCCTGCGCGAGCAGCTCGCCTGCGACGAGGCACGAATCCGCGCTGTCATCGGCAATGATCAGCAGTTCGCTGGGACCGGCGGGCGAATCAATGCCCACCGCCGTCATGACCTGCAGCTTGGCCTCCGCGACATACGCGTTCCCGGGTCCGACGATGCGATCCACGCGCGGCACGCTCGCCGTTCCGAAGGCCATTGCGGCAACCGCGCCGGCGCCGCCAATCGCGAAGACGCGATCCACCCGGGCAATGCCCGCGGCCGCAAGCACCGCCGGCGAGGGCAGCCCATCCGCGCCGGGTGGTGAGCAGAGAATGACTGTTTCCACGCCGGCAACGCGCGCGGGAATGGCTCCCATGAGAACGCTGCTCGGATAGGCGGCGCGTCCGCCGGGCGCATACACCCCAACGGTGCCCAGCGGATCCGCGCGCCGGCCGACGGTCACGCCGGGCTCGGTCTCGATTTCCACAGAAGGCGGCAGAAATGCCTGGTGCGCCGCGCGAATGTTGCGCGCCGAGCGTTCCAGCGCAGCGCGCAGCGCCGGATCGAGATTCTCGAGCGCGCGCTGCACGCGCTCGGCATCGACTTCGAGGGCATGCAGCTCCACGCCGTCCAGTGAGTGAGCGAGCGCACGGAGCGCGCGGTCCCCTTCCCCGCGCACCCGTGCGATAATATCCGCGGTTTGCCGCCGCACGTCCGCATTGCAGGACGTGGAGCGGTCGATCAACGCCGGCAGCTCTGCCGACACGTCACGGAGCGCGCCGACCATGCGAAACAGGGAGTCGGTCATGGCATCAACCGCTCGATGCGCGTCACGAGAACGCCCTCTGCGCCCAGCGCTCGGAGATTCGAGATCGTCCGGTAGATCGCGCACTGCGGTACCACGGCGTGCACAGCCACGTGCGTTCCGCCATTGAGCAGATCGATCACGGTAGGGCCGTTGAGCCCTGGCAATACCGCACGCACGCGGTCGAGCGTCGCCCGCGGCACGTTTGCCATGACGTACCGCTTGCCGCGCGCACGGATCACGGACTCCAGCGCATCACTCAGCTCCTGGAGTGGGGGCGGCACAGAACCATCAGGGCCGGGTGCCGCGATGAGCCGTGCACTCGATTCCATGACCGTGCCGATTTCACGCAGACTGTTCACGCGCATGGTGGATCCTGTTGAGACGAGATCCACAACGATGTCGGCGATACCCAGATGGGGCGCGATTTCGGCGGCGCCCGAAACGGGTACGAGCGTCACCACGCGTCCCGCTGATTCGAAGAAGCGCCGCGTGAGACGGGGAAAGACCGTCGCGACGCGCGGTGCGCCTCGCACATCGTCCAGCGAGGCGATTCCCGCCCCTTCCCGTGCCGCCACGACCAGCCGGCATGCGCCGAACTCGAGGTCGAGGAGCTGCGTAAGCTGCCGCTCCGATTCGCACACCAGATCCCACCCGGTGATGCCAGCCGCCGCCGCGCCGTCCGCGACGAATTCAGGGATATCCTGTGCCCTCACGAAAATCGCCTCGAACTCGCCGCCGAGCGAGGCGGTGAGTGCGCGGTCGCTACGGGCACGCACATCGAGCCCGGAGTCGGCCAACAGTTCGCGGACATCGTCGGCGAGCCGGCCCTTGTTGGGAAGCGCGATCTTCAACATGACGCGCTCCGTCGATCATTCATGACTGCTCTCTCCGCCCATGCACCGGGCACGGGTGTCTCGTGGTACGGCTCTGCCTCTGCTCAAGCAGAGCACAAAAAAAGCGGCCCGTCCGGAACTGGACGGGCCGCCGCTGGCGCTGGCGTAATCGCGTGGTGCCTGGCTTAGCCGATCACCCGTATACGCGCACGCCGCCACGACCCGTTCGGGTGTGGTGATGATGGTGCGCGAAATGGCGAGCGGTCATTGGCATGCGGCAACGCTAATCGGAGCCGGGTGGAAATTCAATGGGATGCGCCAGGAAGCACATCAAAGCAGCAACGGGGCCGATCGGCGCGATCGCAGCACTCATGAACCGGAGCGCCGACGATGTCGGAGAGCAGCGTTTCGACGGCGACGCAGACTTCGGGGTGTTCATGCACGGCGGCACCGAGGGGACAGCTGAGCCCCCGGATACGCAGCGCGCCGTCGCTGTCCACCACTTCGGCCACACCGCCGATGTCATTGAGCATCCGAGCCGCGCGCTCGGCGCGCTCTCTGGTGGTACCGGTGCCCGGTGTCTCCGTGGCGGCGAGGCGGTGCCCCACCGTGCGCATCACGGCGTCGAGCTCCTCCGGCGGCAACTGGTGAGAGAGCACGTCGAGCAGTTGCTGAAGAATCGGCACGTAGGCGCTGGAGAAAAGCGGCTCGGCGTCTTCCGCGATGCGGTACGTGTAGGCGGGCTTCCCGACCCCACCGCTGTGCGAGACGCCTTGCAGGACGATGCCATCGCGTTCGAGAGTGGCCAGGTGCGCCCGCACAGCGTTTCCAGTAAGGCCGAGCGCGCGCGCGATCTGGTCAACGGTCAGGCTCGCGCGTCGTAACAACGCGACAATGCGGCCGCGCGTGCTTTCGTAAAATCTTTGACTCCAGCGATTTAGAACCATTCTTGGCTCCTAGGTTCAGGGAATGGTAATAGCGTCGCGCAAGAAATACAATATTTCAAAGTTTTCCTTGACATTTTATGGCTAAGTCTGTACGATTGCCGCACCCGCCGGAGGGTCTGGCGGCGGAGTTGGGCAATAACCTCATGGAGGGATGCATGCGCCACCTGATTATTCCTGCTGCCGGGCTCGCCATTCTTGGCGCGTTCGCCGTACCGAGTATAGCTCGGCCCGCTTCACCTGACGGTACGAACATGGCGCGCGCCGCCGCACAGCAGAAGCTGGACGATCCCACGATCGTCGCCATCTTCGATGCTGCCAATACCGATGACATCGAGACTGGTGACCTCGCCGCCAAGCGTGGCAGCACCAAGGAAGTGCGCCAGCTCGGCGCGATGTTCGCGCGCGACCATCGTCAGGTTCGCCAGCAGGGCAGGGATCTCGCCAAGAAACTGGGTGTAACTCCCACTCCGCCCAAGGACAACAGTGCCGCCGACCAGGCCAAGGTGATGGAAACGCTGCGCTCCAAGCAGGGAGCGGATTTCGACAAGGCCTATCTGGAGCACGAGGTCGCATTTCACAAGCAGGTCATTGATGCGATCAACCAGACACTGCTGCCTGCGATCCAGAATGCGGAACTCAAGGCGCTCGTGGTGAAGGTCGCGCCCGCGTTTCAGGCGCACCTGATGGCCGCGCAGCATCTCGAGGACACACTCGCGAAGTAGCTCGCGAAGTAGCGCCGACGTTGCGACGCATACGCTGGCGCTGGTATTGCCGTCATTTCGCGGCAGAGGCACGTTGCCTCGACAACCGCAACGGAGAGTGCAGCCATGGCTGAGGCGCCATCGACCCTGACGGGTCCCGATCTGAAAATGGGCATGCCGCTGACGGAGCTGGCGGATGGCGCAATGCGCCTTGGTCACGCTGATGGCGAGGCAGTGCTCCTGGCGCGGCGCGGTGGCGAGGTGTTCGCCATCGGTGCAACGTGTACGCACTATGGTGGCCCGCTCGCAGAGGGGCTGATGGAGGGAGACACGGTCCGCTGTCCATGGCATCATGCCTGTTTCAGTCTGCGAACCGGGGAAGCGCTACGGGCACCGGCGCTGAATCCGGTGCCGTGCTGGGCGGTGGAGCAGCGCGACGGCCGCATCTATGTGACGCAACGAAGCGAACGCGCGCCGCTCGCGACCACGCCAACACCGTCGCGACGCAGGTCTCCCGCGCCGCGGGCGGTGGTCATTATCGGAGCCGGAGCGGCGGGGCACGCGGCAGCCGAAATGTTGCGCAGGGAAGGGTATGACGGCGCGATCACCGTGGTGGACGCCGATCCGGACGCCCCGTACGACCGCCCGAATCTGTCGAAGGATTATCTGGCCGGGAACGCACCGGAGGAATGGATTCCACTTCGGCCGCCTGACTTTGCTGCGCAGCACGGCATTGAAGTCGTCCGAACCCGGGCAACCACAATCGACGCCGGGAAGCAACAGGTGTCGCTCGAGGGAGGCGGGGTTCTCGGGTTTGACCGGCTGTTGCTTGCAACGGGCGCCGATCCGGTGCGTCTCACGACGCCCGGCATGGACCAACCGCACGTGCATTACCTGCGCTCGCTGGCGAACAGCCGGGCGATCATCGCCGGCGCGGCGTCGGCAAAGCAGGCGGTTGTCGTGGGATCGAGCTTCATCGGGCTGGAAGTGGCTGCGTCGCTCCGGGCTCGCAACATCGGCGTGCACGTCGTGGCGCCGGACAAACGGCCTCTGGAACGCGTCTTGGGGCCCGAGATGGGCGACTTCATCCGGGGCCTTCACGAAGAACACGGCGTCGTCTTTCATCTCGAACGGACGGTCGCGGAGGTGCATCCCGGCTTCGTGCTGCTGTCGGACGGTACGAAGGTAGCCGCTGACCTGGTGGTGGTGGGCGTCGGCGTTCGGCCCAGGGTGGGGCTCGCCGAGCGTGCCGGGCTCGCGATGGACCGGGGTGTAGCGGTCAGCGAGTATCTCGAGACGAGCGTTCCCGGAATTTTTGCAGCGGGGGACATTGCGCGCTGGCCCGATCCACGAACGGGCGCGCGCATCCGCGTGGAGCATTGGGTGGTGGCGGAGCGGGCGGGGCAGGTGGCGGCCCGCAATCTGCTGGGGGCTCGGGAACCTTTTGCCATGGCGCCGTTTTTTTGGAGTGCCCATTACGACGTCCCGATCAACTACGTGGGACACGCCGAGCAGTGGGACCGGATCGAGCTTTCGGGCGACATCGCGAAGCGTGATTGTGTGCTTTCGTACTATGCCGGCGATACGCGGCTCGCGGTGGCGAGCATCTTCCGCGATCGCGAGAGTCTCGAGGCGGAAGTGGTGATGGAGCAGCAGGCCGTCACGTCGTAAGCAATCTGGGGGTCTGGAGGGGGAGATCGCAGGAGCTCGGCGGAACGTCGAGCTCCTGGTTTTTCGGCATTTGGTTCAAGCTTCGATTGTTTCAGCGTTTATCAGTGTTCCTCATCAATCATTCGGAGGCAGGATATGCGAGTCGCACTGTTCTTGGTGCTGGCGGGAACGCTTGCCGGTTGCGGCGGCAGCGGTGGGGGTCCGACAAACACGCTGGTTTTCACGAGTCTTGCCGTTTCGCCCGCGACCCAGACCATTGCCCCCGGCGCGACGGCGCAATTGAGCGCGACGCCCAAGGATCAGAACGGCCATGCGATGAGCGGGATCGGCGCGGCAACCTGGTCGTCAGCCGATGCCACAGTTGCCTCCGTGGATCCCAATTCGGGACTGGTCACCGGCGTAGCCGCCGGCGGGCCAGTTGCCATCACGGCCACCGCCACCGGCGCGGGGATCACGAAGACCGGGACATCGAGCATCACGGTGGCGGTGGCCACCGGCACCGCGTCCGTGACGGCGACCACGTCCCAAACGTTCGACCCGTCGACCGTGACCATCACGCACGGCGGGACCGTGACGTGGACGTTCCAGTCGTTGACGCACAACGTGACATTTGACAATGTCACCGGTGCTCCTTCGAACATCGGCGACACCGCCAATCAGAGTATCGCGCGCACGTTCCCCACAGCTGGCACGTTCACCTATCACTGCACGATCCATCCGGGAATGAACGGCACGGTCGTCGTACAGTAGCGCGGCGTCTCCGTGTCGGTATCGAAGTCCTCACGAGTTGGCGAGCTGCAGTTGTCGCAGCTCGCCAACGCTGTCCCACTGTGCGGTGGGCCGGGCATGGGCTTTGCTTTGACGCCCTGTTGTGAATAGCTTCAGAGTGCTCCGCATTTTCCTCTCGCGGAGTTTCTCGCAACTTCGATTGCACGGACCTGGAGGCCTCTAGAAATGCGGTTTATCGGAACAGCGCTGCTCGCAGGTGTGTTCGTACTCGGCGCGTGCGCTGGTGGGGAGAACAAGGCGGGGACGGCGGACACGACGGCCGCATCAGCGGCTGCCGCACCGGCGCCGGAATCGAGCGCGTCAGCGCCGGCCGGCAGCACCAGCACGGCCGGTGCCGCGGCTGGTGGGATGGCGGCCAAGCCGATCACGGGAAAGACGTGGGAAGTGAAGATGATGGGTGATGAGAAGGGGTATCGCTATGAGCCGGCCAAACTGACGATCAAGCAGGGAGACGGGGTGAAGTTCGTGATGGTGTCGGGCGGACCGCACGACGTCGCGTTTGCCGACAGCACGATTCCTCCTGGCGCCGCGCCGCAGCTCACCGCCAACATGCCGGATCAGATGGCTCCGCTGGAGAGCAATTTCTTCATGAATCCGAATGACGGGATCACCGTTTCGTTCGCGGGAGTACCGAAGGGGACATATGCCTTCCACTGCATCCCGCATCTCGCCATGAACATGAAGGGCGAAATCATCGTTCAGTAATTACAGCGCGACAGCAGAAACGCTGCTCGTCTGTCGGGGGCGGGGGTGCATGGCACCTCCGCCCCCATTACGTTATCCCCGCCTCGCGCTGCCTCATTCGTCGCCGCTCCGTTTCTCCTCCCGCCGCGATCCCACACCATGTCCCGACTCTCCGCATACGGTACCATTCTCGCGCTCGCCCTGCCGGGCTGCGCGTCGACGTCGCGATCCGCCGCGTCAGGTGCGGCGCAGCCGGCGGCACCGCTTCGATCCAGCGCCGTCCTTGACACGAACATTGCCGCGAGGACCGCGGGCATGGAAAAGCGCAACGGGTTCATCCCGGTCTACCTGGATGCACAGGGCGAGAAGATCTATCTCGAGATTCCGCGCGACTCGATGCGGGTCCTGTACTTTCTCTCGCTGGCTACCGGATTGGGCTCCAATCCCATTGGACTGGATCGCGGCGCGGATATCTCCGCCAACGTGGCGCGCTTTGACCGCGTGGGCGATCGCATGCTGGTCGTGTTCGAAAACTGGAACTATCGCGGTGGCGACAGCAGCAATCCGGATCACGCGCGTACGGTCCGCGAATCGTTCCCCCCCAGCACGGTCGGTGCGCTTCCCATCCTGGCGACGAATGGCGGTCGCTTCCTGGTGGACGCGACGGACTTCCTCTACCGGGACTGGGTGAATGTGTCGGCCACGCTCGCGCGCAACGGGCAGGGGAGCTATGCCGTGGCGCGAGACCGGTCGAGCATCTACCGGCCGTACACGAAGGCATTCCCCACGAATACCGAGCTGGATGTCTCGCTCACCTACGTGCTGTCGGGCGGTCAGCCGGGCCGCATTGTTTCGACGATCCTGCCGGACGCACGGGCCCTGACCCTGCGCCAGCACATCTCGCTGCTCGCGCTCCCGGACGGCGCCTACGAGCCTCGCGCGCTCGATCCGCGAGTCGGGTTCTTCGGCCTGACGTTCAAGGACTACGCGCAGCCCATTCAGGGATCGCTCGAGCAGCGCTGGATCGCGCGCCACCGGCTCGAGCGCGTGAACCCCGCTGATCCGCACAGTGCGATACGAAATCCGATGGTCTACTACGTGGATCGGGGCATTCCCGAGCCCATTCGCACGGCGGTGAAGGAAGGCGTGAGCTGGTGGACCGATGCTTTTGCCCGGGCCGGGCTTCCGGGCGCCTTCACGGTGGAGGATCTGCCCGAGGGGGTGGACCCGATGGATGCACGATACAACGTGGTGCAGTGGGAGAATCGCAACGAGCGTGGCTGGTCCATTGGCGGTGCGCTCAGCGATCCTCGTACCGGGGAGATTCTCAAGGGCATGGCACGGCTGGACTCGCACCGCGAGCGCACCGACTACAACCTCTACGCGGGACTCATGGGAGCCGCGAACTCCGCCGCGGATACGGCATTTGTGCTGGCTCGCGCGCGGCAGAAGGCGGCGCACGAAGTCGGGCACACCCTCGGGCTCGCGCACAACTACATCGCGTCCACATACGATCGCGGTTCGGTGATGGATTATCCGCCGCCGCGCGTCCGCCTCGATGCCAATGGCAACATCGACGTGAGCCAGGCGTACGCCGCGGGGCCGGGGGCGTACGACATCTGGGCGATCCGCTGGGGATATGGCATCTTTCCGAGGGGGACCGAGGCGGATTCCCTCGCCGCCATCGTGCGGGACGGCATCCGGCACGGCTACCTCTTTCTTTCCGATGCCGACGCGCGGCCGGAGTTCGCGAGCGACCCGCGTGTGAATCTGTGGGACGATGATTCGAGCGCATCCCGATTCCTGCAGGATCAGATGGCCGTACGGCGCGTGGCCATGAACCGCTTCGGACTGCGCAACATTCGACCGGGAGAACCGGTTGCACTGCTGCAGGAGCGGTTCGTGCCCATGTACTTTCTGCATCGCTTCGCCATCAGTGCGCTGGCCAGGACCATAGGCGGGATGGAATACGCGAATGCGGTGGACGGCGATGCGCAGCAGGAGACGCGTCCCATTGCCGCGGTCCGCCAGCGGGCGGCGCTGCACCAGCTCCTCGGTGCACTGGCCCCGGAGGAACTCGCCATTCCGGATACCGTGCTCACGTTGCTCGGGCCGCGCCCGTTCTCATGGGGGAATTCCGTGGAACTCTTCCAGAGTCGCACGCGGCCCGCGTTCGATGAAGTTGGCGCGGCCCGCACACTGGCGCAGATGATCGTCGATGCCGTGCTGCAACCCGACCGGCTGGGACGCGTGGCGCAATTTGCCGCGCACGGGTCGGACCGGCTTGGGCTTGGCGAGGTCATGGACTCGCTGGTGGCCGCCACATGGAGCGGGCCGGCTCCCCGGACCGCGAAGCTGGCGGCGCTGCAACGCGCCGCGCAGCGCGCCGTGACGGATGGGCTGCTCGTGCTGGCGGCCGATACGACGGCTGCGCCGGACGTGCGGGCGATGGCGGAGCTGAAGATCGCGGCGCTGCGCCCGATAGCGGCGGAGCGCGCGCGGCATCCCGGCCCGGAGGTGAGCCAGGCGCACTGGACGGCGATTGCGGGCGATCTGACGCGATGGGTCGAGCGACGCGAGCCACCCCGGGTGACGCCGCCGCTCGTGGCGCCGCCCGGAGATCCCTTTGGCGAACCCTGAATGAGCGACACGCGGGACTACACGCCGGGGACATTCGGGCGGCGTGCGCGCAATGTGTACCGGCGGCCGCTGCTCTTCGGGGTGGTGGCCGTGAGCGTATTCATGGTCACGCTCATCGTGCTGCTGCTCATTCCACGCGAGGCCCAGCGCGCGGCGCAGGTCGCCGGTGCTCTGGTGCCGAATCCGGGCGCGCGGCGTGACACAACGCAAATTCTTCTTCATCTGCAGGCCGTGGAGCAACTGGCACATCTCGCCGACAGCACGCGTGCGGCGGCGCTCGAGCTGAGCCGTCTGCGTGCGGCCGCTCTGGACACGCTCGCGCCGGTGGAGCGAGCCCGGCACGATTCGCTGCTCGCCGCCATCGCCGCACTCGCGAGTCTCATGCAGCGTGCGCAGAATGCGCCGCTGCCGGCTTCGTATCGGGCGCTGGGTGAGTCACCCGGGATACGCGGTGATCGCAGAGTGAGGGTCCTGCTCGACTCACTGGGCGTGATCGAGAAGACGCGGTCGGATCTGGGCGCATCGGGAGAGGTGGATCCGATCTTCGTGGCGCTGACGTCGCGGGCGACGGAAATCGGCAAGGGAGTGGTGGCGATTGCCGCGGAGCGGGTGGGGCAGCTGCGACAGGAGGCGGCGCGCCTTGTACCAAGGCCATCGCCGGCGTCAACCGTGGATACGATCGCGCTGCGCGTGCTGCGCGATTCGCTGGCCGGCGTGTCCGATTCCGTACAGCGGGAGCTGGCGAGCGCTCGCGAAGCGAACGCAGCGGTGACGGCTCGTGAAGAGCGAGCCCAACGCGTGGCGGCGCTCGGTGCCACCCCGCTCGCCATGCTGGCGGCGGCGCTCGTAATGGGGCTGGCGGTCGGGTTCGGCGTGTCGTTCGCATTCGAGCTGCAGCGGCCGCACGTGGCAGACGGCGCGGAGGCAGTGGCGATTGCCGTGGCGCCCGTGCTCGCGCGAATCGCGGGCTCCGCATCCGACGTATCGCGGCGGCGCTCGGCGGATCGCGAGGTGCCGCCCCTGATCGAGCTGGAGGCGGACGTGTATCGCATGCTGTACACGCAGCTCGCAGATCGAAGCTTCAACTTGCCATTCGTGGTTGTGGTGGGTGACGACCCATTGGTGACCGCGGCCGTTGCTGCCAACCTTGCGGCAGCGGTGGCGCGCCAGGTCCGCACCGTGTTGCTGGTGGACACGGATGTCGCCACCCAGTCGGTCAGTTGGGTGACTCGAACGCCAGGTGGACCGGGGCTGGCGGACGTGCTTAGTGGCCGAGTCGCATGGCCGGAGGCCATTGCCAGCGTCGTGGTGGGACGGGAGCGTACCATGGATGTTCTCGCAAGTGGAACACGGGATGCATCGCGAGCGCAGGGTGCGGGAAGCGCGGAATCAGAGGCTGCGGGTGAGATGGGTACTGCCAGGGAGCTGGATGCAATCCTGGAACATCTCCGGCGGCGATACGAGAGCATCCTAGTGAACGCCCCGGCGCGCCGCGGGGCGGAACTGCATCAGGTGGTGGGAGAAGCCATGATTCTCCTGTTGTGCGTTCGGACGGCGCGGACGTCGACCGCGGTGCTCCGAGATCTGGTCGGCGAGATCGCGCGACGGGGTGCAGTGCTGAGAGGGTTGGTGATATGGGAGCGGCCCGATCCCGTGGCCATTGCACCGCGGCCACCGTGACAGGGCAGTTGACCGATCGGGCATCCGCTCGTATTTAGTGGAACGCGTAACTCGCCCCTGGGCGGAACGCGTCGGTCAACGAAGTGATTTGTTCCCGCAGTCATCCGAAGTCTTTGCGCAAGCTGGGGTGCCAATGACGTGGCGTCGAGGAGGGTGGAGTAACGCGGTTCGTGCGGGCGCTGCCGTGATGGTGATGCTGGGCGCCGCGGCATGTAGCGATCAGTCAGGTGTGAGCGCGCCCGAGGTTCCGGTGGTGCCGGCGGCACAACCCAACGTGCTCGGGACGGTCGAAGGACAGGTAGATGCCAACGGGAAGGTGACATTCACGCCAATTGGCGGCGCGAGCGTGCGGCTCGCACCAGGGGTCAGCGCGAGCGTGTACGGCACACAGGGCGTGAACGTGTTGCTGTACGCGACGCCCACGGTCATCACCACCGTCGGCTTGAACACGACCTGGACGTTCAATGTCGGCATCCAGAACCTCCTGGCATATCCCATCGGAGCCAGCCAGGCCGGGTTGGTTCCCAGTGATACACTGGGGCTGTACGTTGCGATCATCTCCGGGCCAACAGTGACGACGGGGAACTGCATCGCGTGTGTCGTGTCCTTTGATCAGGCGGGAACCGGAACCTTCACCGCGACAGACCAGCCGTATGTCTACTGGCATGACCGGCTGACGGCGCACGGCGGCGGCAAGGATACGACGACGGTTCGCCTGCCATTCACGTTCACGGCGTCCAGATCAGTGACCGGTTTCCGCTTCACCATGATCGTGGGTGCGGCCTGGCCACCCCCGCAACAAACGGTCTGGAGCGCCTACTACAACGCCGCCACGGACTCGGAACCGGACTTGCATGGCAAGCCGCCGTGGAAAAAGACATTCATGGCATTTCTGGGTGGGACGGCCGGGGCGGAAAGCTGGGGATCTGGTGCGTTGACGCTGAGTGGGAGCGGCGGTCAGAACATCTATTTCTATCGGGCCGATTCGCTCGCTGCTGCAACGCCGGCGGTAATCGAGGCGAACATGCAGGTAAGCGGCAACGGGACGAGACAGACCTTGCCGGAAGTGGTATTCGGGCTCGCGGACGGTGCGCGCAAGCTGGCCATGGTGGGACTATCGCAGAACAGAGTGGGGTTCGTCAGGTTCGCGCCCTCGTTTCTACCGACTTGGGGCTTCATCAGCGCGACCCTGAGTGCGCCAGCCAGCCCCAGTTCTCCGCACACGTATCAGTTGCAGAAGTTCGGGGCGGACAGCGTGGTGCTCTACGTTGACGGCGTGCACACGCTGGCCACGACCTACGCATCACTGCCGCGGGCGCCGGCACTACTGCCAATCACCTCCACGGCCATCTTCGGGACGGGGAGCATCAGTCAGAAGGCGAACTCCGACTGGTTCCACATGACGTACACGATTGGCGCGCTCGCGGTGGGGCCAATGGCCCCCTAGCGAGCCCGCGCGTATTCGCTTTGTTTGTTTGAACGCTGGGATTTTGGGTTCACGGATGCCACGGGGATTCCAGAGCGTGAACAACGACATGACGCCTGAGTTGACAAAGCGCACGTGGACCGCGCCGAGCCTGATTCGCCACGAATCGCTCACGGTTCTCACGCAGAGCTTTCTGGGGGGCGATCTGGGCTTGCAATTCGCGCTTCTTCAGATCCCGTGCAGCATCACGCCCAGCAACCCGAACTGCTTGCCTGGTGGCCCGGGCGGTACTGTGCCAGGAAGTAGTAGTGGCTCTTCGGGGATCGGTGGTGGAGTAATGCCCATGCTCGGTGGTGGGGCAGGGGGACACCGGCGCATCCTGTAGTCTGTGTCGCGCCCCGAAAACGCAGTAGTGCCGGGGCTGGCGCAGTCACCTGCGGCCATCGCGACCGGTGAGCCCGTTACGCATGAGTGGCGTCACGGGCTCATTGATGCCAGAGCCAGCGGCGGCGACACCCTCCTGTTTCACACCGCGGCCCGTGCCGTGCTCCACGTGCGGCACGGCCGACTCGTGCGCGGTACCGGCTATTCCGCCGCTCCATCATCCGCGCGCCGGGAACTAGTACGTCTTGGCGCACAGCTCGTGCTGCGCGGACGTGGGCTGTATCATGTGCACGCGGCCGGACTCGTCGCCCCCGACGGACGTGCCTGGCTTCTCGCGGGCGAGAGCGGCTGCGGCAAGTCCACGCTTGCATACGCGTTGATGCGTGCCGGCTGGCGCGTGCTTGGTGACGATGGCGTGCTGTTGCAGCGCGCCCTTGATACCCTCGTCGCACATGCGTGGCGCCAGCCGCTGCAGCTAAGCATCGAGTTGGCGGAGTACTTTCCGGAGTTGCAGTCGTACCGTGCGGCGGTGGACTGGTCAGACCCGCGACACCGGATCTCCATCACGTACCGAGCGATGCAGCATGCGCCCATTGCCGCGCTGGTTTTCCTGGCGCGGGTCCGACATGACGCCATCACGCCGCTGCCACAGACAGTCGCGCTGTCCAGACTCGTGCGGCAGTCGTCGACGGTGCTGCTCTCGGACGCACATGCGGCGCCGCATCTCGCCGCGCTCCGGGAGTTGGTCATGCAGGTGCCGCGATACCAGTTGGAGCACACCGAGCGGCAACTGCACCGCGTGCATAAGACGCTGCTGGGGCTGGCGACGTGATGCGCTACCGCATTTCCGGCGACGCGCTCACCGCGATGCTCAGCGATGGGGCGGTGGTGCTCAATCTGCACAGCAAGCGATACTTCTCCCTCAACGAGACCGGCACGCGCGTCTGGGCGCTGCTCGAAGACAACAGCGGGCTGGACGAGATCGTGCAGACGCTCACTGCCGAGTACGATGTCGCCGAGTCCGATGCGCGGCGCGAGGTGATGGCGTTGGTTGAGGAGTTGCTGAGAGAGGGGTTGCTGGTCTAGGGGCCGTGGCTGGATTAACGACGGTTGCTGGTTGCTGGTTGCGGGTAGCTGGAACGGCGTGGGGCGTCCACCTACCAGCTACCAGCTACCAGCTACTATTCCCAGTATGTCCTCCGAGATAGTCCTGTCCCTCGAGCGTGCGCATGTGCTGGGGCTCGCGCTCTGGGGCGGTGCGAGTGTCCTGCTCGGAGCGGGAATGGTCGCGTACCTCATCGTGCAGCGCGTGCGCGCCGGTTTGCTGCGGCATTTCGCGGCACAGACGGCCGCCTGGGGGATGGCGGAACTGGTGCTCGCCGCGCTTTGGTGGCGCGGGCTCGCGGCACGCGATTACGCGGGCGCGGCCCGCCTGCTGGCACTGGTGCGGCTGGCCCTGGTGGCGGAACTGGGGTGTATCGCCATCGGTGCGACACTGGTGCTGGGCGGGTGGCGCATATTGCGCAGTCCCGGTGCACTGGGAGCCGGGCTTGGCATTATCGTGCAGGCTGCAGCGTTGCTTCTGCTGGACGGCGTACTGCTGCGCCGGCTCGTGCTTGGAGGCTAGGAACGTGGAGCGGAATGGCTGAAATCACGCTCGACCTGCGCGGCGTTCCCCGGGCAGAGGCGTATGCCCAGCTCGATCAGCACGTGCGCGCCGTGCTGGAGGGCGTACACGACGAGATTGCGGCGATGGCCACCATGAGTGCGCTCGTGCACCACGGATTCGGTCATTTGTGGACGGGCTTCTATCGGGTGACCGAGCCGGGGCGACGACTGCTCGTCGGACCGTACCAGGGCACCCTGGGATGCATCGAGATCGAGTTCGGGCGGGGCGTGTGCGGCCAGGCAGCTGCCACGCGGCACCCCATCATCGTGCCCGATGTGAACGCCTTTCCGGATCACATCGTGTGTGACGGGCGAGCCCGCTCCGAGATCGTCGTGCCGGTGTTCGCCGCGCGCGGCCGCATGATCGCCGTACTGGACGTCGACTCCGAGCAACCGGCTGCGTTCAACGACCTGGATCGCTCGGGACTCGAACGGCTCCTGCGCTGGTTCAATCAACTGGATTGATGCCGGGCGCGCGCGCATTTCGCTGCCAGCATGCGCGCGCTATCTTCGGTGCACTCGGGCACATCCTCGCGTCTCGCTCTCCCGGTCATGTCCGGCTACTCCGATCCAATCAATCACGCGCTCGCGTTTGCGGCGAAGCACCATGATCAGCAGGTGCGGCGGGGCACGCGGTTGCCCTATCTCACCCCCGCTCCCAACGTCGCGATCATTCTCACCCGGTACAAGCAGGACGACGCCACGGTCGTGACGGGCATTCTGCACGACTCCGTGGAAGACTTCGTGCGCGACGGCTACACGGCGGAGATGCTCGCGGCGCGCATTGGCGAGAAGTTCGGCCATGAGGTGCTCGACGTGCTGCTCGACGTGGTGCCGCGCCGTGTGGATGACGAAGGGGCGGAACTGTCACGCGACGAACGGCGCGACGATCTCCTGAACCGGCTCGACCAGGCGGACGAGCGCGCACTGTGGGTCATCGCGGCGGATCTGGTACACGACGCCGGGCGCCTGCTGGCTGACCTGTCGCGCACGGAATTTCCCGAGACGGTGTGGGGACGGCATCCCGCGGGACGCGCGGAAACGGTTCAGTGGTTCCGGCGCGTGCACGACCAGCTCGCCCACGCAGGATTCAATGCGCCGATCATGCAGGAGCTGGGCGAGATGATCACGGCGCTGGAACAGCTTGCGCCGTAGCGGGTGCGGCCCAGCCCGCTCAGTCCACGACGCTGAGCTGTGAAGCGGCCGGGAATGTCCGCGCCACGTACTGCTCGAGCATTTCCAGAAATTCCGGCACGATGCGTTCCCCCTTGAGCGTGACCGCGAGCGCTCCGTCGATGTACACGGGTGCCTTGGGCTCCTCGAACGTGCCGGGCAGAGAGATGCCGATGTTTGCATGCCTGGATTCCCCAGGACCGTTCACCACGCAGCCCATGACCGCCACGCGCATCTCCTCCACGCCGGGGTGCTGCTCGCGCCACGCCGGCATGCGCTCGCGCAGATAGAGCTGAATGTCCTCGGCCATGTGCTGGAAGAACGTGGACGTCGTGCGCCCGCACCCCGGGCAGGCAGTGACCTGCGGCATGAAACTGCGCAGACCGAGTGACTGCAGGATCTGCTGCGAGACGAGCACTTCTTCCGTACGGTCGCCGTTGGGGCGAGGCGTGAGCGACACGCGGATCGTATCGCCAATGCCCTCGGCCAGCAGGATGGACACGCCGGCCGTGCTCGCGACGATGCCCTTCATGCCCAGTCCGGCCTCGGTGAGGCCCAGGTGCAGCGGATAGTCGCACCGGGCGGCGAGGCGGCGGTACACGTCCACCAGATCCTGGACACCGGAGACCTTAGCGGAGAGAATGATGCGATCGTGGGCGAGCCCTGTGTCCTCGGCGAGCAGCGCCGAGCGGAGCGCGCTCTCGAGCATGGCCTCGAGGTACACGTCGCGGGCGTCCAGCGGATTGGCGCGGCTGGCGTTCTCGTCCATGAGGGTCGTGAGCAGGTCCTGGTCGAGTGATCCCCAGTTGACGCCGATGCGAACGGGCTTGTCGTTCTGCAGCGCGATCTGCACTATCGTTCGGAAGTTTTCGTCGCGACGCTTGCTGCCCACGTTGCCAGGGTTGATGCGGTACTTGGCCAGGAGGCGGGCGCAGTCGGGATATCTGGCGAGCAGGAGGTGGCCGTTGTAGTGGAAGTCACCAATGATCGGGACACTCGCGCCCTGGTCGGCCACGCGCTGCACGATGTCGGGTACGGCGGCCGCGGCGGCTTCATTATTGACCGTCACGCGCACGAGCTGCGAGCCGGCCCGGGCGAGCGCGATCACCTGGGCCGCCGTCGCGGCGGCGTCGCCCGTGTCCGTGTTGGTCATGGACTGGACCACTACGGGGTGTCGGCCGCCTACGGGGACATCGCCCACGAGCGTGGTGACGGTGTGTCGGCGAGGAGAGAACGGCATGCGGGAAAGCTAAGAGGACGCGCGCCGCAAGGGGATGTGACGCGCTGCATCTGACCGGCAGGAACCCCCGGATGAATCACTCACTGGAGCGTCCATGTCCGACAACATCGAGCAACCACCGCGCGGCTATACGACGGAAGATGTGGAGAGCATGAAGAAGGAGAAGCTGCCGCGGACGCATTCGATCTGGAAGCGGGTGCTGGCCATTGTCATCATCGTTCCCATCGTGCTGTTCGCTGTCTACACCTGGGCGGCGCTGCACGTGGCGTACGGGCACGGCGAGCGCGCGGGCTATCTGCAGAAGCTGTCCAAGCAGGGATGGTTGTGCCAGACGTGGGAGGGGGAGCTGGCGATGGCGAATCTGCCGGGGACGATGCCCGAAATCTTCCACTTCACGGTGCGCAGCGACTCCATCGCGCAACTGCTGACGCAGCAAATGGGGAAGCGCGTGTCGCTGAGTTTCGACGAGCATCGCGGCGTACCGACGTCGTGCTTTGGGGAGACGGAGTATTACGTGACGCACGTGCAGGCGAGCCAATAGAACCGGGAAGCGGCGCCCGACGGGCGCCTGCGGGAAGCGCCGACCTGCGGCCGGCTGAGGGAAGCGGCGCGCGCGGCGCGGGATAGCCCGGCTCCAGAGCCACGGCGAGAAGGATTTCAGCCTATTGCTCCCCGGAACTGGCGTCCCTATATTCGTGCCCGGCTTCACCCAATTGGTCTGGCGAGCCCGGGCGTAGCGCCCGGGCTTTCGTGTGGACAATCGTCGTGGGCCGGGCGTCTACCGGGCACTGGGGCCCGGGCGCTCGATACGAATTGTCAGGGCACGGCACGTTCCGCTCCCTGGACAAGAGAAACCATCAGGAGCTGGAAATGCGTGTCACTGGCAAGGTGAAGTGGTTCAATGATGCCAAGGGGTTTGGCTTTATCACCCCTGACAACGGCACCAAGGATTGTTTTGTGCACTACAGCGCGATCTCGGGTAACGGCTTCAAGTCGCTGGCCGAGGGTGAGGCAGTCGAGTTCGACATCGTGGAGGGCCAGAAGGGTCCCGCGGCGGAGAACGTCACGAAGCGCTGAGCGCCGGCATTTCACCTGCAAAAAAGGAACGTCCTTTCGGCAGAAAGGACGTTCCTTTTTTGTGGGAGGAGGTCGTCGGGCCTTTGGCCGACGACCTGCGGGAAGCGCCTGCCGGCGCCCTCGGCGCGGCGGCTGCGGGACGCGGGGACTGGGCCTGTGGCCCGGCGCGCCTACGGCATACTGGGTCAGCCGCCGGCGTGTGCGACAACCGGTGGATGCGCCACGGCGATGGTGCGGGACGCGTTTCGCGTTATTCCGCGGAAGTCGCCGACGCGAATGCTCTCGCGGGGAGCGAGCCAGTTGCAGCCGCAGGAGACCACGATGTCCAGGGCGAGGTACCCGGGCAGCGAGTCGATCGTGATGCCGCCCGACGGCAGGAATGACACGCCGGCATACGGCGACGCCATGACCTTCAGGAATTCGGCGCCACCCAGGGGCTCGGCGGGGAAGAACTTCACGACCCGGAGGCCCCTGTCCATCGCGGCTTCGAGTTCGGTGGGTGTGCAGATGCCGGGGAAGATCGGGATGGCGTGCTCGAGGCAGTAGTCCACGACCGCGGGGCTGAAGCCGGGTGTCACGAAGAAGCGTGCACCGGCGGCGCGCGCCTCCGCGGCTTGCCCGGGGGTGAGAACGGTTCCCGCGCCCACCAGCACGTCGGGACATTCGGTGGCGATGGCGCGAATGGCATCGGCCGCACACGGCGTGCGGAGCGTGATTTCCGCGACGGGCACGCCTCCATCGCTCAATGCGCGCGCCACGGGCACGGCGTGCGCGAGGTCGTCCAGGATGATCACGGGGTGCACGCGGATCCCGCTCATCCGGCGCACGATGTCGTTGGTGGATTCAACAGTCATGGGTGTCTGCAGCATACCGGATGTTGAGTCATCCGGGGCTGTCGCGCCAGTGGCGATGCGATTCTCCCAGCGATGCCCGGGCGGCGGCAAGCTGCGCGCGCACGGCCGCCGGCCCGGTGGCACCGTCCACGTCACGGCGTGCCACCGAGGCCGCGGGAGAAAGTGCGTCACGGACATCGCCGCCGAATAGCGCATGGGCACGTTCGAATGACGCGTACGGAAGTGCGGCCAGGTCCGTCCCCGTCTCCTCGCTTTCGCGAACGAGGCGGCCGACGCTGGCGTGCGCCTCGCGGAACGTCGCGCCCTTGCGCACCAGATAGTCGGCGAGGTCGGTGGCCATCATCGAACTCGACAGCGCGCTCTCCATGCGGTCACCGCGGAACGTGACCTCGGCCAGTGCGCCCGCCACCGCCGGGAGTACGAGGTGCGTGGTATCCACGGCGTCGAACAGCGCCCGCTTGTCGTCCTGAAGATCCTTGTTGTAGCCCGTGGGCAGTCCCTTGAGCGTCGCGAGCAGCGACGTGAGATCGCCAAGCAGGCGGGCGCCGGAGCCGCGCGCGAGCTCGAACGCGTCGGGGTTTCGCTTCTGCGGCATCATGCTCGATCCGGTGCTGAAGGCGTCGCCGAACCGCACGAAGCCGAACTCACTGGTGCCGAAAAGAATGAGGTCCTCGGCCAGGCGCGAGAGGTGCGCGCCGAGGAGCGCGAGGGCGAAGAGCAGCTCGGCCACGAAGTCCCGATCGCTCACGGCGTCCATGCTGTTGGGCGAGAGGCGGTCGAAGCCAAGGGTGCCCTGCAGCAGCACGCGCGAAATCGGATAGGCACAACCGGCCACGGCGCCGGATCCGAGGGGCAGGACAGAGGCGGTGCGCGCGACAGCCGCAATGCGTGCGCGGTCGCGGTCGAGCGGCCAGAAGTGCGAGAGCATCCAGTGCGCGGCCGATACGGGCTGCGCGCGCTGCAGGTGCGTGTACGACGGCATGAGCAGGCCGTCCGCCGCGAGCGCGCCGGCATGATCGAGCATCACCTGCTGCAGCGCGCGCACCGCGACGTCGAGGGCCGTGGTAGCGTCCATGGCCCAGAGACGCGTCGCGGTGGCCACCTGATCATTGCGGCTGCGTCCCGTGTGCAGGCGCGAGGCAAGATCGCCGATCTCCTCGTGCAGCATGCGGTCGATCATGGTGTGTACGTCCTCGTCGCCCGGAACCGGCTGGGCCCCGTTCCGAAGACGCGTGGCGACGGCGTCGAGCCCTTCCTCGATGTGCGTGCTGTCGTCAACCGAGAGGATGCCGGCGCTCCAGAGGGCGACGGCCCACGCCTTGGAGAGGCGGACGTCAAACGGCCAGAGGCGGAAATCGGTGCCGATGGAGCGATTGAGCGCATCGAGCGCCGGGGCGGTGTCGCCGGAGAAGCGGCCGCCCCAGAGCTTGTGCGCGGGCTCGGCGTGTGGCACCAGCCTGAGCGACGTCACGCGATGGCGAGCGACTTCCGCGGCGCTCCCTCCGTAGCGGCCGCCTCGGACGCGGCGAGCTGCTGATCCTTGAGTGCACGGACGCGCTGGGAGAGGCCATAGAGCCGGATGAAGCCGGCGGCATCGCTCTGCTGGTACACGTCATCCTCACCGAAGGTGACGAAGCGCTCGTCGTAGAGCGCCTGTTCGCTCGTGCGGCCCGCGATCGTGACGGTGCCCCTGTAGAGGCGGAGCGTGATGGAGCCGGTAACGCGCTGCTGCGTGACGTTCACGAAGGCATCGTAGCCCTCGCGCTCGGTGGTCCACCAGCGGCCTTCATAGACGAGGTCCGCGTAGCGCGGAGCAATGAGGTCCTTGGCGGCGAGCGTGCGGCGGTCGAGCACGAGCTGTTCCAGTTCGCTGTGCGCCGTGTAGAGCAGGGTACCGCCCGGGGTTTCGTATATACCACGCGACTTCATGCCCACGAGCCGGTCTTCGACCAGATCGATGCGTCCCACGCCGTGCCGGCCGCCGATGGCATTGAGCGCGGTGAGCAGCGTCACGGGGCTCATGGACTGGCCGTTCACGGACACCGGGGTGCCACTGGCGAAGCCGATCGTCACGTCCTCGGGCTCCGCGGGCGCGGCGGCCGGGGCGGTGGTCAGCATGAAGAGATCATCGGGCGGCAGCGATGCGGGGTCCTCGAGCACACCGCCCTCGTGCGAGAGGTGCCAGATGTTGCGGTCACGCGAATAGATCTTCGCCTTCGTGGCGGCGACGGGCACGTTGTGGCGCGCGGCGTATTCAATGGCATCCTCGCGGCTGCGGATATCCCATTCGCGCCAGGGCGCGATGACGGGGAGGTCGGGCGCGAAGGCGGCATAGGTGAGTTCGAAGCGCACCTGATCGTTGCCCTTGCCGGTGCAGCCGTGCGCCAGCGCGTCGGCGCCGACCGCGCGCGCGACCTCCACCTGGCGTTTCGCGATGAGGGGGCGCGCCATGGAGGTACCGAGGAGATACTTGCGCCCGTAGATGGCGCCGGCGCGGAGAGTCGGCCAGATGTAGCCGGCCACGAACTCCTCGCGCAGGTCCTCCACGTGGCATTCGGCGGCACCCGAGGCCAGCGCTTTCTGGCGAACGCCTTCGAGCTCGTCGCCCTGTCCGATGTCGGCGGCGACGCAGACGACGCGTGCGCCGTAGTGTTCGCGCAGCCAGGGGACGATAATGGAGGTGTCGAGCCCGCCGGAGTAGGCGAGGGCGATGGTGCGGATCATGGGCACTCCACGGAAAGAATAAATATGCCAGTACGCTGCATATTTAACCTACCGGGAAACAGGCGTCAAGTTTGAAAACGGTCGCTGGTCGCTGGTGGCTGGTCGCTGGTGGCTGCCCCCCCCGTCAGGCCCGGGCCAGCGCCTTGAGCTTGCGGGTGGCCTTGTCGCGCGCGGCGCGGGAGCGGCAGATGATGAGCACCGTATCGTCGCCGGCGATGGTGCCGAGGATCTCGGGCCACTCCTCCCAGTCGAGGACGACGCCAATGGGCTGGGCGCCGCCGGGGAGTGTGTGCAGCACAATGAACTCGCCGACCCCGTCAATGTGCGTGTAGAGATGGGGGAGCAGGGCGTCGAGCGGCGGCCGCGTGTCCTCGGACTGGGTGGTGACGGCGTATCGCGCCGAGCCGTCCGGGGCGGGGATGCGCGCGACGCGCATCTCGCGCAGGTCGCGCGACAGCGTGGACTGCGTGACGTCCCAGCCGCGCTGCCGGAGCAGCTTGCGCAGCTCCTCCTGGCTTTCGACCGCGCGCTCCTCGATGAGTTCGCGGATCGTTGCCTGCCGGTCGCGCTTCGTGGCCATGTCATTCCTCCGATGGGGAGGAGGATAGCGCGCCGGGGGGAGAAGACGCCAGAGGCCGGCGCCGCCGCCCGCCATTGACAGGGGAGTCATGCCTGTTTATGCATGACTCGTGCATAAAATCCCTATCGGCATCCTGGGCGCGTCCGGCTACGCCGGGCGCGAACTGTGTGCGCTCGTGGCCCGGCATCCCGCGCTGGACCTCGCCTTCGCCTCCGCCAACGAGCGGCGCGGCGAGCGCGCGGTCTTGGGCGGACGCGAGGTCACGTTCGTCGCGCCGGACGACGTGACTCTCGATCGGGCGGCGCTGGTCTTCAGCGCGCTTCCGCACGGGACATCGGCGCGCTGGGTGCCGCTGGCACGAGGAGCGGGAGCCAAGGTCGTGGATCTCTCGGCGGATCTGCGTCCCGGAAGCGGCGCGGAGCCGGTGGTGCCGTACGGACTCACGGAGTTCGCGCGCGACGACCTGCGGGGAGCCGCGATCGTGGCGAATCCGGGGTGCTATCCCACGGCGATTCTCCTCGCGCTGCTCCCGTTGATGACGCGGCGGCTCGTGGCGCCGGGCGGCACGATCGCCGTGACGGCGGCGAGCGGTGTCACGGGCGCGGGTTTCACGCCGCGCGCCGACCTGCTGTTCGCCGAGGTCACGGAAGACTTTCGGCCGTATGCCGTGGGGAATTCGCACCGGCATCTGGCCGAGATGACTGCGGTGATGCGCACGCTCGGCTGCGACGCCGATCTGCTCTTCACCCCGCACCTGCTGCCCGTCGCGCGGGGCATTCTGGCGACGATCACCGTGCCGCTGGCCGAACCACTCGCGGATCCTCTGGCCATCTGGCGCGAGCACTACGCGGGCGAGCCGTTCGTCGAGATCACCGGGCAGGCGCCGTCACTGCGCGACGTGGTGCGGCGCAACGTCGTGCGCATCACCGCGCTGAGCGCATCCGGCGTCCGGCGGCCGACGCTCATCGTGATCGCGGCGCTGGACAATCTGGTCAAGGGCGCGGCGGGGCAGGCGGTGCAGAACGCGAACCTGCTGCTCGGCCTCGAGGAAACGGCGGGGCTGCCGGCATGACCCGGGTCATCAAGATCGGTGGCCGCGCGCAGGCCGACGCGCGCCTGGCGGAGCTCATTGCGGCGGCGTGGCGCGACGAACCGGGGGCGCTCTGCGTGGTGCACGGCGGCGGAGACGAGATCTCCACGCTGCAGCGGGCGCTGGGGCTGGAACCCGCGTTTTCGCTGGGCCGGCGCATCACGAGCGAGCGCGACCTGGATGTGATCCGGATGGCGCTGTCGGGGTCGGCCAACAAGCGACTGGTCGCGCGGCTCAACGCGGTGGGTGTGGCCGCATTTGGCGTGTCGGGGGAAGATGCGTCGCTCATTGCCGCGCACGTCGCGGAGGATGCGTCGCTGGGTCGCGTGGGGACGCCGGCGCGCGTGACCGTGCGCGTGCTGCACCATCTGCTCGAGGGTGGCTACCTGCCGGTCGTCTCACCGCTCGCGCGCGATGCCGACTCGCCGGCGGGCGCGGCGCTCAATGTGAATGGCGATGATGCGGCCGCAGCGATCGCTGTGGCGCTCGACGCGAGCGAGCTGCTCTTCGTGGCCGATGTGGCGGGTGTACTCATGGCGGGCGCGCCGGTGCCGGTGCTCGACGTGGATGGCGCGATGCAGACGATCGCGCAGGGGGTCGCCGCCGGGGGCATGGCGGCCAAGCTGCAGGCGGGGATCGCCGCGCTCCAGCAGGGCGTGGAGCGGGTGCGCATTGGAGATCTCGACGCGATTCTCGATCCGGATCGCGGCACCACTCTCACTCCCTCGCGGAGTTTCGTATGACGGCTCTTTCCGTACAGACTCTCACACCGGTGGACGCGCCCGCGGTGCCTGACAACGAACCCCGCGCGCGGTTGACGCTCGAGCATGGCGCACCGCCGGAACGTTCGAGCGCGCTGCTGGGCGTCTATCGTCAGCCGCCCATGGAGCTGACGCGCGGTGCGAGCGTGCAGGTATTCGACAGCGAGGGTTGCGCGTACCTGGACTTCACGAGCGGCATTGGCGTGATGGCGCTGGGTCACGGCGATGCCGGTGTGGCGGCGTGTATTCAGGACGCCGTGGCCACCGGCCTGGTGCATACGTCGAACCTGTTTCGCACGGCGCCGGCGGCGCGGCTGGCGGAAGCACTGGTGGCGCGCTCAGCGCTCTCGAGCGTGTTCTTCTGCAACTCGGGCGCCGAGGCGAACGAGGGGGCATTCAAGTTCGCGCGGCGCTGGGCGCGGGAGGTTGGCGGCGCGGAGAAGCACGAGATCGTCGCGCTGCGCGGCGGTTTTCACGGCCGATTGTTCGCGACGCTGGCCGCTACGGACCGGCCGACATATCGCGCGCCCTTCCGGCCGCTTACACCGGGCGTGCACGTGGTGGAGCGCGACCTGCGCACGCTGGAGCGGGTGCTCGACGCGAACGCCACGGCGGCGCTCATCGTGGAGCCGGTGCAGGGTGAAGGCGGCATACGGGTGCTGGAGCCGGACTATCTGCGTGCGCTGCGCGCGCTCACGCGGGAACGAGGCGTGGCGCTGATCCTGGACGAGATCCAGTGCGGACTGGGCCGGACGGGGTGGTTGTTCGCACACGAGCGCTCGGAGATCATTCCGGACATTCTTACGCTGGCAAAGCCGCTCGCGGGCGGGCTGCCCATGGGCGCGGTGCTCATGTCGGCTGACATTGCGCGGACGCTTCACCCTGGTGACCACGGAACGACGTTTGGCGGCGGCCCGCTGGTGTGCAGCGTGGCGCTGCACGTGCTGGAGCGGCTGTCGGACCCGGCGCTGCTGTCGGCTGTACGGGCCAATGGCGAATGGCTGGGGAAGACGCTGATGGACGTGGCGCAGCGAACGCGGCGGGTGCGCGCGGTGCGCGGTCTGGGCTACATGTGGGGCGTTGACGTGATGCAGCCGGCAGGCGAGGTGGTAGCGGCGGCGCGCGAGGCGGGGCTGTTGGTATGTTCGGCTGGCGAGTTCACGGTGCGGCTGCTGCCACCGCTGGTGGCGACGCGCGAGGAGCTGAGCGACGGAGTGGCGAAGCTGGAGTCTGCGTTGAGCTAGTCGGGCAGTGAAGTGGAGAGCACGGGGCCAGGTGCCACAAGCGACCTGGCCCTTCTTGCGTTCACCAGTATCGATGCTGTCGTCAGGATGCTCTGGTGAGGCGTCAGTATCGCAACAGTAGGCGGTCATTCATCCCATCTGGTCTACGCCGGGAACGTCCGGCGGCGTATCTCATGCCGTGTCGTGATGGGAGTATCCGTCGTCGATTCCGGAGCCGACGTGCAGCCTTCGGCTGCACGGGCGCTCGCAACCGGGTACGTCGCGCCTGCGAGCACAATTCGCATCGCGATCCACAGCTCTGCCACAGGAGAAAGTGATCATGCTGAAGCGTTCGATGATTAGTGTCGCCATGGGTTTCGCGCTGGTTGCCACGACGGCGCGGGCACAGTCCACGCAGGCGTCGGGAGCAAAGGTCAACAGCTTTGGACTCTCGGCTGGACTGACCCTGCCCACCGGCGACTTCGGCAACGGGTTCAAGTCCGGTTACAACATCTCGGCGATGTACGAGTATCACAGAGCCGCGACGCCAGTGGGGTTCCGCATTGAGGGACAGTTCCAGGATTTCAACGCCAAGAGTGGTAGCACCGAGACCTACAAGACTTTTGGCGGCCTCGCCAACGCGCTGTTCTATCTTCCCACGCAGAGTACGGTGAAGCCGTACCTGACGGGCGGCATCGGATTCTTCAACAACAAGTTCGACCTCGGGAGCGACTGCACCGGCGTGCTCGAGACCTGCTCCAGCAGCGAGAACAAGTTCGGCTTCGACGTGGGCGGCGGCCTCGAGTTCGAACTGTCGGGCATGAGTACGTTCCTCGAAGCCGACTGGCAACTCATCAGCCTCACCGGTGGCTCGGCGAAAATGATTCCCATTCGCTTTGGCGTGCGCTTCTAGCCGCGAAGCGCCGCACACTGCACGAACCGAACTGCCCCGCGTCACCGCGGGGCAGTTCGCGTTTGCGGCGCATCACGGCGCGTACGGTGGTGCGAGGCGCTCCGCTCTCGTTATACTCAGCCACGTCAACACGATTCCCCGGGAGGTGGTTCATGCGGTTCATTCCATCCATGACCCTCATTGCGGCCGCGGCTGCGCTGTGCAGCGCGCCGGCCCTCGCGCAGGAGATGATCAGCAGCCCCGTTCGTTATGGCATCACTGGCGGCGCCACCGTTCCCGTGGGGGATTACAAGGACGTGTCGTCGGCCGGCTGGAATGCGGGCGCGCTCGTCGAACTCGGATTCCCCATCGTACCGCTCAGCTTTCGCTTCGACGCCGCCTGGCATCAGCTCGGCGACAAGCACGACGACTTCGGCGACACCTTCAAGAGCCGGGTCATCTCGGGGGACCTGAACGCGATCTATACGTTTGCCCCGGCGAACCCCACGAAGTTCTATCTCATTGGCGGGCTGGGACTCTACAATTTTCGCAACCAGCTCACGGCACCGCTGAATGTGCCCGCGACCGGAGTTCTGGCCACTGGTGATCGCGTGCTCGCGCAGTCCGGCACCACACCAACGCAAACCTTCAGCGCCTCGTCCACCAAGTTCGGCGTGAATGCCGGCGCGGGCGTGCGCTTCCAGTTCAACACCTTCTCCATGTTCGTCGAGAGCCGGTTTCACAACATTTTCGGCGTGCATGGCACCAGCGGTTCCAATGGCAACACCCAGATGATTCCGATCACGGTTGGCGTGGTGTTCTGACGGCAGCGACCGCTGGCAGCCCGCATTTGTCAGCTACCAGCGACCAGCGACCAGCTACCAGCTACCAGCTCCCACACCAACCCATGCCCTCTCCCCGCCACACGCTCAATCGCGCATTCGACGAAGCCCGCTTCGGCGAGTCGCGAACGCTGAACCTGCGCGCCTCGCTGCCCACCGGCGAGCAGGCAGCGGAGCGCGCGGAACGGTGGCTGCGGGAAAAACAGGCCAGTCGTATCCGCGAAGTGCTGATCATCACAGGGCGGGGCAATCAAAGCGTCGACGGCGTGCCGGTGGTGCGCGAAGCGGTGCGGAAGCGCCTCGCGCTGTTGAGACGCCGCGGCGTGGTGAGCATGGTGCAGGAGCATACGCCCGGCTCGGTCGTTGTAACGCTCGCCGCGTTTTCCGCGCTCCGCGATGCGCCACGCCGGCGTCGCGATCCCGCGCCGCCCCCGGTCGCGAAGCCCCGGGCGCTCGCGGCGCTTTCTCCGCGCGCGCTCTCGCTGCTGCGGCGCGCGGCGGAACAGGCGCTGCATGACGTGGGCGTGCGAGACACCGCGCCGTTTCTCGAGGCCGAGATGCTGACGCAGTTCTCGCACGCGGTGACAGCGCTGCCTGACGGTCCGGATCGGGATGCACGCCTGTGCGATGTGCTGGCAGGGCTGCTGGACGAACAGAACGAGCGCTGACGCGTGTCCGACTTCATGCAGTTCGCGCTCATTACGTTCACGTCCATTCTGTTCATCGTGGACCCGGTGGCGCTCATCCCGACCTACCTGGCGATTACGCAGGATGAGACGCCCGAACAGCGGAGCCGTACGGCCATGCGTGCCTGCATTGCCGCCATGATTCTGCTCGTCGTCTTTGGCATCGCGGGCCGGCTCATCTTTCGTGTGTTCGGGATCACGCTTCCGGCGTTCCGCATTGCGGGCGGTCTCATTCTCTGGTTCGTGGCGCTCGACATGCTGCGCGGCAATCGCACGACGCAGGAGAGCAGCGAGGAGATCGCGGAGGGACAGGAAAAAGACGATGTCGCCATCACGCCGCTGGCCATGCCCATGCTCGCGGGCCCCGGCGCGATTTCCACCGTAATGGTGCTCGCGGGCCAGGCGCGCACGTTGGGCCAGCACGTGGTGGTGTACCTGTCGGTGGTGCTCACGGCAGTGCTGTCGTGGCTGTCACTGCGCGCCGGCGAGCGACTGGTCGTGGTCCTGGGCCAGACCGGCATCCGCGTGATGACGCGGATCATGGGACTGCTGCTTGCGGCGGTCGCCACACAGTTCATCATCACCGGAGTGCGCGATGCGATTCACATGTAAGTGAGGCGTACGCTCCAGCAAGCGAGACGTATGCTCGCCCTCCTGCCGGCACCATGCAGCCGGCTTGACCGTCCCTCCTTCTTGTCATCCTCCTACCGTCCCGCAGATGATTTTTCGACTCGTGATCCCGGCGCTGTTGTCGTCCGTTGCCGTCCTCTCCGCACAGGAACCGCAGACCGCGCTTCCCGGCTACACGCCGCAGGCCGCGCAACAGGAGCGCGCGCTCGAGCAGGCCACCATCCAGCGTCCCGACAGCGGCCGCGCCCGCGCGCTCTCGCGCACGCTCTCCAGTGAAGTCCATATCGCCGGTACGCCCGCTCAGGCGCGCACGCGTGACATCGTCGTCAACGACATGAAGCAGTGGGGGCTGCCCACGGAAGTTCGTACATACGACGTGTGGATGCCGCACACCACCACGCTGCAGGCGTGGCGCGTCGCGCCCGACACGCTGGCGCTCAATCTCGCCGAGGGCGCCGTGCCCGAAGACACCACATCGTGGACGGCGAAGGAAGCGGTGATCGCAAATGGATACAGCGGCACAGGCGACGTGAGTGCACCGGCGGTGTACGTGAACTACGGGCTCATCGAGGACTACGCGCAGCTCGACTCCATGCACGTGTCGGTGAAGGGAAAGATTGCCATCGCGCGGTACGGCCGGTCGTATCGGGGGATCAAGGCGCGCGAGGCGGAGAAGCATGGCGCGGTGGGACTCATCATCTACAGCGACCCGCAGGACGATGGCTTCGTGCGCGGCGATGTCTACCCGGAGGGGCCGATGCGGCCATCACAGGGAGTGCAGCGCGGCAGCATCCTCAATCCCGATGGCGATCCCTCGACACCGGGCTATGCCAGCGTTCCCGGAGTGAAGCGACTGCCCGTGGATTCGCTGCCGGTGTCGCACATTCCGGTGGTACCCATGTCGTACGGAAATGCGTCCAAACTGCTTGCGGGCCTGCGCGGCAGCGGTGTGCCATCATCGTGGCAGGGCGGGCTGCCGTTTCACTATCACGCCGGACCGGGCCCGGTCGCGGCGCATCTGATCGTGCACTCGGACACCGCCACGGCGGCGATCAAGCAGATCTGGGATACGTTCGGCATCGTGCGCGGGAGCGAGTTCCCCGACGAGCTGGTGATCATCGGCGGGCACCGCGATGCGTGGGGCCCCGGCGCGGCGGACAACGTGAGCGGCACGGTGAGCGTGATGGAGGCGGCGCGCGCGGTGGCCGAGGAGCTCAAGGCAGGACATCGGCCACGGCGCACGATCATCTTCGCCACGTGGGACGCCGAAGAGTGGGGGCTGCTGGGCTCCACGGAGTATGTGGAGGATGACACGCTGCGCCTCATGCGAGGCGCCGTGGCGTATCTCAATCAGGATGTGGCGGCGCAGGGGCCGAACTTCGGCGGCGGCGGTTCACCATCGCTGCGCGGCACGCTCCGCGACGTCGCCAGGCTCGTCGCCGATCCCAGCGGCAAGGGGTCCGTGTACGACGTGTGGCGCGCTCGTGGATCGCTGCCCGATACGGCGGAGCCGCGCATGGGCAATCCGGGCGGCGGCAGCGACTTCGCGCCGTTCTACAACCATCTCGGAATTCCGATCGCCGAATGGGGCTTTGGCGGACCCGCGGGCGTATATCACTCGTTCTACGATTCGTATCACTGGATGGCGACGTTCGGCGACCCCACGTATGCCTATCACGCCGCCGCTGCCCGTGTGGGCGCGGCGATGGTTCTGCGGCTCGCCAACGCCGACATTCTGCCGTACGACTATGTGGAATTCGCGCGCACGATGCGCGGCTATCTGCCGGACGTGCAGAAGGCGCTCGCCAAGGCGGGGTGGAGCGATACGAGCATGACTGCGCCACTGGCATCGGCCATCGATCGCATGGAGCAGGCGGCCACGACGTTCGACACTGCACGCGATGCAGTGCTGGCGAGAGGCACTCCGCCGCGCGCGACCTTGAGTCGCGTGAACGGTGCGCTGCTCAAGGTGGAGCGCTCGCTCACGCGCACGAAGGGACTGCGGACCCGTCCCTGGTACCGGAACCTCATCTACGCGTCGGACGAGAACAACGGCTACGCCGACATGATCTTCCCCTCGGTGGGAGAAGCCATCCGGACGGGGGATCGGGCGCTGACCGAACGGGAGATCACGGATCTGGCTTCGCGCTTCGATGCGGCGACGGGGGCAATACGGGAGGCGACGGGGGGATTACGATAGGGGGATTTCCCGCCACCCCGCCCCGCCGTTGGGAATCGGCAATCGGGAATCGACCGCCCCGCGCCACCCCGCCCTTGGGAATCGGCAATCGGGAATGGGGAGGCCGGTTTCCTGCTGTTGATGAAATCGGGGTGCGGTGGGAGGGGGCGGACTGCCTCCCCGATTCCCCATTCCCGCTTGCCGATTCCCCGGGGATGGGCCGCGGGGAGGGGAATCTGCCCGATCGCCAGCCCATGCCAGTCAGGTCACGCCGCTGAATTCGGGGAGAACATCGAACGGGGGCGGGGGACTCACCGGCGGTGGCGGGGCCGGCTCTGCGAGCGCCTCGCGTGCTTCGGTGCGCGTTGCAGTGCGCTGGCGGAATCGGGCATACGCGCGCGGAATGGCGCGCTCACCGCCGATGCGCATGACGGGTGCCTGCTTCGGGCGCGCGGACCGCGGGTGCGGTGCCGACTGCTCGGCGGGCGAGTCTTTTGCTGCGTCGGATGACACGTGAGGGGCAGCCTCCCGGCTTCCGAGCAATGTTGGTTCGGCCATCTGAAGCAGCGTATGCTCCACCACCGGGCCGTTGGCGCGCGGCGGCTCGAGCGCGGCAAAGGCCGTCCGGGCGCCGTGCGCGGCACCAGCCGTGAGTACGCCGCTGCATACGCATCCCAGATACGGCGCCGGATCAATGAGCACGTCCGGTTGCGTGAGCAGTCGCTGGGCGAGCTCGATCAGCAGATCACCGCCAGCCAGCTCGACCAGTTCACGAGGTGGCTGCAACTCGGCCAGCCGCTCCGGCGCGGGTGCACCACCGGGGAGCGAGTAGTACCGGCGGCGATCGGGGGGCAGAAATGCCTCGAAGAACGCCGGCTGCGCGGCCGGCGTGATGTCGCGCTCGGCAAACGAGGCGAACAGTTCAGCGGGCGAAATCCGTGCGTCGATGGATGCATCGATGCCGGCGGGACAGGCGCCGATGTAGGTGATGTGAATGGGCCGGTCGCCATACGCCGCCCGGATGTAGCGGGCCACGGCAACCGGGGGCGCGGCAAGCTCGAGGAGCCACGGACACAGGTCGCTGCCGGACTTCGTGAGGCGCTGGACGACGTGCGGGCACGCCGCGAGAATGGCGGGCGTGCCGCTGTGCGGGCCAAGCCGCTCCAGACACTGGCGCGCAACGATCTCATCGCCCCAGCTCCCGGGAAAGACCATGTCGTAGCCCAGCGCACCGCATGCGTGCGCCAACTGCACGGCACTCGCCGGCAGTGCCGCCAGGATGGCATCGGTGCCCAGAATGGCAACCGAGGAGGGTCGTTGTTCCGGATGCGGTGGGGACGTCATGCGGCACGGTGTACGTGAGTCTGCGGCACTAAAGCTGACCCCGCGGTCAGGGCCCTGTCCAGCACGGCCCATTCATTGCGGGTATGGAACCCAGTCGCCATCCCACAGCGCATCTCGCCGTGACGAGGGACTTCCACGCCGCATCGCAGGGACGCACCGTGTCTTCTGTTCGCCTGAAGGAAATTCCGCGCCTGCCGCGGGAGCAACGAGAAGCGCTGGCCGCCTTCGGCGCGCGCACATCCTGGCCAGTGGGTTTCACGATCTACGAGCAAGATGCCGAGGCGGATGGCGTGTTCGTCATGCTGCGAGGCAATGTAGTACTGCGCTCGCGCGTGAGCACGGGGCGCACGGTGGTGCCCTGGGTCGCGACGACGGGTGAGACCTTCGGTGCGGAGGGACTGCAGCCGGGCGGCCATTACGCGAGTCACGCGCGCGCGGATGAAGAGAGCGAAACGTTGCACATCAGCGGCTCGAGTTTCAGCGCGCTGATGCGCGAACAGCCGTCGCTGGCCCTGATGCTCGTGCGACAGCTGATGGCCGAGCGCACGGAGCTGATCGAGAAGTTCGGCCAGCACATTTCACTGACGGTGGAGCAGCGGCTCATCGTCACGCTGTTGCGCATGACGCAGCGGGGCAGCGACAGCAAGTCGGATGCGGACGCACCGCAAACGGTCGTGCCGCGCCGGCTGCTGGGCGAGCTCGTCGGCGCGACGCGTGAATCCATCTCGCTGGTACTGGGGCGGCTGTCCGCGGCGGATCTCATTCGGCGTGAAGGGAGCGGCCTGGTCGTGATGGATGCACAGCGTCTCGCGCTGCGGCTCGAGCATAGTGGACACGGCGGCATCGTGCTGTACGACGAGCGGAGCGCAGACAAGGGAACGAAGCCGGAGAGTCCGGGCGAGCCTGGTGCGCGGAACAACGATGCGCTCAGCGGGAAGAGCGGGCCGTGATTGCGTGAGCGGGTGGCGCTGTGATAGCGTGAGCACTCGGCCCGCTCGTCATCCCGACGTACCCGCCCATCATTCCGACCCGACTTCGTGCCATTCCTGATCACAGCTCTGGTGTGTGTCGCCGCCATCGCCGCGTACGCTACCGTACGCCGGCGCGTGGAGCGACGTGTCGCCGCACGTCTTCCGCTTGGGCCCGGCGGCATCGTTCGCGGCGCCGAACCCATCGAGCTCGCCGATGGCGCGCCAGCGGGGGCCGTGCTGCTGCTGCACGGGTTCGGTGATTCCCCGCACACCATGGCGCACCTGGCGGGCGATCTGCATGCGCGCGGCTACGCCGTGTATGCGCCGCTCCTCCCGGGACACGGGCGCAGCCTGCGCGAGTTCCGGGTCTCGAATGCCGACCAATGGATCGATGCGGGGCGCGCCGCGCTCGCGACGCTGCGCGAGCGGCACGAGCGCGTGGGCATTGCCGGACTGTCGATGGGTGGCGCCATCGGGGCGATCCTGGCCGCGGAGCAGCGCGACGTGAGTGCACTCGTACTGCTTGCGCCGTATCTGAGTCCGCACCGGACGGTGCACGCGGCGGCACGCATGGCGCCCCTGCTCCAGCCGTTCATCCCATATCTGTTCGGGCAGAACCCGTATTCGATTCATGATCCTGTCGTGCGCGCGCAGAACATCAGCTATGAAGCCTCCACCATGCGATTGATCGCCGAACTGGTGCGTGTGGCGGAACGCGGAGCAGCCGCACTGCCGGCGATCACGGCGCCCACGCTGTATCTGCAGTCGCGCGAAGATAATCGCGTGAGCATCCGCTCGGCCGAGCGATGCTTCGCGAAGGTCGGCGCGCGCGAGAAGCGACTGGACTGGCTGAGCGGCAGCGGCCACGTCATCACGGTGGACTTCGGCTGGGAACGCGTGGTGGCGCTCACGGCGGAGTGGATGGAGGCACACGTGAAGCCCACGATCGCGGCGCCACTCGAAGAGCGATAGGAATCAGCGCGCCCTATTCCGGTGTCTCCCGTGTCTCCATATTTTCCGGGTTCCACCAATCACTTACCCGACAAGCGAGGTTCCTGGTGCGTTCGACAACCATCACGCTGGCGGCGTTGGCACTGGCCGTTTCGGCTTGCGCGAAAGGACAGGGTGCCGCAGGCGCCGCTGCGGATACGACCAAGGCGATGGCCGGCATGGCCGCGGACAGCATGAAGGGAATGTCCGGCATGGCCATGGATACGGACAAGGCCATGGGGGGGAGCGGTGTACCGGCGGGCTTCACGGCGGAAACGGACAAGTCCGACGCCAAGATCACCGACGCGAAGTACACGGTGAGCGGCGACAAGTGGGAAGTGCAGACCGGTCCTGCCCACATCGTGTATGCCGCGAAGGACAGCGCCAGTGGCGTGTACGCGGTGAGCTCCACGATCGAGCAGCTCGAGAAGCCGAAGCATCCTGAAGCCTACGGCGTCTTTTTTGGCGGCCAGCATCTCGATGACCGGGCCACCGAGACGTACGGCTATTTCGAGGTGCGCGGCACGGGTGAGTATCTCATCAAGGTGCGCAATGGTGACAAGACGAGCACGGTCGTGAACTGGACGGCGAGCCCCGACGTGCCCAAGGAGGATGCATCCGGCAAGGCGACGTATAACCTCAAGGTGCACTTCGCTCCCACCCAGGCGCACTTCTACGTGAACGACAAGCTGGTCGCGACGGAGCCGCGAAAGGACGTGCCGAGCAACGGCATCGCCGGCCTGCGCATCAACCACAACCTGCACGTGAGCGTGCAGCCGGTGACGATCACGAAGTAGCGGCCTGGCGGGTTTCTCCATGCTGGAGAATCCAGAGGTTCCGCTCGGGTAGCCCGGCCGCATTCCAGGCGGCGCGCGTGCGCGCCGGGGGCTCGTCCCACGGCTCGTCCGCGAGCAGGAACGTGCCCCAGTGCAGGCCGAGCATGATGCCACGGTCTTCGTGGCCCGCGGGCGTGTTGGCGTCGAGAAAGGCCTGCACCGACTCCTCGGGGTTCATGTGCACGGGGCGCATGAACCAGCGGGGCTCGTAGGCGCCGATCGGGATGAGCGAGAGATCGAACGGACCGAATCGCTCCCCGATCGCGCCGAACTCCGGGTGATAGGCGGTGTCGCCGGCGAACCAGAGCGCGTGGCCGGCAACGCGAACGGTCCAGCCGCACCAGAGCGTACGCCGCGTGTCGGCGAGATGCCGCGCGCTGAAGTGCTGCGCCGGCGTGCAGGCGATGCGCGTCTCGCCGAACGTGCGCTCCTGCCACCAGTCACTTTCCGCGACGCGCTGCACGCCGAAGCGGCGCAGCAGCGGCTCCAGGCCAAGCGGCGCCATCCAGAGGGCGCGTGGCTGCTCAGCGGCGAGCGCGCGCACGGTGAGCGCATCCAGGTGGTCGTAGTGGTTGTGCGAGAGCAGCACGAAGTCGAGCGGCGGCAGCGACGCGAGCGGCACGGCGGGCGGCATGATGCGGCGCGGTCCAACAGCCTGCAGCGGCGAGGCGCGTTCACTCCAGATGGGGTCGGTAAGGATGTTGAGCCCACCCATCTGCACGAGCACGGTAGAGTGCCCCACCCAGGTGGCCGCGAGCACGTCGGGTGCCGCGCGCGGCGAGGCAAAGCTCGGCGTTGCGCTGGGCAGCGCACCGGCCGGAGGCGGTGGCGGTGGCGGATTCAGAAAACGCTGGCGACGCCAGCGGAGGAAGTCACTGAAGCGGTGGCGGGGGGCGGCGGGCCAGGGGTTGCGGAAGCGGCCGTCGGGTGCGCGATGGTCCATGGGGAAAGGTACATCGCCGCGCGACGCTATCTCGGCTCGCCCTTCGCCGAGCCGGCAAACTCAACTGACCCTTCGCGGTCCGCAATCCGGTTGATGCTCTGAGCTGCGCCGCGGATAAGTACGACCAAGCCTCCGATCCAGTATCTGCTGGCCGTCACGAGTCCGGGTGGGCGCGCAACCATGAGTTCGAGAGTGCGGATGAAGCCATGTTCGCGTCCGGCGACGGCGGCTCAGACACGAGATCGCATGAAAGCTGGAACTTTCAGTGGTCCGGTTCACCGGGCAGCTTCAGGGCGGTGGCAACGCATTCATCGTGGATGCTCCGGCTCGAGACTGGACCGAAGCGGCACGGAGGGCGTCGCTGGTGACCGTACAGCGGCTCTCGGCGTGGGCGCTGCAGGTACGCTACGCATGAGGCATCGCACGGCATCAGGATCGTCAGTCGGATTCCGTCCACCGGCTCATAATGACCACATCGGAGGCACGAGGCGAATCCGCGACGGCGACCATCCCAGGTGCAGGGGTTGCTTCAGGAGGAGCTGCGGTCACCCAACAGCTGCAGCAGAATTCGACGTCAAACAGTGCCGACTCCACGTCACGATTGCACCTGTTCTCCAGGATCGGGCCGCGCATCTCGGGCGTGCGCGGCAGCACCGCCCGGTCCAATCGAGTGAGGTCGAAAGGAAGTGGGAAGCCGCCGGCATACCACTCGAACCAGAGCGTCGTCCCGTCCCATCGGAACGCGCCCCGCAACAAGTACTGCTGCAACGGAGCTGCCGCGGGGAGCAGGAGCGCAACCGCGGAGCGGCCATGCAATGTTTGCGGCAGCATATGACCTCTGTTGTGCAGTGCGAATTGACGTGGCAGCTCGCGGCCGCGTTGATTCGGGAGGAGGCAACTAAGGAAGACGCCAAGCCACAGCGCGAGCGCTGATTGATGTGGCCACTGTTGCGTGCACCTTGGAGGCACTCAGGCAATGCGTAGCGGTTTCTTTGCCGGCCTGGTTGCTATCGGTGCCGCTCTGATTGTCGCGTGGACAGCCCTGGCCCTCTGGTCTACGAGTGGGCCGAGCTATGGCGGCAGCGGAGCCTTTGGCGTCCTGGGCCTCTTCGTAATTCCCCCCGCGCTCCTCCTCGTGGGTGTGGGCATTCCCTACGGCATAGCCCGGCTCCCGCCAGCGGGAACGCGCGGGCGACGGCGCAAGATTGTAATCTTTGTGGTGGGCGGTGTGATCGCGGTGCTCCTCATCGGCTGGTTCACGTACTTGGCAAAGTGATTCAGAAGCCGAGCACGATCACTCCTTCGCCCGCCCATCGCCGCCCCGCACCTTCTTTCCCGCTCCCAGATTCTCGTTCAGATGCTTGGCGCTCCGCATGCCGACGAGCGCGGTGGTAACTACCGGCAGCGAGCGCACGAACGCGATCGCGCGCTGCGCATCACTGCTGTGACCGGGCAGGGCGTTCTGGACCTGCGCCGGCAGGTGCGACGCGAGCTTGCTCTGCAGCAGTGACGCACTGGCCATGACCGTGATGCCGAACGCCGCCGCGGCCTCCAGGAAGGGCACGAGCTTGCCATTCACCTGCTGCGTGGGCGCGCGCACGGCTTCCGTGAGCGCCAGATTCACTGGCAACTGCACCACGCGGAAATGGTGGGCGTCGCCGCCAATCTCGCGGGCGAGCGCCACGAGGTCGGCCAGTTCGAGGTGATCGCGGGCGTCCGGCGCCACGCGGAAGCCATTCCACGTGGCGCAGCCATACACGCCGATCTCTCCCTGCTCGCACGTGTGCTCGAGCATCTCGAAGGCGGCGCGCAGCCGCTGCATAACATCGGCGCGCGGAAGCACCTCCAGTTGCTGCTCGGGATTGTGCACGTAGTACACATCAATCGTGTCGAGCTGCAGATTCTCCCGGCTCCGCGCCAGCTCGGCCGCCAGATACGCGGGCGCAAGACAGTGTGCGCCGGCCACCACGTCATCGGGCGTCATAATGCCGCGATCGTAGTACTCGCGGGTGAGATAGGCGCGGTAGGCCTCGCGCGTGTCCGGCGGCGTGCCGTCGAGCGGGATGTAACCGCCCTTGGTGCACACCACCACTTCGTCGCGCGAAATGGTGCCGCCACGCAGCGCCCGCAGCAACGCCCGCCCCAGCGTTCGCTCCGACCGCTGGCACCGGTAGTTGACGGCCGTGTCGAGCAGATTGACTCCGCTGCCGAGCGCCAGGTGCGCGACGTCAACGTAGCGCTCGTCGTCCGCATCGTCGCACTGGCCGAGATACGTGCCCAGGCCAATCGAGGAGACGCAGAGCCCGTCGGTGCCGAGCGGACGGAAGTATCCGTTGGCGAACCGGTCGGCGAAGCGCTCGGCGTAGCGCGCCGTTCCCGCCGCGGTGGCGCAACCGATGGTGGGCGTCTGGGAAACGGGCCGCGAATGACGACGAGCAGGACTCACGTCGTCACGCTATGACAACACGCCTGCCCGGGCAAGTGCGCGAGCGCGCCGGCGGCTTCCACGCTGGCGCGCGGCTGGGCAGTATTCATGACCCGCGGGCCGCGGCCGGTTCCTGGAGCGCGCCGTGCGCCTTCTCCACTCCGGAATGAATCACATCGTGACATCACGCCTTGTTCTCCTGCCGCTGGCCGTATGGGCCGGTGCGTGCGCGCCGGGCCCGCGCGGCACCTCCACGGCGCCCGCGCCCGCGGCCGCGCCGGTTCGCGTGGAATCGCTGCCACCGGTGACACTCGAATATCCGTCATCCGGTGGCGGCGTGGCGACGAGCGCGACGTCGAATCTCGATGAGTTCGCGTGGCTGGACCACATGGACTGGCCCGGGCCCAACAGCTACCGCGGCGCGGACGGAGCGCCGGGCCCGGCTTACTGGCAGCAGCGCGCCAACTACGACATCCGCGCCACGCTCGACACCGGCGCGCGCCGCATCCAGGGACACGTCACGATCACGTACACCAACAATTCCCCGGACACGCTGCGCTACGTGTGGCTGCAGCTCGATCAGAATCTCTATCGCACGGGCAGCCGGGGATCGGCGCTCTATCCGCAGGATTCGCGCTGGGGCGTGCGCGGATTCCAGGGCGGTTACGAGATCACCGATCTGCTGGTGAATGGCAAATCGGCTGCCTCGCGCGTGAACGACACGATGATGCAGGTCACGCTCGACGCCCCGCTCGCGCCGCGCGGCGCTTCGACGACACTCGCCATGGACTTCACCTTCCGCATTCCCGATCACGGCTCCGATCGCATGGGACGTGATGGGACGCTGTACGAGATCGCGCAGTGGTATCCGCGCATGGCGGTCTACGATGACGTGCGCGGCTGGAACACCGACCCGTATCTCGGACAGGGTGAGTTCTATCTGGAGTACGGCGACATTGACTACGCCGTGACGGTGCCGGCGGGCTATACGGTGGCGGGGAGCGGCGTGCTCGAGAATCCGGGTGACGTGCTCACGGGTGTCGAGCGCTCGCGGCTGGCGCGTGCCGCGACATCCACTGCCGTCGTGCCGGTCATCGGCACGAGCGATGCAACAGCCACTCCGGTAGCGGGCATGAAAACCTGGCGCTTCCGCGCGCACAACGTGCGCGACGTGGCGTGGGCGGGCGCGCCCGATTTCCGCTGGGATGCCACGAGCTGGAACGGCGTTGTCATCCAGGCATTCTATCAATGGCCGAAGGCGGGCGCGGGGTGGGAAAACGCCGCGGAGAACACGCAGTGGACCATTCGCACCTACTCCACCCTCTTCTTCCCGTATCCGTATCCACAGGCCAGCACGGTGGCGGGTCCGGTGGGAGGCATGGAATATCCGATGTTCGTGATGGTGGGGTACGCGGCGCAACCACAGGGCGCCTTCGACACGATCGACCACGAGCAGGGCCACGAGTGGTTCCCCATGATGGTGGGCTCGAACGAACGCCGCTACGCGTGGATGGATGAGGGGATCAACACCTACATCAACACGTTCTCCAACGAACTGCGCAAGCCCGGCACGAGCCGGTGGTCGGGATACCTGGAGGAATGGCGTGCGGTGGTGGAGAACGGGACGCAATCACCGCTCATGACGATGCCGGACCTGATCAACCCGGGGGCACTTGGCGCGATCGGGTATCGCAAGCCGGCCGCCGTGCTGCTCACGCTGCGCGACCACGTGGTGGGACGCGAGGCGTTCGACCGCGCGTTCCGCGAGTACATTCGCCGCTGGGCGTTCCGCCATCCGACGCCCGCGGACTTCTTTCGCACGATCGAGAGCTACACGGGGCAGGATCTCTCCTGGTTCTGGCGCGGCTTCTTCTACGGAACGGGCGTGCTCGACATTGGCATTGACTCGGTGAGTTCGGCCGCAGTAAACGGTGACTATCGCGCGATGGTCACGCTCAGCAAGCACAGTGACATCCCGTTTCCGGTGGAGCTGCGTCTCAAGCTCGCCGATGGATCCACGCAGGACGCGCGGCTGCCCGCCCTCATCTGGAAGGATGGTGACCGCTATGTCGCGGCCATCCCCGTGCGCGGCGCTGTTGTGGGTGCACGACTCTGGCCGGACCCGACCGTGCCCGACTGGAACGATGCGAACGACGCTTGGGGCGATGCACCGCCGGCCGAGCCGGCTGGTCCCGTGACCAGCGGCGGATTGACGAGTCTGGTGAACGGCGGCCGGTAGGCACGGCCGGCAGACCGGTCGCACCGGGGCGTTGGCGAGAGAGGCCCCGTCTCAGTACATTGCGTCAGACTTATCCAGTCCGCCCCGGCCCGACGCATGCTGCTGTCAGGGCCGAGTTCTTTCGTCGGCTGCATCCCCGGCAGCCACTGGAACCCCTCGAGCAGGAGTACGGGAAAGCATGCCAGGTTTCGCGGTTCTCGCATCACACTGGTGGAAGCCGGTCCTTTTCATCGTGATCGCTGGCCACCTGACGAACGTGTGCGTGACGCTCTTTCTGCACCGCGCGCAGACGCACCGCGGCGTCACCTTCAGCAAGATTGCGGAGATACCGATGCGGATCTGGCTCTGGCTCTCCACGTCCATCGTGACGAAGGAATGGGTCGCCTGCCACCGCAAGCACCACGCGTTCGCCGACCGCGAGGGCGATCCGCACAGCCCGCTGCTGGAAGGGCTGCGCAACATCATCATCAAGGGGGCGTTCTATTACCGGCGTACGGTGAAGCAGCCCGGCATTCTGGAGAAGTACGGGAAGGGAACGCCGAATGACTGGCTCGAACGGCACGTCCTGGGCCGTCTGCCGTGGCTCGGCATCACCATCATGTTCGCCATCGACGTCTATCTGTTCGGCTTCTTCGTGGGACCGCTGGTGTGGGGCGTGCAGATGCTGTGGATTCCCTTCTGGGCGGCGGGCATCGTGAACGGCGTGGGACACGCGCTGGGCTACCGCAACTTCAACGTGAAGGATGAGAGCCGGAACATCTCGCCCATCGCCATCTGGCTCGGGGGCGAGGAGCTGCACAACAACCACCATGCCGATCCGCACTCGGCCAAGTTCAAGGCCAAGTGGTACGAGTTCGACATTGGGTGGCTCTACATTCGCCTGCTGTCGCTCTTCGGACTGGCGAAAGTGAAGTACGCGCGGTAATGGCGGAGATCCTCTGCACCCGCTGTGGACGGACGGCGGCCGGGCTGGATCGGGCTCCCTTTCCGGGAGCCATCGGGGCGCGGGCGCTGGCCGAGATCTGTGCCGACTGCTGGGGGCTGTGGCTCAAGCAGCAGACCATGCTCATCAACCATTACGGACTCAATCTCATGGATCCGCAGGCGCGCCAGTTCCTCACGCGGAACATGGAGGCGTTCCTGTTCAAGTCGGGAAACCAGGAATCCGTGGATACGAGCAAGCAGGGGACGATTAACTGGTAATGGTTAGTGGGAAGGCATCGCGCGCAACGGGAATCGGCAATCGGGAAGGGGGAATCGTGGGAATGGGGAATGGGGGGCCGATTCCGGGTTCCCCAGGACATCGGGGTGGGGTACCGGTGGGCGGAGTACCACCTCGATTGTTCATTCCCGATTGCTGATTCTCCAGAGTCCCCATCCCCAATTTGCTGCCTCTATGCGCACCGTACTGATATCGCTCGCCACTGGCGCGCTCGCGACACTGGCGGCGTGCGCGACTGGAGGTGGTCGGCCGGCTGCGCCGGCCGGACCAGCCACGCGCACTGCGGCGCAGGCGTGTGCCGCACGAAGCGGTACGGACGAGTGGGTGGACTGCGCGCTCTCCCATATGACGCTGCGCGAGCAGGCCGAGCAGATGGTGTGGCCCTGGCTTCTCGGCGATTACGTGGCCGCGGACGCGCCGGAGTGGAAGAAGCTCGAGGCTGACGTGCAGCAGGAGCACGTGGGCGGCGTGATCATGTCCGTCGGCTCGCCGCTGGAGATTGCCGCGAAGCTGAACGCGCTGCAGACAATGAGCGACCTGCCGCTGCTGGTGAGCGCCGACCTGGAAACGGGAGCGGGCTTCCGCGTGCGGGGGGGCTATTTCCTGCCGAACGGCATCTACCTTGGTGGGGCGACGGTTTTTCCCCCGCAGATGGCGCTGGGTGCCACGGGCGACACCGCGCTCGCCGCCGAGCAGGGCACGATCACGGCCATCGAAGGCCGCGCGCTTGGCATCCAGGTCAGCTTCGCGCCCGTGCTGGACGTCAACAACAATCCAGCGAACCCGGTGATCAACACGCGGTCGTTCGGCGAGAATCCCGCGGCAGTGGCGCGGATGGGGACTGCGTTCATCCACGCCGTGCAGTCGCACGGCATGATCGCCACGGGGAAGCACTTCCCCGGCCACGGCGACACGGATGTCAATTCGCACCTCGCGCTGCCGGTGGTGAATGTGTCGCGGGCGCGTCTGGACAGCGTGGAGCTCGTGCCGTTCCGGGCGGCGATCGGCGCCGGCGTGGGTGCGATCATGACGTTTCACGGCGACATGCCGGCGCTGGATTCGTCGGGTGTGCCGGGGACGCTGTCGCCCAAGGTGCTGACCGGGCTGCTGCGCCATGAGCTTGGATTCCAGGGACTCGTGGTGACGGACGCGATGGACATGCGCGGCGTGCTGGATCTGTTCGGCGCACCCGAGGCCATGAAGCGCGCGGTGGCCGCGGGCGCGGATGTGCTGTTGATGCCGGCCAGCATTCCTGACGCGGTCGACGCGATCCTGGCGGGCGTGCACGAAGGGCGCTATGACGCAGCGCGCATCGAGCGCTCCGCGCGGCACATCCTGGCGCTGAAGCACCAGCTCAGTCTGGACCGGCGGCGCGTGGTGGATCTCGACAGCGCCCGTGCGGTTGTGGGAAGCGCCGCGCACGAGGCGGTGGCGCAGCGGATCGCGGAGCGATCCATCACGCTGGTCACGGATTCGCTCGGGCAGATTCCGCTGGGCCGCCTCACGACGGGTGCGCGCGTGTTGTCGGTGACGTACGCAAAGCGGCAGGATCTGGGCGCGGGCGTGACATTCGACAGCGTGCTGCGTGCGGCCTTTCCCGGTCTGCGTTCGGAGTTCGTGAACGCGAGCGACTCCGTACCGGATTTCTGGCGGCTGCTGCAGCTCGCGGATTCCGCGAGCGTGGTGCTGGTGAGCTCGTACGAAGGGGCCGGGTCGGCCGTCTCGAGCATTGCCGCGCCAACGGGGTTCGTCGCGTTCCTGGCGGAGCTGACGCGGCGGGGCGCGCATCCCATCGTCGTATCGTTCGGCAATCCGTATCTGCTGCAGCAGATCCCGGAGGTCCCGGCATACGTGGTGGCGTGGGGCGGATTTCCGGTGTCGCAGCGGGCGGCGGCGCGCGCCGTGCTGGGGCAGGCGCCGATCACGGGGCGGCTGCCGATCAGCATTCCGCCCGTGGCGCGGCTGGGCGCGGGCGAGATGCGTCCGCTGCTCACGAGCGGGTCGGCGCGATCGGGTCGTCCGTAACGCGCCAGCGGGCGGGGTTGACTTTAGTCGCATGTTGTGACTAATTGAGCGCCCATGCCTGCCCGGTCTCCCGCATCCCGGCCGCGTGCCGCGGCGCGTCGCACGGTGCTCTCCGTGGACGTGGTCATCCTGACGCCGCGTGACGACCGCCTGGCGGTCCTCCTGCTGCATGCCGCCGCGCCGCACGGGCGGGAGCGGCGCGCGCTCCCGTGGGATGGCGTGCGCGGCGCCGAGACGCTGGACCAGGCGGCCGCGCGGGTGGCGCGGTCCGCACTGGGCCGGGCGGTGGGGGCGCTCGAGCAGGTCGCGGCCTTCGGTGACCGTCGCAGTCATCCATCCGGAGCGGACGTCTCCGTCGCCTACGTCGCGCTGGCAGCGCCGGATGTGGGGCACGGGCTGGCCGCCGCGCGCGGAGAGCCCGACTGGTTCGCGCTGGATGCGTTGCCGCCGGTCGCCGCGCGGCAGCGCGCCATGATCGACGCGGCGGTGCGCGCGGTGCGAATGCGGCTCGATCACGAGCCGATTGCGTTCCGGCTGCTGCCGTCCACTTTCACGCTGAGCGAACTCCAGGAGACGTACGAGCTGCTGCTCGAGCGGCGACTACACAAGGCGAGTTTCCGTCGAGCGCTGCAGGCGGCGCGGCTGGTGGAACCCACGGAGGAATGGCGGAGCGAAGGGCGCGGCCGGCCGGCACAGCTCTTTCGGTACGCGCCCCGCAAGCGCCGGGGTGGCCGGCATGGCGTGCGCTTCGACCGCATGGGTGGCTGACCCGGCCGGCCGCGCACAGATGGCCGCGGCTGAGGGTATGGTGGTGCCGCGACCGGGGGCGCGACCGGGGCGGACGCCTTCCGCCTCAACTCATGGTACGCGCTGCAGGGCCGCAGGTGCCTGGCCCACGAGCTCAGGCGGGTCGAGCGTGTCGAGGTGAGCGTCGCGCATTTCCGCGCTGCCGCCGGGGGAGAGCAGCCAGGCGGCGAAGCAGAGCGCCAGCGCGCGGTGCGGGGCGCGCTCCGGTACGGTCAGTCCGTAGACAATCGGCGCGCCGCGCATCACCACGGTGTCGCCCGGCGTGCTGCCGGCCACGCGAAGGGAGGCGCTCGCGTAGTGCGCGGAGTCGCCGGGAACTCCCAGATTCACCGCCGCCGGAAGACGCTGGAAATGCAGGCCATTGTCCAGCGCATACGACTCGTATGACCAGGCATAATCGAGCGCACCGGAGCGCAGCAGCGAGTCGGGACGGGGACGACCGGGAAACGATGAGAACAGGATCGAGTGCGCGAGCAGCCGCCGAGCGAGACCGGGCTGGTCGTAATACTGCTCGGCGAGCTGCGCGCCAATGACGGCACGGTAGCCGCCAGGATCCTGATTCGGATCGGATCGTCCGGTCCGGACACCCGGGCGCGTGAGCACCTGCCACCAGGTCGAATCACTCATCGCGGCGGCACCCCGTGCATGCGCGCCCTGTACGATGACGAGCGTGTTGCGCGCGAAGCGCGCGTACCAGCGCGCGTACGCCGGCATGAGCAGGCGCGGAATGATCGCATCATCCGCGACTGCGATGAGATCGGGGATCCGCTGGCTGACGGTGAGCTTGCGGGCCTGCGCCACGCTGCCGCCGCTTTCGGCGCGCACGGGCACGCTCGTGCGCGCCGTGAACAGCGCCGCGGCCGCGCCCATGGGGGCCGACAGACTCCCGGCCTCGAAGACGAGAATGGTGTCCCCCGTCGCGCTGCATTGCGCGGCGATCGGGGCTGTGACGCACACACTGGTACCGGCGAGCACAACGAGTGCGGCGAGCACGGCAAGCCGAAGCGATGCCTGCGGCGCCCGTGGTCGCCGCCGAGCCCGCGACAACAATTGCCCGAAGCGCCATGAGAGTGCCATTATCCGTTCCTCCCTTCTGTCTTTCATCCGATGCGCTCGACCCCCGGCTCGCCACGCGCTCCACGACAGTCTCGCTCTTCGGCCCGCCGCCGTACGCGCGCGGTGGACCCCGCGCTGCACGGACACGTCTCGCCCGCGCTCAAGGGGTGGCTGCTCTGGGATGGCGAGTTCGTGATGGGGCCGCGGTACGTGCGCCTGCTCGAAGGCATCGTGCTCCATGGAAGCATCCGCGCGGCGTGCGGTGATCTCGGTCTGAGCTACCGCACGTGTCTCTCGCGGATTCGCCGAATGGAAGACGTCCTGGGCGAGCCGGTGGTGATCACGCAGCGCGGCGGCGCCGAACGGGGCAGCGCCGTCGTCACGCCATTGGGGCGCCGGCTCGTGCGGGCGTATCGCGCCTGGCGGGACGAGATGGAGCGCGCGAGCCGGCGCGCCTTCGCGCGCGCGCTGCGCGACTGACTGCCGCGAGCTGATCCGCATCACCGCTGACTCCGATAGGAAACGCGTTGCACATCGAACCCGATGCGGGTAGGTTAGCCGCGTCTCTTCGCTCGTGCAAACCCGGAGCCGCGTATGCGCCAGGCATCATCGTCGTCCCTTCCGGTGGCGGTCCTGCTGGCCGGCGCGCTCGCTGGGCTGGCCGTGCCGCGCGTCGTGCCGCTCGCCGCGCAGGGCATCGCGGCCGCCGCCGTGGACGGAACGGTGACCGACTCCACAGGTGCCGCGGTCGCGCGGGCGGCGGTGACGCTGCGGCAGCTCGCGACGGGATGGAGCGTGATGCTCACGACGAACGCCGCCGGCCGCTTCAACGTGGAGAACGTTCCGCCCGGCGGGCCGTATCGCATGACGGTGCGCGCGGCGGGCTTCGCGCCGGCGACGCGCGATGATGTGCGACTCGTGCTGGGCCAGCGCTACCGCATCACTCTGGTGCTCGAACGCACGGCGACCACACTCGCGCCGGTGGAGGTCGTGGCCGCGAATCCGCTGCTGAGTGCTGCCCGCACGGGCGCTTCGCATACCGTGACCGATTCGGCCATCCAGCGGCTGCCGCTGCTCGATCGCGACTTCACCGATCTGCTGCAGACCGCGCCGAACGTCGTGGGGACGTCGGTGGCCGGCACGAACAACCGGATGAACAACATCCTCGTGGATGGTGCCACGGACAACGACTTCTTCGGCCTGTCGCGCGGCAGCGGTACGCCCGGCGGCCAGGAGGGCGCGCGCTCGCTGCCGTTGAATGCGGTGCAGGAATTCCAGATCCTGACGGCGCCGTACGACGTGCGGCAGGGCGGCTTCACCGGGGCGCAGATCAATGCCATCACGCGCTCGGGAACGAATACGTTCCACGGTTCGGCGCTCCTTTACTTCCAGAACCAGGCGCTGGCCGGAGCGGGTCCGGGCGGCGTGGGCGCGGCGGACTTCGACGTGTACCAGTACGGCGCCACGCTGGGTGGTCCGATCATCCGGGACCGGCTCCAGTTTTTCATCGCGGCCGAACTGCGCAGCCGGTCCACGCCGGCAGCCGGCGCGCTCATTGCGCCGGGCACCTCGTCGGGCATTCCGGTGGACAGCGCCAATCGCTTCGCCTCGCTGCTCGAGGGCTACGGTATTGATCCCGGGAGCTTCGGCCCCTACTCCACGCGCAATCGCGCGACGAACGTGTTCGCCAAGCTGTCCGCCCCAACCGGTGCGCACGGTCTGCTGGAGTGGTCGTTGAGCTACGCGCACGGCATCACCGAGGATTCCATCGCGCCGGCGCGCGCGGCGGGTGGAGACTACCGCTTCACCTCGGCCGGTTTTGCTCCCGCGGCCACGACATGGTCCACGCGGGCGCGGTGGACGTCGCTCCCTGGCGGCGGCTACTCGAACGAACTGCTGGCCGGCTACTCCACGACGGATGAGCCGCGCAGCGCCAACAGCGATGCGCCGGGCATTTTCGTGAGCGGCGTGGGCGCAGCGGGCGCGCGACTCATTGCCGGCGGCGATCCATCGTCGCAGGCACTCACGCTGACACAGCGCGCCGTGGAAGTCACCGACAATCTCACGCGCACCATCGGCGCGCACGATCTCACGGTGGGTGTTCAGGCGCAGGCGCTGCACTTCGACTTCACGACCTTCCCGAGCGCGGTGGGCCAGTACATGTTCGCGAACCTGGATTCGCTCGCGATCGGCCGGCCGTCCACGTTCATTCGCAATCTCCCGCTGCGACCCGGTGCGCCCACCGCGGATTTCCGCGTCAACCGTCTGGCGCTTTATGCACAGGACCGCTGGAGCGCGACCCCTCGCGTCGCCATTACGGCCGGTGTGCGCACGGACATCACCAGCTTCCCCGACACACCGGTCGAGAACGCCGATCTGGCGGCAAGTCCGCTCGGCGCCAACACGTCACGGTTCATCGGAACGAACGTGCTCTGGTCGCCACGCGTCGGCATCAACTGGAGCGTGCGCGACGGCACCAGTCTCCGCGGCGGGGCAGGGCTGTTCGCGGGGAGTGATCCGTACAGCTGGCTGGCGTTCGCCTATTCCAATACCGGCGCCGACACGCGACTCATCACCTGCCGGGGAGCCGCGGCGCCCGACTTCGTAGCTGATCCCGCGATGCAGCCAGCAGCGTGCACCAGCGGTACGCCGACATCATCCACGCCGGTGTCGTACTTCACGCCGGACTTCAGGATGCCACAGGTGATGAAGCTGTCGCTCGGCGCCGACCAGCGGCTCCCGTGGGGAATGGTGGCGTCGCTCGACGGCGGCTTCGCCTACGGACTGCATTCGCTCTACATCACGGATGTGAATCTGGGTGCGCCGACCGGCACGTTGAGCGGCGAGGGCGGGCGTGTGATGTACGGAACTATCGGCAGCACGTCGGCCGCGAAGGCGCTGCCCGCGGTCGCGCCCGGCGTGGTCGACCCGGATTTTGCGCCCGTGCTGCGCAACGGGAATCACAGCGGTGACCGGAGCTATTCGATCACGGCGCAAGTGGAGAAGCGGTTCGCCGCCGGCGTGGAGCTGAACGCCGCGTACACGTATACGGACGCGCGCGACTTTCTCTCGCTGCGTGACGCGCAGTCGGTGTCGAACTACGGCTTCGCGCCGCTCAGTGGCACGCTGGATGATCGCACGCTGACCGTGTCCACCTATGATGTGCCGCACAAGATCACGGTGAGCGGGACGGCGAACCTCCCATACGGATTTTCGTTCTCAATGATCTACATCGGGCGGTCGGGCGATCCGTATTCGTACGTGATCAACGGCGACGCGAACGCCGATGGCGTGGGAAACCGCGCCGGCACCTTCGATCGCCAGCTCAACGACATGGTGTACGTCCCCTCAGGGGCTGGTGACATTTCACTCGTGCGCGACGTGCCCGCGGCGGGCGGGGGCAGCATGCTCGGCCAGGCGACGAGCGCGGCGTACGACAGTCTCGACGCGTTCATCGCGAGCGATCCATGTCTGCGTTCGCACCGGGGCAGCCTGCTGCCGCGCAACGCATGCCGCAATCCGTGGCAGAATCAGTTCAGCGCCCGCCTGGCGCGACGCATTGCGCTCTCTGGCGGCCAGAGCGTCGAGCTGAGTCTCGACGCGATCAACGTGCTGCATTTGTTGAATGGGAGCTGGGGCAACGTAACCGAGACGGGCACACTGGCCGGCGCGGGTACGGAGAACGTCCCGCTGCTCCGCCTGCGTGGCCAGGATGTCGCGAACTCGCGCAACAGCTACGAGCTGACGCTCCCCCAACGCAACGTGGTGAATCCCATCCTGTCGCGCTGGCAGCTTCAGCTCGGGGCGAAGTGGGGGTTTTGAAGGAGTTCCCCGCTCCTCCGCCCCACCCGTGGGAATCGGCAATCGGGAATCGGGAATCGTGGGAATAGGAAATCGGCCTCCCCATTCCCCATTCCCACCATTCCCCATTCCCGATTCCCAAGGGCGGGGCGACAGGGTGGTGGAAGATTGCCGATTCCCAAGGGTGGGGGTGGTGGGGCGTGGAGCCCCCTCAGACCTTCTCCACCTCGGCTGCCTGTGGTCCTTTCTGGCCTTGCACGATCTCGAACTCGACGTGATCGCCTTCCGCCAGGGACTTGAAGCCATTACCCCGGATCGCACTGAAGTGGACGAAGACATCCGGGCCGCCTTCACGCGAAATGAAGCCGTATCCTTTCGCGTCGTTGAACCACTTCACAGTGCCAGCAATGCGAGACATGGTGCCGTACCTCCCCCCGCCGGGGGATCAAACCGTGATGCGCGATCCCGCTCGCGCGATGCCGAGCGCGTCCGTTCGGTACGTTTGAGACGAGACCATGGAACATTCGCAATGTATATGCGGCGTCGCAGGTAAAACCAAGATGGTGCGCGCGCCCTGCGCATTAATGAGAAGAGTCAGACCCTGATGAGACGAGTCTCGTCTCATCAGGGTCTGACTCTACAGGTGCCGGGGACAGCCATTGGGGCTGTCCTGTCTGACCACTACGCCGCGCCGGCGATATAGCGCGCCACTCGGCCGCACGTCGAGCACTTCAACGTTACATGCGATTGCGGCGGAGGCGGAATCGCCGCGGGGTCGCGGAGAATTTCGCCCGAACAGGACGGACAACTCAGTGGCCTACCAGTCCGGTCGTGCGAAATGAGTTGCAGCGCTTGCGCCGGGTTGTAGGTGGCCGGTCGTGGCTTACGCATGGAGCCCTCCAGAAAAAACCAGGCGCCCTTCGGCCGGATAGGGCGCCGATATCTGACAGGCGAGCAGTCCACCTGTGCAAAAACATACTTTCATTAAACGTCCTTCACGGCTGAAAGGTTCCATCCACAGGAACGGGTAAACTACGGCATCTTTCCGCCGCAAACAGAGTATACCGCGCTCAGGGGTGGAGGTTCCGTTAACGACGGTCGCTGGTAGTTGGTCGCTGGTAGCTGGTTTAACGACGGGAGCTGGTTACTGGTCGCTGGTACCAGCGACGGTGCTTAAACCAGCGACCAGCGACCAGCGACCAGCGACCAGCGACCAGCGACCAGCGACCAGCTACCAGCTACCAGCTACCAGCTACCACCCCTTCTCCATAAATGGGTCCGATCGGCGAAGGCGGCGCCATCGCGGAAAGCGTCGTCGTCGGCCAGGCCGTCCTGCACGACCGCCGTCCGGGCACTCGCCTGATCCGCCTGGTGCAGAATCTCCGCTTCCGCCGTGAGTGGTCGGACTGGGCTTCCGTATTCAAGCCGCCCATGGTGGGACAGAATCAGATGCTGCAGCTCCACGGTCTGTTCGGGCGTACAGATATCCTGCCTGGCTTCGGCCAGCCGGCGCTGGAGCATGAGGCTGCCCAGGACGAGGTGTCCCACGAGAAAGCCGGCCGGCGTTCGGACGAAGCCGTCCCAGGTGAGATCGTACGCTTCGACCTTCCCGATGTCGTGCAGCAGCGCGCCTGCCACGACCACATCCACGTTCGCGCGCATCGCGCGCGCAATGGTCCTGCCAATGTAGGCTACCTCTCCTGCGTGGAGGAGCAGTCCGCCCCGCATGCTATGGTGGCCTCCAATGGAGGCCGGCATGCGCTCGAAGCGGAGCCGGAACGGCTCGTCGTCAAAGAAGAGCGCGAGCACGGCACGCAACCGGTCCGAGCGGATCTCGTGCCGGACCTTGTCCAGCCGGTCCCAGAGCTGCTCCGAACTCTCCTCGACATGCGGAATGAAATCGTCGAGCGATTCGCCGTCGCGCGGCAGCGTGCGGAGCGGGGCGCTGAGCTTGAGCTGCCGCCGCGAGGAGCCACGGGCGACGTAGCGCGTCAGATCACCAATGACCTGAACCAGCGCGCCCCGGATCGCGCCATCCGCCCAACCGGAGTCGAGCATGTTCGACCAGATCGGTTCGGTGTCGATCTGCCCGGTGGCGTTGCCAAGCGTGAGCACGACGTAAGGCTCGCCGCCCGCCTTGGTGCGTTCCGTGCGCTCGACCACGCGGAACGTCTCCTGCACGCGCTCGCCAATGGTGGCCGTGGCCAGATTCACCATGTGTCAGCCGACGTAGATGATCTCGCCTTCCGCGTCGATGCCCATCTCCTGGATCATCCCGCACACGCCGCACGTCTTCACCGCGTGCCAGACCTCGTTGAAGTCCTCCTTCTGTGTGGCGGTCGCGGGCTTCACGGCGAGCTTTTTGTAGCTGTACTCGCCACAATTCTCGCAGGCATGCGCTCTGGCGATGCGCTCGGCGCGTTCCCGGGTGATTTTCGCGCCGGCCAAGCTCAATGCTCCTCCGGTTTGGGCGGAATGGGCGGCGTGCCGGTAATGGCCGCGATCTGTCTGGCGGCGGGCGATCGCGATGAGGTGCCGCCGTCCGCAGACGACGGGCCGCCCGCGCTCGGCGTGCCGGCACGCATCAGCAATTCCTTCAATCCGCCGAAGGCGCCCATGACACCAGCGGCTTCGGCCGGGAGAAAGATCGTCGACCCCCTGCCCTGGGTGACGGCTGGCAGTGCCTCGATGTACTTGAGGCCGAGCAGGTACATGGCCACTTCACCCGCGGGAAGCGCACCGGCGATCTTCGAGATGGCCTGCGCTTCGGCGTCCGCCATGGCGAGCCGCGCCTCCGCCAGGCCTTTTGCCCGGAGCACCGCTGCCTCCATCTCGCCCTGGGCGCGGTTGATCTGCGACTGCTGGACGCCTTCTGCCTCGAGGACGGCGGCGCGCTTGGAGGCCTCTGCGTTCGTCACCGCCGCGCGCCGCTCGCGCTCGGCCCGCATCTGCAGCTCCATGGACTGCTGAATGTCGCGCGGCGGCTCAATGGCCTGCAACTCCACGCGCGTCACATCCACGCCCCAGCCAATCGACGCTTCCTCTATAATCTCACGCATGCGCTTGTTGATCTGGTCACGGCTTGCCAGCGTAGAGTCCAGCTCCATCTCGCCCACGATGTTGCGCAGCGTGGTACGAGTGAGCGTCTCCAGCGCAAACGGCAGATTCTGTACCGCGTACGTCGCCTTCTGCGGGTCGGCGATGCGGTAGTACAGCACCGCATCGATGTCGATGGTGACGTTGTCCTTCGTGATCACCGGCTGGCTGGGGAAGTTGAGCACCTGCTCGCGCAGATCGATGCGGGTGGTGGAGCCCGCGATCAGCCGCTTGGCGCCACCCACATCGCTCTCGGCGTAGCGCACGTCGATGGAGCGCGGCCGCTCGACGAAGGGGATGAGGATGTTGAATCCCGAGCGCGCGATCCGGTTGAACCGCCCCAGTCGTTCGACGACCATCACCTCGGCCTGGCCGATGATCTTGAACGAGTTGGTGGCGACGAACAGGGCAAACAGGATGATGATGCCCAGAACAATGAGCGCACTCATCGCGACGACTCCGGTTGAGACTGTATGGAAAAGTACCGAGCGAGCGAGCGGAGGGACATGGGTGCGGCCGTCTACTTTTTCCAGTCCGCTATGAAAATGTTGGTCTCGTAGTAGTCGGATGAGCCGCGGTTCGACGCCCAGACGAGCTCCTTGCCGTCAGGACTGAACTGCGGAAAGCCGTCGAATTCGCCGCTGTGCGTCACGCGTTCGAGTCCGCTCCCATCGACATTCACCAGATACAGGTCGAAATTGCCACTGTGCGGCTTCTCGTAGTTCGACGCGAAGATGATCTGCTTGCCGTCCGGCGTGAAGTAGGGCGCGAAATTGGCGCCGCCCAGATGGGTGATCTGATGCTGGCCGGTGCCGTCGGCATTCATCACCCAGATTTCCATCTTGATGGGGCGCACGATGTGCTGGGCCAGCAGCGCGCGATAGTCCGCGAGCTCGGCGGAATCGGTGGGATGATAGGCACGGTAGACGATCTGCCGGCCATCGGGTGAGAAGAATGCCCCCCCATCATAGCCCGGCGTATGCGTCAGCCGGCGCACGTCCGTTCCGTCGATGTTCATCGTGTAGAGCTCGAGATCACCATCCTTGAGCGATGTGAACACGATGGTCTTTCCGTCAGGCGAGAGCGTGCCTTCGGCGGTATACACGCCGTAGTGCGTGAGCCGCTGCAGATTGCTGCCGTCCGGATTGGCGGTGTAGATGTCGAACGGATCGAGCCCCCACACGTAGCCCTTGGATGGATCCGGCTTGGGCGGGCAGGCCGTATCGGCCGCGTGCGTGGAGGAGAAGAAAATCTTCTTGTCGTACGCGAAAAAATAGCCGCAGGTGGTCTTGCCCGTGCCGGTGGACACGCGGTGCAGATGCGAGCCGTCGGTATCCATGATGAACTGCTGATCGCAACTGCGCCCGTCGCGGGTGGACTGGAAGATCAGCCTGGTGCCGGCGGCATTGAAGTACGCTTCAGCGTTCTGGCCGCCGTGCGTGAGCTGACGAATATTGGTGAGATGACGCTCGAGCGGCTCGGGTGTGAGATGCGTTTCCGGAGATACGCTCGTTCTGGGCGCATGGGAGCCGGCACATGCGAGCGCGGCCACCAGAGTGGCCGCGCTGATGATTCCATGGGGACGCATTCCCCAATTCTAATGGCTTGCCGGGCGCGTCGCTTGAGCCAGAGAGAACAGTTCCTTCTGTGTCGACCCGCGCTTGAGCAGGTCAATGGCCTTCGTCAGTTGCGGATCCTCGGGAATGTCCCGACGGAACGCCGTGGAGTCGCCAAATGCCAGCCGCGCGACCTGCGTGGAGATCCACTGATCCACGAGCGGCGCCGCGGCATCGTACTCCTTCCGGTCCACCTTGATGCCGGCCGAATCGAGACGCGTGTACAGCACCTGACGCCATTCGGGCTTCGACGTGAAGTTGGGTGCGACCGAGCCCTTGAGCTGCAGCGCATAGCTGTACAGCACGCTCCGCACGGCCGGGTACTTCGGAGCAATCGCCTTGGTGAAGTCCTGCTCCGCCGTCGTAATGGTGTCGGGTGAGACGATGACATCGGGCGTGATGCCGCCGCCGCCATAGATGGCGCGACCCGCGTCGCTCTTGTAGGCGGGACGATTCTTCTTCACGGAGTCCTGCTCGATCGAATCCGGTGCGGCACTGTCGGGCGGTTCGGGCAGGCCGAGCGCCATGGCCTGCAGCTCCGCCGGCGAACGGTTCTTCTGAATGGAGCGGCCGCTCGGCGTGTACCACTTGCCGGTGGTGAGCTTGAGCGCCCAGCCGTCGTCGAGCGGGAAGACTGTCTGCACGAGTCCCTTGCCAAAGGACGTGGTCCCGACGACAAGGGCCCGATCGTGGTCCTGCAGCGCACCGGTGACAATTTCGGACGCCGACGCCGACGATCCATTCACGAGCACCACCAGCGGGATATCCGGGAGGTGTTCGCCGCTCCGTGCGTTGAACACCTGCGGCGCTCCCTGCCGGGTGCGTACGCTCGCGATTTCCTGTCCCTGCTTGAGGAACAGATCGCCGATGGCGAGCCCCTGATCGAGAATGCCGCCCGGGTTGTCCCGCAGATCGAGAATGATGCTCTTCGCGCCCTGCTTCGTGAGCCGATTGACGGCGCTGGTGAGTTCGTCCGCGGAGTTCTCGTTGAAGACCTGCAGCGGGATGTACGCAATGTGATCGGCCAGCAGGAGCGCGTACGGTACGGCCGGCACGTGAATCTCGGCGCGCGTGAACGTGTGCACGAGCGGCTGGGCGACGCCTGGCCGCGCGAAGCGCACGGTGACCCTGGTGCCGATCGTGCCGATGAGCGCGTCGGAGACCTGCTGCGAGCTCCAGCCGTGGATGGCGAGTGTGTCAATGCCGATGATCTGGTCGCCATCCATGATGCCCGCGTTTTCCGCCGGCGTGTCGGGGAAGACGTGGACGACCACAATGCTCCCCTGCTGATTCTCGATCTGCATGCCGATGCCGCCGTAATGGCCGCTGGACTGAGTGGAGAACCGCTGCAGTTCCTTGGGAGAAAAGAGCTCGGAGTACGGATCGTTCAGTTGCTGAACAAGTCCGCGTGCCGCTTTCTGATACAGTGCGCTCGTGTCGATACTGTCCACGAAACGATCGGTCACGAGCGACAGCACCTGATCGAAGACCCGTGCGCCGTCGCGCGTAGCATGCTCCTGAACTATGAAGCCGCCAATTGCGACCGGAAGCAGCAGGGCGGCAATCGTGGCTGTTGTGCGAAGGCGAGGCATGACGACGCTCGGGAAAAGGAAGCGGACGACTGGGTGACGACTGCTCAGTAAGTACGGTCGGGCTCAGGCGAAGGTTCCCCCGGTTCAGCGGTGGCAAGAATCTGCTTCCACGTGAGTTCGGGACCCTTGCGAAATCCCTTCTGCGTGAGTTTCACCCCTTCGGGAGACAGGGAGACCATGTATGCCTGCCCATCGATGTCGATTTCACGCTTGAGCGTCTTATCCAGCTTGGTTGCCATTGATACGCTCCGTAGGAAGGAACGGTTGAACGGGGCCGATGATCCACGATTGAGCGAAAATCAGGCCACACGGGCCGCGAGGACGTAGTCTACGAACCATTCGCGCTGATACTGGCGGACGGTGGCATCCCGCACGAGCCCGGCAGCGATGAGCATCTCATGTGCCGGCCGCAGAACGCGTTGCAGATGCGAGGGGTAGCGTTGAGACAGCGGCAACTGCTCGGCGAGTTGCGGTAGTGCAACGCGCCAGCTCACGCGCCCTTCCTGACGGGCCACTTCGAGCAGGCGATAGAGGCGACGCGCCACTGGCGAGGAGAGCGCCTGGTAGCGCGGCGCGGAAAGAGCGGCGATGTGTCCTGCCGCGATGTTGGCGCGCAGTACGGATCCGAGTGTGAGACGCGCCTCACCTGGCTCCGAGCTCGCGAGTGATGTAAAGAGTGAGAGCTGCTCGCGGTCCTCGGCGCGGCGGCGTGCGATTGTCATGCTGGTGATGATTGTGAACTGGCCATCGAGCGGCGCGTCCAGCGTGGCATCGTAGTACGCGTGCTGGGATTCCAGTGTCGTCCGCTGCAACCGGGCAAGCGCTGCGCGAAGCTGCTCGTACGTGCGACCGTCAGCGCGACGGCCAATCGAGCGCAGGAAGGCGTGCAACGTGAAACCCACGATGCCGTCGGCGGGTGCGCCGGCTTCGTGGTATCGTCGAAAAAGCTCGACGTAGACATCCTGATCGAACGTACCCGGCAGCCGATCACCCGCCGACGGCAGGACGCGCCATCGTCCTCCGGGCGGGGGCGTGTACGTCAGAGCGGAATCGTCGGCCGAGTCGCTGAGGCGAAAGAGAGGCAGGGCTTCGAGCGACCGGTCGAGGAGAATCATCCGCGTGGCGGTTCGGCGTCGCGCGGCCAGACTCATGGACTGCAAGGTACAGGTAATGGGGAAGGGGGAATAGGGCCCGACCCATCGCCCCGCCACCCCCCCGTGGGAATGGGGAATCGGGAATGGGGAATCGTGGGAATGGGGAATGGGGAGGCCGATTCCCCATTCCCCATGAAATCGGGGTGGGGTGGCAGGGGGCGGATTGCCTTAGCCATTCCCCATTCCTGATTCCCCATTCCCAAGGGCGGGGTGGCGGGGAGAGGACGCTAGCCAATCCGGATCACCTGCCCTGTAATGCCTTTCGCGTCGTCCGAACAGAGCCAGGACACGGTGGCGGCGACGTCTTCGCGCTCGACCCAGGGTCCGG
>DATNDS010000128.1:0-24147 GCA_035553215.1 Gemmatimonadaceae bacterium
GGAGGAGAGCGTGAGCGTCGGGATGCGCTGCGCGCGGGCGACGGTCACGGCGTTCTGCTGCGCGATGAGATTCTGTGCCGCCTGCCGGACGGGCGCGCGATCTGCGGTCACCGTGTCCGGCGCGGACGTGAAGAGCGACGCCAGCCGCGCCGAAGGGGCGCTCGTGGTATCGTCCAGACTCGTGGTGAGATCCAGCCGCACGTCGAGCGGCATGTTGAGCCGCTGCTTGAGTCGCAGATACGCCAGGTCTCGATCCGCGCGACGCTGGATGACGACGGGTACCTGGTTGTCGCGCGTCACCTGTGCCCGCAGGAGATCGAACTCGGGTTGATTACCGACCTGTCGGGCAAGCCGGGTTTGAACCAGTGTCGTGTCCGCCTGGGAGAGCGTGGCCTCGGCGATCGTGACGAGGCGATCGCTCAGGATGGCGTCGTAGTACGCCTGGGTCACGTCGAGCAGGAGCTGGGCGTGCGCCGCCGTGAGTCCGATATCGGCGCTCGCGCGGCCGGCTGCCGCCTGACGATTCTGCGCGCGAATGCGGCCGCCCGCGAACAGATTCTCGGTGAGCGAGAGCCCGAGATTGTACTGATTCGCGGCACCGAATCCCACCTGGCTGAAATCTCCGAAAATGTTCTGGCCGCCCGAACAGCCGAGCGCGTGCTCGAGCAGCCGGACCCGGTCCGCGATGGGAAGCGTGGTATCGGGCACGAAGCTGCTGCACTGCGCCGGACCCGATGTGGTATCCGACTTGCCAAGCCCCTGGAATTGCGACCGGAGCGTGCGCGTATAGGACGCGCTGCCGTAGAGCTGCGGGAAGTACTGGCTGCGCGCCTTCTTCTGCTGGCCCTGAGCCCGAGTGATGCCGGCGCTGGCGATGGCGATGTCCGGGCTGGACGCCTCGGCCAGGCGAAAGGCGTCGTCGAGCGTAATGGTTTGAACGGAGTCGCCGGCCGCGGCGACCTGGGCGCGGGCGACTACGGGGAGCGTACCCAGCGTGAGCAGCGCCGCGAGGGCCGGAACGGCGCCGCAGCGCCGCGTGGAACCGAAGACGAAGTCGTGATCAGGCATCGTGGCGCTCCGAAGGACCGTGGCGGCGCTGGCGCGATTTCGTGGCGACCGGCGCGGCGGCCCGCCGTGCGGACGAGGTGGCGGAGGGCGCCGCGCCGATTGCCTGCAGCATCAACTTCACGTAGTCGCCAATGGTGCTGTCGGCATCCTTGTGATGCAGTTCGGGCATCAGGTCACGCACCATGGCTTCGGCGAAGAGCGCGCCCAGGAGCATCGCGGCCGCCGAAGCGGCGTGGAACGGTGCACGGGCCATGCCGTGCTGGCGCAGCCGCAGGAGATAGGCGTGGAGCTCCTGCAGACTGGTGCTGGGGCAGCTGCGCGCGACGAACGAGGCGCCCTCCGGGTGCTCGGCGATGTCGCCCAGGACCGTCCGAATGATGGCGCGGTGCTGATAGAGGTGATCGAACTGGAGGCGACACCAGGCGCGGAGCTCGCGATCGGGGTGGCGCGGCGCCTCGGGGAGGCTGCCGAGACTGGGCGGGCCGCCGCAGTCGAGGGCGGCCTGGATGAGGGCGTGCTTGGAGCCGAAGTGCCGGAAGAGGGTGATTTCGTTGACGCCGGCCTGTTGCGCGATGCGGCGGGTGGTGGCGCCGCGGTAGCCGGTTTCGGCGTAGACCTGCGCGGCGGCATCGAGGAGTTTCTCGCGGATGTCCATGGGGAGGAGAAGGTAGCGGCCACCGGGTGGAAAGCAAGTGCCTACTTGCTACCTCGCGCCGTGCTGGCGCGCTGCCCCGGACACAAAAGGGTCGGACACCGGCGGTGTCCGACCCCACGTGCTGCCCGTCGTCCGTGCGCCTGCGCTAGCGCCCCTTCCCCACCGGTCCCGGTCCCGGCCGCCGCTCGATCTCGCCTTCCTGGCTGTCCTTCAGGTCGTTGAAATACCCCCACGTCCAGCCGATGACCGGAATCGTGAGATAGAACCACCACGTCATTGCGCCGTACAGCGGCATGCCGGGAAAGTTCATCTGATACGACAGCTTCGTATTGTCGTACGTGACAAACAGAAACACGAAGAGCAGGGCGGAGAGCACCCAGCAAATGGCCAGCAGTATGCCGTGCCTGCGGCGTTTCGTCATGAACATCCCTCGACCGTGAGATATCGCGGGCCCTGTGCCCAACCCGCGCATTATAACTCCGACGGCCGCCCGGCAGCCAGAGGTGTGCGGTCACGCGTCGCGCGGCACGCGCAGCGCGCCGTCGCCCGCGATGCGTCCGATTGCATTGTAGCGCGGGCGTGGCGGATGCATATTCGTATCGTCGCCGCGTCCGCATCCCGGTCTTTCGCGAACCATACAATTCCATGGCAACCAATTCGACTCGTCCCAGGGAGTCCGTTCGCGGGACCACCACACCGCCGGACGATGTCACGACCGCGCTCGATGCGATTCGCCGCATCGTGCAGGCGCTGCGTGTCTCGGCGCGATCGGCCGAACGCCGGCTCGGCGTGAGCGGGGCGCAGCTCTTCGTGCTGCATGCGCTCGCCGATGAGCCGGCCAACTCGCTCAATGATCTCGCGGCACGCACGTACACGCATCAGAGCTCCGTCTCCGTCGTGGTGGACCGGCTGGCCAAGCGGCGCCTCATCTCGCGCAGCCGCTCGCCCCAGGACGGCCGCCGCATCGTGCTCGAGCTCACGCCGTCGGGACGATCGCTGCTCCGCGCTTCGCCGGAGGTGGCGCAGATCCGCCTCATTCACGCACTGCGCGACCTGTCGCGCAAGGACGCGCATGCGCTGGCGCGCGCGATGTCGCACGTCGTGGAGCGCATGGGCATTGGCGAAGCGCCCGAGCTGTTCTTCGAGGATGGATCCGCCGCGGCGCGCCGCCGCAATCGGTCGAAGCGCGCCCGGCGCGTGTCGCGCGCGCGCTGATCACGCCCGTCAGGCGGCAGCAGCGTCAGGCACCAGGGGCAGCGCAGGCAGGAGCACCCATGCACCGACTTGGTCTCGCCATCATCACGCTGGGTCTTCTCGGTGCGGCACCCGTGGCACGCGCCCAGATCGTCCGCTATGGCGTGCTCGACGACCCGGCGCGCAGTCAGTTGCGCGCCGCGTGGAGCGATGACTCCATGCAGTCGGAGCGGGGTTACTGCGTGCGACGCGCCCGCATTGTCGTGCATCCCATCTCGCCTACCGCGGTGGACAGCGTCTTCCGCGTGCTCGAGGTCGTGCCGGCAAGGTCCACCGAGGCAGATCCCAATCACGTGGAGTTCACCTGCGCCGCCGGAACGCCCGAGCTGCACACGCACACGCCCGCGACGTGCGTTGGCAGCAGCACGACGTACTGCAGCGCGGACGGTCCGGGCGCCTATAGCTGTCAGCCGAGTCGCCAGGATTACGAGAAACTCATCAGACGGGGCGATCCCTTTGGCGTCATCCAGTGCGATCGGCGCGCGTTTCGCTTCTACTATCCAAGCGATTTCCTCGCGCATGGTGATCGGGCTCACACTTCCACGGGCTCCGATTCGATTCGCTAGCGCATGTCGGAAACAGCTTACGACATTTGCATCATCGGGTGCGAACCTTGCGAAGGAGGCCGACACATCTCGTTGTCTCTCACGGCGAGCACAGTGACTCACCGAATGAGATTTGTCTCACATCGCAGGAGGTTGCACATGTTCCGGACCCTGGCCATTCTGGGCGCGATCGCGATCGTTCCGTCGGTCGCCCTGGCGCAGCAACCACCCAACAATCCAACACCCCCAGACACCGGTACGCAGACTACCACGAGCAACGGACAGTTGGCTGCCCCATCTGCGCAGAACATGGGACTCACGTCCGATCAGGTGAAGCAGCTGCAGTCGGCCATCAGCAGCGCCGGTTGCACGTCCGTGCAGGTAACGGGCACCATTGATCAGCAGACCAAGGATGGAGTGGCCTGCGTGCGTCAGAAGAAGAATCTGCAGGGCAAGAGTTTCAATGACGTACTGGCCGCGCTGAATCTGCCGTTCACCTCGCCTGACAGCTCGGCAAGCAAGGCCGACTCTTCACAGATGCAGCAGCAACCGCCGCACGACACCAGTATGGCGAAGCCTGACACATCGAAGACCGGGCATTTCCGGAAATAGGTAGCTGACCCCTCAGGTCCGGATAACGCCTCCACTGGCCTCGCGCGCCGGTGGAGGCGTTGTCGCATCCGGGCACGCGCCATCGACAAGCGCGTCCTGCCGTGGCACCTTGGGTCCATGACAGATGCCTACACGCCCAGGCCTGAGCACCACTTCACGTTCGGGCTCTGGACCGTTGGCAACGTGGGCCGCGATCCGTTTGGTGAACCGGTGCGCCAGCCGATTTCGCCGACGCGCATGGTCCGGAAGCTGGCCGAACTGGGCGCCTACGGAGTGAATCTCCACGACAACGATCTCGTACCCGCGGGCACAGCGGCGAACGAGCGCGATCGGATCGTGCGCGAGTTCATGACGGCACTGCGCGAGAGTGGACTGCGTGTGCCCATGGCGACGACGAATCTCTTTTCCGATCCCGCGTTCCGCGACGGCGCATTCACGAGCAACGACGCACGCGTGCGCGCCTACGCGCTGCAGAAGACCATGGCCGCAATGGACCTGGGTGTGGAGCTGGGCGCGGAGACCTACGTGTTCTGGGGCGGCCGCGAAGGCGTGGAGACCAACGCGGGAAAGGACCCGCGTACCGCCCTGGCCCGCTTCCGCGATGCGATCAACTATCTCTGCGACTACAGTCGCTCGCAGCAGTACGCCTTGCGGTTCGCCCTCGAAGCAAAACCCAATGAGCCGCGCGGCGACATCTATCTTCCGACCACCGGCCACATGCTGGCGTTCATTGCCACGCTCGACCGCCCCGAGATGGTAGGCGTGAATCCCGAGGTTGCGCACGAGCGAATGGCCGGACTCGATTTTTCACACGGCGTGGCGCAGGCACTGGACGCGGGCAAGCTGTTCCACATCGATCTCAACGACCAGAAACCGGGCCGCTTTGATCAGGATCTCCGCTTCGGCAGCGACGATCCCAAGGGCGCGTTCTTCCTCGTGAAGTTGCTGGAGGATGCCGCGTGGCCGGGCATGCGGCACTTCGACAGCCACGCATATCGCACCGAGGATGAAGACGGTGTCTGGGCGTTCGCCGCCGGCAGCATGCGAAGCTATCTGATTTTCAAGGAGAAGGTGCGACGTTTCGAGGCGGACGCGGAAATCCAGCATCTCGTCAACGAGCTGGCATCGCGCGGAGACTCCGAAGACGCCGGCGATGGCGGTGCGCCCGCGGCAGCCGCGGGCGCCGGTGGAGTGCGATTCGATGCCGGCCGGGCACGGGCTCTGCGCGAGCGCACGTTCGACCTTGCGTCGCTGCGCCGCTCCGGCTTCGGCTACGAGCGTCTGGATCAGCTCACCATGGAGCTGCTGCTCGGAGTACGGTAGCATGGCGCGCGACGTCTTCCTCGGCATCGACATCGGCACGAGCGGCGTCAAGGCGATTCTGGTAGCCGAGTCGGGCGAGGTCGTTGCGGCGGCGATGCAGGGACTTGCCCTCTCGACGCCGGAGCCAGGATGGGCCGAGCAGCATCCTGAAGACTGGTGGCAGGCGACGATCGCGGCGACTCGTGCAGCGCGGGAGCAGCGACCGGGGCTGCGCGTGGCGGCGGTCGGCATTTCGGGACAGATGCATTCATCGGTATTTCTCGATGCGCACGGCGCGGTCATTCGACCCGCTCTCCTCTGGTGCGACGGCCGCACGACCGCGGAGACCACAGAGATCACGCAGCGCGTGGGCGGCGAAGAGCGGCTCAGCGCGCTCGCCTGCAATCCCGCGCTCGAGGGCTTCACGCTGCCCAAGGTGCTCTGGCTGCGGAACCACGAACCCGAGGCATTCGCCCGGCTCGCGACCCTGCTGCTCGCCAAGGACTACATACGCTTCCGTCTCACGGGGACGCTCTCCACGGAGCCCTCCGACGCATCGGGCTCGCTGATGTACGACACGGCCCAGCGGCACTGGAGCCCGGATATTCTCGCCGCGATGGACCTGCCATTCTCGCTCGTGCCCGACGTTGGCGAATCAGCCGCCGTACACGGCTGCGTCACCCGCGCCGCGGCTGCGTTGACGGGACTCGCCGAGGGCACGCCCGTGGTAGGTGGCGGAGCGGACAATGCGTGCGGCGCCGCGGGGGTGGGCGCTATCGGGCCGGGCGAGGCGGTGGCGAGCTGGGGCACTTCGGGTACGGTGCTCGCGCCCATGACGGAGCCGCGAGTGGATCCCGCGCTCCGCGCACACACGTTCTGCCATGTCATGCCCGGCGTGTGGTATCTCATGGGAGTCGTGTTGTCGGCGGGCGGGTCGTTCGCGTGGTATCGCGAGCAGTTCGCGCGGGAGTTCGCGGACGCCGCCATGGCCACCCGTGAGCTCACTCGAGAAGCCGCCACGATTCTACCCGGTGCGGGGGGCGTGATGTTTCTGCCGTACCTCCAGGGAGAGCGCACGCCGCATCGCGATCCCGCCCTGCGCGGTGCGATTCTCGGCCTGAGTCTCGCGCACACGCGCGCGCATGTCACGCGTGCCGTACTCGAAGGGATCTGCTTCGCGCTGAACGAATCGGTGACGATCCTCACGGAGCTCGGTCTGGCGCCTCATCTCCTTCTCCTCACCGGTGGAGGCGCGAAGGAACCGCTGCTGCGCCGGCTGCAATCCGACGTATTCGGACTTCCGGTGGCTACCGCGAATCGGGAGGAAGGCCCCGCCTACGGAGCAGCGCTGCTTGCGGCTGTCGGAGCCGGCGCGTTTCCGGACCTCGGCAGCGCCGTGAGCGCCACCGTTTTCCGGTCACCACTGCAGGGTCCTGACGCGGAAACTCACCTCCGCTATCAGCAGCTGTTCGAGCGTTTCAGGGCCGCAGGTCGAAGGGAGAAGCGATACACCGAGCGCGAATGATATTCCACACCCGGGCGAAGAATGGTTGACGGGAAGCCCGGCTCGTTGGGAGAGTCCGGAAAGTGCTGCGTCTCCAGCGCCAGCCCGCTGTGCGACGCATAGCAGCGTCCGTGCTTCCCGGCGGGTCCGGTCCCCAGGTGATTCCCCGAGTAGAACTGAATGCCGGGCTCGGTTGTGTAGAGCTGGAGCGTTCGGCCGCTGGCCGGATCGTACAGCTCGGCGGCGAGCGCCGGCGTTCGCCCCTCGTCGCGATCGAGCACGAAATTGTGATCGTATCCACGACCGCGGCGAAGCTGCTCGTCCGGCGCGCCGATTCTCGCACCAATCGCCTGCGCGCTCGTAAAATCGAACGGTGTGTCACGTACGGGCGCGATCGTTCCCAGGGGAATCAGCGATGCGTCCACCGGCGTGAATCGCGCTGCATGCAGCGTGAGGCGGTGAGCGAGAATGTCGCCGCCGGTCTGACCCGCAAGGTTGAAATAGCTGTGCTGCGTGAGATTCAGCGGCGTTGCCCGATCCGTCGTGGCGTGGTAGTCCACGGTGAGCGCGTTGTCCCTGCTCAACGTATAGGTCACCTGCACGGCCAGCGTGCCCGGGTAGCCGCTGTCGCCATTCGGGCTCGTGTGACGCAGTACCGCGCCGGCGTGATCGCGTGCCTCGAACAGCTCGACGTCCCAGCACACGCGATGAAATCCGTGCGGCCCGCCGTGCAGGTGGCTCGTGCCATCGTTCCGCGGGAGCGTGTACGTCACGCCGTCCAGCGTGAAGCGTCCGTTCGCAATGCGATTGGCATAGCGCCCAATGAGCGCACCCATGTACGCGGAATCCGCGAGGTAATCCTCCAACGTCGCATAGCCGAGCACGACGTCATCGAACACGCCGTCCCGATCGGGCGCCGTGATGGAGAGGATGATGCCGCCATAGCTCATGAGGCGGATCTCCATGCCGTGCCCATTGGCGAGGGTGACGAGATCCACCCGTCCACCTCCCGGTACCGTGCCGAACGCATCGCGCCGCGCGCGTGGGCCAGACCCGGAGGCGCGCGGTGATGTGCGATTCACGCAGTTTCCTTCCTGGCTTCGGGTTGTGCCGCTACGCGATCATTCGCGAGGGAAACGCCCGGAAAGAAATAGTGCGTTTCATTCTGGAATGCGACCGGGCCGCGCCACCCGGCAGAGCCTGCCGCGAACGCACCAGCCCGGCCAGCGCACTGAAACCTCAGCGGCTACGACCTTTCATTCCCTTGACCGGTATCACCGGCGGCGCGCCCTTCTTCTTCACCAGGATCGCGAGAATTTTGGCCGGCTCGGTCTTGCTCGCGTTCCGGCCAACGATGTGGATGTCGTCCGGACCCTCGTAAAACGTCTGTCCGGCCGTCAGTGTCACCGGCTTCCCTCCTTTCACCTGCTCCACGACCGAGCCTTCCAGCACATAGACGAGCGCATCGGCATTGTGCCGGTGGACGGCGTCTGCTTCACCAGGCGCATACTGGACCGTGAGCACGAGAAGTTCTTTCCCTGGCAGGTCCGTCAGCTCTTTCGTCATCAGCGGCGTGACTGTGGGTTCCTGAGCGCTGAGCGGGACGCTGATGACGCACAGCAGGCTGGCCAGACACACCGCGACGGACATCTTGGTGGTACACATTGCGTGGTTCTCCTCATGTGGAAGAGACGCCGGACGGACGGCGCGCCGCTCGCTCCTTTCGGAGGGCGCACCGTCCGATCGATCACAGCGACCGGGCGTCAGTGACCGGAACAACCCGTCAGGCCGATCCGGCCGGGACTGCAGCGTGGGCAAGCCAGTCTTCAAAGCGGATTTCGCCGAGTCTGGCGTCGGCGCCCGGCACCAGCGCGCGCTCGTCCAGCTCCGCACCGAAATAGCGGGCGTGCGGGTCGGCGACCACCTCACGGGAGTCGTGGAGTGCACGGAGACCGGTTCGGATGAACTCGTCGAAGCGGAACTGCTGTGGTCCCGCCACTTCGATGAAGCCGTTCAGCGGCGCTCCCTCGGCAACCTTGCTGACCGCGTTGGCGACATCGTCGGCAGCCATCGGTTGGAACAGCACGGGAGGGATGTGCACCGTTTTTCCGTCGGTCGCCTCGTCCGCGATCCGTTTGAAGAACTCGAAGAATTGCGTAGCCCGGACAATCGAATACGGAATCCGCGAGTTCCTGATCAGCTTCTCCTGGGCGACCTTGGCGCGGAGATAGCCGCTGTCCGGGTTGCGGTCGCAGCCCACGATCGACAACGCAACGTGATGACCCACACCCGCCGTGCGTTCGGCGGCGATGAGATTGCCGGTGGAAGTCTCGAAGAACTTCAGCACCGCCGCATCCTCGAACGAGGGTGAGTTCGACACGTCCACGACAACGGCTGCTCCGGTGAGAACCTGGGCCAGTCCTTCGCCGGTGATGGTGTTGACACCTGTGTCCGGAGACGCCGGCACGGCCTGATGGCCATGCTCACGAAGGCGGGCGACCACTTTCGACCCAATGCGCCCGGTCCCGCCGATGATCACAATCTTCATGGTAAGAACCTCTGTGAGGCGGCGTCAGGCGACCGAAGTCCCGGCCATCTGGCGCTCGCGGGAGCGTAGTGCCGGCGAGCTCCGAAGAAACTGGAGCAGCTCGGCGTTGATCTGATTCTGGTGCGTGGACGTGAGGCCGTGCGGCGCGCCCGGGTAGTAGACGTCCTTGGCGCCCTTGATGAGCCGCGCCGACTTCATCGATGAGTCCCGAATGGGTACGATCTGGTCGTCCTCGCCATGGAGCAGCAGCGTCGGAACGTCGAAGTGCTTCAGGTCCTCGGTGAAATCCGTCTCGGAGAACGCCTTGATGCATTCATAGGAGTTGAGCAAACCGGACTGCATGCTCCAGATCCAGAATTGATCGAGGATTCCCTGAGACACCTTGGCATCTGCACGGTTCGCACCGTAGAACTGAATCGCGAAGTCCCGGTAGAACTGGGCGCGATCGTTGAAGAGGCTGGCGCGCAGGCCATTGAACAGTTCGATCGGCAGGCCCTCGGGATTGGCGGGCGTCTTGAGCAGGAACGGCGGTACCGCGGCGATCAGCACCGCCCTGGCGATCCGTGCCGTTCCGTGGCGTCCGATGTAGCGCGCGACTTCTCCGCCGCCCGTGGAGTGACCTACCAACGTCACGTCGCGGACATTGAGGGCCTCCATGACGGCAGCGAGGTCGTCGGCGTAGCTGTCCATGTCGTTCCCGTAGGAAGGCTGGCTGGATCGGCCGTGGCCGCGCCGGTCGTGCGCGATCGCGCGAAAGCCGTTCTGCACGAGGAACAGCATCTGCCCGTCCCAGGAGTCGGCGTTCAACGGCCAGCCATGGGAGAACATGACGGCAGGACCCTTACCCCAGTCCTTGTAGTAAATCTCGGTGCCGTCCTTGGTGGTGATGGTGCTCATGACAGTGCTCCTGTGAGAGGTATGAACAACAGGGAGCACGATGGAGCCGGCCCATGACGCATCGCATCCGTCGAACACCCTAGTCCATCTTCGGCGCGAAGCCCCGGGGCGCGATAAGACGAAGGCCGGCTCTACAGAGAGGGAGCTGTCGGTACGACGTCCCTGAGGGTGTCGCGGAGGCGTCGGCGCGAGCTGATGCCCAGCTTGCTGAACACCTTGCGCAAGTGGTACTCGGCGGTGCGGGGACTGATGAAGAGCTGCGCACCGATCTCGGGGTTGGTACGTCCCTGTGCCGCGAGGCGCGCGACCATCGCCTCCTGTGCGGTGAGGACGTCGCGCGACTCGACCATGCGTTTTCGCACCGTTTCGCCCGTCGCCAACAGCTCGCCTCTGGCGCGCTCGGCGAAGGCTTGGGCACCCATGTGGCCGAGCATCTCGTAGGCGCTCCGCAACTGCTTCCGCGCGTCGACGCGCCGGTTCTCGCGGCGCAACCATTCGCCGTACACCAGGTGCGCGCGAGCGAGGTCCACCACGATTCGGCAGCGCCCGAGCCGCAGCAGGGCCTCGCGATACAGCGCATCGGCCGCCCGGCCGTCTTCAAGGAGCGCGCTCGATCGGGCCAGGATGCCGAGCGCCCAGTCGGTGCCGGCGGCGCGAGCCCGTTCCTCGAGTTGTCGGAGGGCGCCAACCGCAACATCGCGGGCGCCGCTCCGGACAGCCGCCTCGACCAGCTCCACCAGAGACAAACCAAAGAAGCCCAGATCATCGTGATCGCAGGCCTGTCGCGCGCCGGCGAATGCGGACTCGTAGCGGCCGCGCCCGTTGTACAGCACGGCCGTTGCATAGCCGGCCAGACCGAGCGCTCTTCCTTCGCCCCTGACTGTCGCTTCCTTGACACTGGACTCGATCAGCCTCACTGCCGGAGCTTCCTCGCCGCGCCAGGCGGCAAGCGCCAATGAGGTGTAGCGGAGCGGCGCGTTGCCCGTGGCGTCAGTGATCGCGTCTGCCTCCTGGATGAGCGCGGAGGCGGCGGCGAACTCTCCGCACAGCACATGCACGACGGCGCGATAGCTGAGCGCGATGGGAAGCGAGGCCAGCGCGCCGGCCTCGCGCGCGAGCCGCACCGCCTGCGTGGCCAGCTCGTGCCACGACTCGTCGTCCCACAGGTCGGCTGCCAGGGGCTCGGGCGCCACGGGGCACGCCGTCCACAGCCAGCGAATGATGCCGTCATTGGTGCGTCCGGCCTGTTCGCGAAATGAGCGCAGCGCCCGCCTCAGCGGCTCGACTCCCGCCCCGTACCCCGCGGTGAATCGCGTCGCCAGCCCGTCGAGGAGGAGGTCCGTAGCGCGTGGCGGCACCGGTCCCGGCGGTGCGGCGCGAGCGGCCTCGGCGACCCGTGCCGCGTCGCGCGCGCCAAGGCGACCGACGAAGATCTCCGCTCCCAGCGCCTCGACGTAGGTGTCGCGTGCGAGCCCGGCATGCAGCACTTCGAGGCGTTTCGCCGCGTCGAGCAGCAGCACCGGAGCGTCGCTCCCGCGCCGCTGGGCAAACACGATGTGAGCGCGCATGCGGGCCAGGCGCGCACGCTGAAGCTCATCTGACGGACCGATCTCCGCAGCCGCGAGGAGATCGTACGCCGAGTTGGCGTCCCCGGCCTCGAACTTCGCCTGCGCCGCAGCCAGCGCCCGGGCACCGCGCCGCGCGGGATCGGGCGTGAGGTCAGTCGATCGCTCGAGAAATGCGGCGGCGGCCGCGATGCCACCACGGCCCTGTGCCCGGTCGGCTGAGCGTTCCAACTCGCCGGCCACTGCCTCGTCGGGCCCGAGTGCTGCCTGGGCGCGATGCCACGCGCGCCGATCGGGATCGGCGCCCGGATCGGTCACCGCGGCCAGCGCTCGATGTATCTCCTGGCGCTCTGGCGACGCGGCCGCGCGGTACGCCGCCGAGCGCGCCAGCGGATGACGGAACCGCACACGGCTGCCGAGGTCGATCAACCCGGCGGCCTCGGCCGGCGCGGCTGCTTCGGCGCCGATTCCGAGCAGGTCGGCCGCCCGCCACAGCAGGGTCACGTCTCCTACAGGCTCCGCCGCCGCCATCAGAAGGAGTCGCTGCGACTCGACGGGGAGCGCGCGGACACGCCGGAGAAAGCTCTGCTCGATGAGGTTCGCCACCGGTCGCGCATCGGGACGGCCGAACCCGCCAGCCAGGTCCGCGGCCGTCAACCCTTTGGGCAGTTCCAGCAGCGCAAGCGGGTTTCCATTCGATTCGGCGACGACCCGATCGCGTATGCGCTCGTCCAGCCGTCCGGGTGTCGCCGAATCCAGCAGAGCACGGGAATCCGCATCGCTCAAACCCTCCACCACCATCACCGGAAGATTCCCCAGCTCGTGGTCCTCCCTCGAATCCCGCACGGCGAAGACCATGGCCACCGATTCCGCCAGCAGCCGGCGCGCCACGAACCCGAGGATCTGGGCCGACGCCCGATCGAGCCACTGCGCGTCGTCCACGACGCAGATCAGCGTCCGCTCCTCGGCGACCTCGGACAGCAGACTCAACACGGCCAGACCGACCAGAAAACGATCCGCCGCCGCGCCCGACCTGAGGCCGAAGGCCGTGCGCAGCGCATTGCGCTGCGGGGCTGGCAAGCGCTCCAGATGTCCGAGCAGCGGTGAACAGAGCTGGTGCACGCCGGCGAAGGCAAGCTCCATCTCGGACTCGACTCCAGCGGCCCGCGCAACGCGACAACCGGACGCGTCGGCCACGAGGCACTCCAGCAGCGCGGTCTTGCCGACACCGGACTCGCCCCGCAGGACCAGCACCCGACTGTGCCCTTCTCGCACATCCGCCAGCAGCCGGTGGAGCGATTCGCACTCGTGACGCCGGCCGCGCAGTTCTGTTCCACGATGCGGATCGGACATGTGCACCGCCACGACAGTGGAGTTCGCGGATCAGCACGGCAAGCGTGCGGCCGTAGCCGCCCACGCCGTTCACAGCCCTGGGATTCCGGGAGAACTGGTAGAATCAACTGGGGCGGGTGGATTCGAACCACCGGTCTTCGGATTAACAGTCCGACGCTTTGCCAGCTCAGCTACGCCCCAAGAGACGCGAAATCCCGGCCGCCTGCGGCGCAGCCGGGACTCATCAGTCAGAATACTCGCCGGGATGGCGAATGGTAGTGGGACGGAAAAGTCAGACCCTGATGGCGGGACACACGCCTTCAGGGTCTGACCCTCCGCGCCTCGATACGCCTCGCTACGTCCTCAGGGTCACGCCGTCTTCTGCATTTTCTTCTCGATCGCCTCCGCACGGTCGAGATGCTTTTTCAGTACGGGACCCGCCTTGGTGATGAGCGACTTGAGCTGCGTGTTCTGCGCCGCATCGTGCCACTGGCCGGCGAGATCAATCACCGCCTTGTGCACGCCGATTTCCTGCGAGATGTACGTGCTGTCGAGTTCCGCGCCGGTCTTCCCCTGCAGGGCGTCCATTTCCGATTTCACCGCGGCGGGCAGCGGATCGTTCGCCGGAGCCTGCGGCGTGATGTTCAGCTTCTTCGCGAGCAGCTGACCTTGCAGCCGGAGTGCGTGATGCTCGCCCTCCATCAGCTTCGCGAACGACTTCGCATCCGCGCTCTTGAGCTGGGGCATCACCTGTGCGGCCGTGCTGCTGTCCGCGGCGTTGACCTCGTCCAGCAGCGCGAAGATGTTCGCATCGCTGAGCGTCGCGGGCTGGCCCATGGCGGCTGCGGTGCTTCCGGCTGCCGTCGCCGTGCTCCCCGCCGCCATGCCCGCTGTCGCCGTACTCGAAGCCGCCTGCCCCATCCCCGCCATGGTTGTGTCGGCGCCGTTCATGCCGCGTTCCTTCGGCTTGCAGGCGCTCGCCATCGCGCACAGGGCGAGCAGCAGCGCGATGGCGCTGCAACTCGAATGGTCAATTCGCATGATTCCTCCCGGGTGACTGCACGGTGAGAGAGAACATCCCCCGACGCCCGGCAACCGTGCAAATTGTGTACGAGCGACGCTGTATCCCGCGCTTCACGCGACAGGAAACAGGCAGCGGGACGGAGGTCACGGACTGCGGGACGGCGCACGCGAAACTTCGCACCGCCTTCTCCGGTAGTTCTCGCTGGCGCCCGCAAACGTTCCCGGCATTCAGCGTGTCCAAGCCTGTCACAGCCTCCGACGCCCATCATGCGCAATCTCAAGCTCGCCTTTCGCACGCTGTTGAAGTCGCCCTTCGTGACAGCGGTCGCCGTCCTGTCGCTGGCGCTCGGCATTGGGGCGAACGCGGCCATCTTTTCGCTCTTCGATCAGTTGCTGCTGCGGCCGCTTCCCGTCGTCCATCCCGAGCGACTGGTGGACCTCGCGGCCCATGGTCCGATGCCGGGCTCGCAGTCGTGCAACCAGGCGGGCGACTGCGAGGAAGTGTTCAGCTATCCGATGTTCCGCGACCTCGAGAACGCGCACGTTCCAGGACTGGCCGGCATCGCGGCACATCGCGCGTTCGGCGCCAACATCGCCTACCACCGGCAGACGATCAACGGCAATGCCATGCTCGTCTCCGGATCGTACTTCCCCGTGCTTGGCTTGAGGGCCGCACTCGGTCGCCTGCTCACGCCGGATGACGACCGCGTCATCGGCGCCAACTTCGTGGCCGTGCTCAGCTACAGCTACTGGGCCAGTCAGCTCGGCTCGGACCCGTCCGTACTGAACCAGCAGATCATCGTCAATGGTCACTCGATGACCGTCGTGGGTGTCGCGCCGCAGGGATTCGAAGGCACGACGCTCGGCACGGAGCCCATGGTGTTCGTACCGATCACGATGCGGGCCCTCATGAACCCCGGCTTCGACGGGTTCGAAAAGCGCACGTCGTACTGGATCTACCTGTTCGCGCGCCTCGCGCCCGGCGTCCCGATCCAGCGGGCCAGCACCGCCATCAACGTCGTCTATCACCCCATCATCAACGACGTCGAGGCGCCGCTGCAGAAGGGGATGAGCGACCGGACCATGGTGCGCTTCCGCGCCAAGCAGATCACGCTCACCGACGGGCGCCGCGGCCAGAGCCAGATGCACACCGATGCCAAAAAGCCGCTCACGCTGCTCTTCGCCATCACCGGCATCGTGCTGCTCATCGCCTGCGCCAACATCGCGAACCTTCTGCTCGCGCGCGGCGCGGGACGCTCGCTCGAGATGGCGGTGCGCCTGTCGCTCGGCGCGACGCGTTGGCAACTCATGCGGCAGCTGCTCACCGAGTCGCTGCTCCTGGCCGTCATGGGCGGCGTCGCGAGCCTCATCGTGGCGCGCTGGACGCTGAGCTTCATCGTCGCGCTGCTTCCGTCGGACGGCGGCATGTCGATGACATTCGCGTTGCAGGGAGTCGCCATTGTCTTCACCGCGGTGCTGGCCGTCGGAACGGGACTGCTGTTCGGACTCTTTCCGGCGCTCAACAGCACGCGTCCCGATCTCGCGTCGACCATTCGCGCGGGCACCGGCAAGCACTCGGGCGCGCGCGCCGCGGCGCGATTCCGGACGTCACTCGTCACGGCGCAGATCGCGCTCTCCATGGCGCTGCTCATTTCGGCGGGGCTGTTCGTGCAGAGCCTGCGCAACGTGAGCCGGGTGAACCTCGGGGTCAAAATCGACGACATGGTGACATTCGCGCTGGAGCCGGAACTCAACGGCTACACGCCGGCGCGCTCCGCGGTGCTCTTCAGCCGCCTGCAGGAGCAGCTCGCGGCGATTCCGGGAGTCACCGGGGTGACCGCCGCCATGGTGCCCCTGCTCGCCGGGAGCAACTGGGGGAATGATGTTTCCGTGGAGGGTTTCAAGAAGGGACCGGACACCGATGCGAACTCGCGGTTCAATGAGGTGGGTCCGGGTTACTTCCACACCCTCGGCGTGGCATTGCTCTCGGGTCGCGAATTCACGGCGACGGACGTGGCGGGCGCACCCAAGGTGGCTGTCGTGAACGAGACGTTCGCGAAGAAGTTCAACCTGGGGCGGAACGCCGTGGGGAAGCACATGGGCGATGGCGGGAACGATTCGCTCAACGTCGAGATCGTCGGCCTGGTGCGCGACTCCAAGTATAGCGACGTGAAGAAGGCAGTTCCGCCGGTGTTCTTCTTTCCGTACCAGCAGGATACCACCATGGGCTCGCTCAATTTCTATGTGCGTTCGGCGAGCGGGACGGACCAGCTCATGCGCGCGATCCCGGCCGTCGTCAAGCAGATCGATCCCAATCTGCCGGTGGAGAATCTGAAGACGATGCCGCAGCAGGTGCGCGAGAACGTCTTCCTCGACCGGATGATCAGCACGCTCTCGGCCGCCTTCGCGGTGCTGGCCACGCTGCTCGCGGCGATAGGATTGTACGGCGTGCTCGCGTACTCCGTGGCGCAGCGGACCAACGAGATCGGCATCCGCATGGCGCTCGGCGCCGACAGCGCGCGGGTGCGACGGATGGTGCTGGTGCACGTGGGCATGATGACGCTGATAGGAGGTCTCATCGGGATCGCGGGTGCGCTGGCGCTTGGCCGAACGGCCCAGTCGCTGCTGTTCGAGGTGAAGGGACATGACCCGGTGGTCATGCTCATCGCCGCAGTCGCGCTCTCCGTGGTGGCATTCGCGGCGGGGTATCTCCCCGCGCTCAAGGCGTCGCGCGTGGATCCCATGCAGGCGTTGAGGTATGAGTAGCTGGTGGCTGGTGGCTGGTGGCTGGTGGCTGGTAGCTGGTAGCTGGTAGCTGGTAGCTGGTGGCTGGTAGCTGGTGGCTGGTAGCTGGTTGCTGGTGGCTGGACTCGCCACGCTCCGCCGTTACCAGCAACCAGCCACCAGCCACCAGCCACCGTTGTTCAGCTGCTTGTCATGTCGCGCGGATCATCGTATGCATGGAGCAACTCAGGAGAGCGCCATGACTGATATGCCGCGGGATGAATACGAGGAGCTGGAGCGCCGCATCGACCCGGATCGCGTGAACGAACAGCGCGCGGCTGCGGTGGAAGTCGTCGATCGTCTCCGGCGCCGCGGGATTGCGGCGTCGGAGTCGGAATCGCCGGATGCACTGACGGACCTGCTGACCGCGGTGGAGCGATTCGAACAGGTGGTCGAGCAGCACGGCGGCGATCTGATGGTCGACGACCTCGAGAGCTCACGCCCGGATGATCGGCATTTCGTGCTGCCGCGACGTGAGCCGGGCGAGCCGATCCGGGCGTACATCGTTCGTGTCGAGGAAGCGACCGTTCGGCTGCGCGATCACCCCCGGCGCGCGGATTGAAATTGAAGACGAATGCGGGCGAGAGCGGCGCGCCTCTGCCGCTCAATCCTTGTACGGGTCGAACTCGTTCGCCCCCGCCATCACGACGATGAGCGGACGCAACGTGTGCAACACATCGATCGTCCCTTCCTGCGCGGCAAGCACTTCCGGCAGCCGCCGGTAGACGTGCGGGCTTTCGTCCAGCCCGCCGCCGCGCAGCACCACGCCCTTCTCCGTCACCCACTCGCGCATCATCTCGGGCGTGATGCGCCCCGGTGTGATCACTTCTCCGGTGCGGCGCTTCCGCTTCCCTGCCGCGGCGGTGCGTGACATGATGCGTCCCGCGCCGTGCACTGTCGAGTAGAGCGCGTCGCGCTGCGCGGCACCAACTTCGGGCGTCTCATCCTCCCGCACCACTGCCCCGCGCACGATCACCGCGTCGTCGCCCATCGAGCCGCCAATGAACCCCAACTGCCCGGGGAACGCCGGCGTGGCGCCCTTGCGCACCACGACCACTTCCTCGCCCTCATGCGTCTCCTTCCACGCGAAGTTGTGGTGATTGTGCACGAGCTCCACCTCCCGCGCGCCAAGGATGGACACGACCTTCCGCGCAACCCATTCGCGCCCGGCGTACGCGTAGCGGCCGGCCAGCGACATGAGGTGCCAGTAATCGTGGCCAACGGGTTGCGCGATGTCGAGCAGCACCTCGCGCTCCGGTACCCGTTCACCCCACGGCTTCCCCTGTCCTAGCGCCAGGAAGGCGGATGCGATGGTGTGCCCGAGCCCGCGGCTTCCGAAGTGCACGCCAACCCAGAGCGCACCCGCCTCATCGACGAACACGTCAACGTAATGGTTGCCGCTGCCCACGGTGCCGAGCTGCTGGCGGGCCTTCGCGCGCAGCGACTGGCGATGCGCGAAGGGCACGGCGTCCCACACCGGGTCGTCGAACAGCGCATGATCCACCGGCGCGTCGTCCGCCGTGTTTCTGCGTCCCAGGCCGAAGCTCACCGTCGCTGCGATCTCGTTCGCGATGGTGCCCAGCGCCTCGCGCACGCGCGTCGCATCACTGCCGAGCGCGCCGAGCGTGAGATCGGTGCGAATGGCCGCGTTGCCGCAGGCAATGTCGAAGCCCACGCCCACCACCGACACCTGGTTACGGTACGCGGCCACGCCGCCAATGGGCATCACGTAGCCCACGTGGCCGTCGGCCATGAGTGCCGCGTCCACCGCGCGCGAGCGCACGTCCTGGAACTGGATGATGGTCTGCTCGTCGTGCGTCCCGAACATCTTCATGCTGACCTCAATCGCGTGGTGATGTGCCTGGCAGCGACCGTGTTGACAGGTGATGGCCGGGGAAATCCTGCGGTCAGTCGTCGTCCTCTCCGGGACGACGGTCTGCCTTGTCCTCTTGTCGCCGGGCGCGGAAGAACGCGCGTCGCGCAGCCCGTTGCTCCATCGTGCATTCGGAAATCCGGTAGATGTGCGCCGCGATCACCCGATGCACCGCTCCTGCCAGATCGCGGAACGCGACCCACCGGGGAGGCGGGAGTTGCGCGAGCCGCCGCTCAATCTCCATCGCGGTCTCACGAGAGACCGCAAAGTAGTTGTAATGGGTTTCGATCTCGAAGAAATCGTCCTGGCTCTCCGGCTCTCGAGGATCGTCGAAATAATCCTTGAGCCTGTTGATCATGGTGTTGGTGTGTGTAGAGTGGCGGGGCTGCCCAATGCAGCCCCACATCCTGCGGTGGACGACCCCCGGCAGAGGAGGCGCGGCCACCCGCTCCGCGCACACCTAGCCGGCGAAATCGCTCACGATCTGCGGCGTGGCCGTGTCGAACCCGGCCACGTCCAGCATTCCGGCATCGTCCGGGTCCGCGATGCTGAACCCGTTCGAGGCCATCGCGACCACTACCAGCTTCGCCGCGATTCCCATGCGCTCCCGGTACTCGCGGAGCGCCTGCGTCGGGTGAATGTTCCCCGCCCACGTCTCGTTGTCCGTATAGACCACGAAGACGTCCACGGCCCAGCGGTGCTTCAGCGCTTCCACCATTGGGAGGGCGCAGTCCGTACCGCCGAACTCCAGCGCGCTCGTCGCCCGCAGCACCTCATCCAGCCGCTGCCGCGGCGAGATCGCAAGCGGCGTGAGCCCCGTATCGAACCGGGAGCCGTGCGTTGCCGACCACATCGACGGGTAGTTGCCCCGTGTGAACGCCACGAACCGGTGGTTCGGCTCCGTCGCGGCCGTCACGAGCGCCATTGCCGCCGACGCTTCGCGACACGACACGAACGGCAGTCCGTGCACGGGTGACACCATCGAGCCCGACACATCGAGGGCGAGCAGGATGCGCTTGGCCGTCGATCGCGCGTTCTCGAACGCCAGGTAGAAGGCGCCGTCCAGCGCGTCCACCACCTGCGACACGGCGTTCCACTTCCCCTGACCCCTCATGCCGCGCCCCTGCGCGTACGTCTTCATTGCCGCGAGCAGCGCCATGAGGTGCACGCGTGAGCGGCGAATGGCATCACGATCGCCCAACCGCGCGACGACCGTGCGTGCGGCATCGCTCGCCGGCACGAGCAGACCCACCTTGCTCATCACACCCAGGTTCCGGACGAGCGCCGTGAGCGGCATGCCGTCCAACAGCGCGTCCCAGACCACGGCGTGCGTGAGCAGCCCGGTGGGAACCATTTCGCGCGTGAGCCTGTAGATCCGGATCACGCTGGCCGCTTCCGCGGGGTTCATGGTGCGAATCGCGTGCACGGCCTCGATCCGCTCGACCACAGCCATATCCGAAACATCCCTCAGCTCGAGCACGCCCGCCCAGCCCTTCGCGGCAAAGCGAAAGAGCAGGTCGTGCGCGACCGACGGCGCCTTGGGGTGCGCGAGCCGCAATGCATCGCGGTGCGACCAGCCATCGCGCGACTGATACTTGAGCAATTGGTACGCGAGATCGGCTGGCGTCCTTGTCGTGTACCAGCGGCTCACGGCGCTGCGCACACCACGTCCCCAACCCCGGAAGGCCTTCACGTACTGCAGCCAGTGAAAGAGGTGCGTTCCGGTGCGCGCGACCGCGGGCAGCGCAGCGAGTGCCGCGCGACGCGTCGCATCGTCACCCACGCCGGCCGCCATTGCCAGCACGAACAACGCCGGGTCATTCCGCGGCGCGCGTCCCGCCTGGCTGATCTCGACCACGCGCCGGACCACGCGCGCACCGTCTGCGACCACGCACTCGAACACCGCGCTCGCGTTCTCGCGCGTCAGTTGCCGTTCGCCGATGTAGTAGGTCCCGCCTTCGCTGCCAAGGATGAGGAACCGGTCGAGACGTGCCCACGTGTCGAGGCCCCACGTGAATCCGGCCGCCGAATTGGGCAGCTGCGTGGTGCCGGGAATCGGCTCGGCCTGCGGCGTGATGGGACGCCGGAGGCGAGTCGCGAAGTACTGCGTGAAGTCGATCATTGCTCGCCCTCCTGTGGTCGAGTGGTGAGTTGAGCATGCGCGGATGATATGATGCGGCCGGGCGCCCTGACGACAGGGGTATTTCGATTGAGAGTGTCGATAACCCGGCAGCGGCGACCCGCGCATCCGGAAAAAGTGGAACAGCTCATGTGAGCTACAGGCCCATGAGCATGTGAGAATCCTGATGTGATCCGCCATCGGCGCGACGAACGCTCGACGCGTACCGAACAGTGGGAGTCGCGTGACCTTCTGCTCGAGCGTCTCGCGCCGCCGGCCGGCGACGAATCACGTCCTGCAACTGCATTTCCCCAGACCATCACTTGTCAAACAGCGGTCGACGCCGAGCGCGTCGTATACATCATTCTTGGAGCGCCGAAACAAAAACGCCCCGCCTGGCACTTGGCACAGGCGGGGCGTGTGGTATCGCTCCCGAATCCGGAGACATGGAGCGCACGTTACGGCCTGCACCCTCCAATCCCGGTTCCTGCACCGATCTTGTATCGCGTGAGCTTTGCGCGGCTGATTGCCCTGTCGCCTGGCTCGATGCCGAGCGCGCGCGCGATGATGCCGCGGTGCGCTCGCGAATCTTCGACTGACTGGCCGGAGCCAGCGTGCCGAAAGTCCAGGATCGGGGAAGTCGTTAACGCCATCATGAGATCGTGAGTGCTCCGATTGAAAATCTCTTGTCCGAGTGGGAACCGGCCAACGCCGCCAGACCCTACGCGCATGCCACACAAACAAAAATCGCGCCGCCGATGATCGCTCCAATGCGCTGCATGCATTGAAGGTGGTCGTCCTTCACGCGCGACGCGCGAGAAGAATCGACTGATGAACATCGGGACGCGACTCCCAGGGCGGCCAGTCTACAATCCAAGTGTCGGCGTGTCAAGAGGGGTGCATCAAAGCGGGATACCAAAAGAAAAGATCGCGTACCAGGCGATGGAGATGACCTGTTCGCTGAGATAGTCTGAGTCCGTGCTCCAGGTGAAGATCGGTCTCCTCCATACCGGCCAAATCCGCCACGCGCACTATCCCCTCACCAGCCTCTTATACCTGATGCGATGCGGCTGATCCGCGTCCGCGCCCTTCCGCTTCCTGAGATCCTCGATGTACGACTGGTAGTTCCCCTCGTGCCACACCACTTCGCTGTCCCCCTCGAACGCCAGCATGTGCGTGGCCACGCGATCCAGGAACCAGCGGTCGTGCGTGATCACCACCGCGCATCCGGCGTAGCCGACCAGCGCCTCCTCGAGTGCGCGCAGCGTGTCCACGTCCAGGTCGTTGGTGGGTTCGTCGAGCAGCAGCAGATTTCCTCCGCTCCGAATGAGCTTCGCCAGATGCAATCGGTTGCGCTCGCCGCCTGAGAGATCGTCCACCTTTTTCTGCTGGTCCGGCCCGCGAAAGTTGAAGCTCGCCAGGTACGCGCGCGCGTTCATCTCGCGCTTCCCCACCTCAATGGTGTCGCGTCCCTCGCTCACTTCCTGATACACCGTGTTGCTGCCATTCAGCGCGCGCGCCTGATCCACGTACGCAATGCGCACGGTGTCGCCCACGGCGAGAGTGCCCGAGTCGGGCTGTTCCTGACCGGTGATCATGCGGAAGAGCGTCGTCTTGCCCGCGCCGTTCGCGCCGATCACGCCCACGATGCCGCCGCGCGGGAGGCTGAACGACAGGTTCTCGAAGAGCAGCTTGTCGCCGAATGATTTCTTCAATTCCTTCGCGATTACCACGTCGTTGCCGAGCCGCGGTGGCGGAGGGATGACGATCTCGTTCTGCAGCACGCGCTCGCCCGTATCTTCGGCGACGAGATCCTCGTAGCGCGTAATGCGCGCCTTGCTCTTGGCCTGACGCGCGCGGGGCGCAAGCCGCACCCACTCCAGTTCGCGCTCCAGTGTGCGCTGCCGCGCCGAGGCCTGTTTTTCCTCCTGCGCGAGGCGCGTGCGCTTCTGGTCGAGCCAGGATGAATAGTTGCCTTCCCAGGGAATGCCGCGGCCGCGATCCAGCTCGAGAATCCACTTCGCCACGTTGTCCAGGAAGTAGCGGTCGTGCGTGATCGCCACGACAGTGCCCGGGAACTCCGCGAGATGCCGTTCGAGCCACGCCACGCTCTCGGCGTCGAGGTGATTCGTGGGTTCGTCGAGGAGGAGCAGATCGGGCTGCTCGAGCAGCACGCGGCAGAGCGCGACGCGGCGCCGTTCGCCGCCCGAGAGCGTCGTGACATCGGCATCCGCGGGGGGCAGCCGCAGCGCGTCCATCGCGATGTCCACCGTGCGGTCGAGCTCCCACGCGTTCACCGCGTCAATGCGTTCCTGCACCGCGGCCTGCTCGTCGAGCAGCTTCTGCATGGCGTCGTCCGACATGGGCTCGGCGAAGCGCGCGGAAATTTCCTCGAAGCGCTGGAGCAGCGCGCGCGTGTCCCGCACGGCTTCCTCCACGTTGCCCTTCACGTCCTTGCCGGGGTCGAGCCGCGGCTCCTGCGACAGATAACCCACGCGAGTGCCCGCCGCGACCCACGCCTCGCCCTGAAAGTCGTGATCCACGCCGGCCATGATGCGCAGCAGTGATGACTTGCCGGCGCCGTTGGGGCCGAGCACCCCGATCTTTGCGCCGGGGTAGAAGGAGAGCCAGATGCCATCGAGGATGATGCGCGAAGGTGGAACCACCTTGCGCAGGTCCTTCATGACGTAGATGAACTGGGGGGCCAAGGGGGAATGGGATTGAGGGGGACAGTAAGACCGGAAATCGACCGCCCTACGCCACCCTGCCCTTGGGAATCGGCAATCGGGAATCGGGAATCGCGGGAATAGGAAATCGGCCTCCCCATTCCCCATTCCCACCATTCCCCATTCCCGATTGCCGATTCCCAAGGGAGGGGTGGTGAGAATAGGCCGTTTGCCGAATTCCAAGGGGTGGCGGCGGGCCCTACCCCCCGATCCCCCATTCCTGCTCGTCCCCGCGCACTCGCTCCTGACGGGCTTCGAGCTGGAACCGCGGGAAGGTGGCGGGGCGGGCGTCGGCGAGCAGCTCGCAGCGCTCGGCGTGGCGCACGATGGCGTCCACGTC
>DATNDS010000129.1:0-5010 GCA_035553215.1 Gemmatimonadaceae bacterium
ATCAAGAAACGCTGGCATCCCGCGCCCGCTTGGCACGCAGCCCTCGTCCACTTCGCGATTCTGTTCCCCGATCGCTTTCACCCCGAGCCGCGGTATACCTAATGCACCACCCTCACACACAAAAATTCTGATACGGCCCGCGAGGACCGTGTTCTCCCGTCCCAAGTGTATCGGTTCCCCTTCCCGGTCCACGATGAACACCTGCCGGCCGCCCTGACCCGCCGACGCACCGCCCTCCGCTCTGGCATCTCCACCCATCCTCCGTATTATCTGCGGTAAGCTAACAGGTGCTCCCCGAGGCATTGCTCGTGCCCGACCTCCGCTACGCTCTTCGCTCCCTCGCCCGCCGTCCCGGGCTGACGATTTCAGCCATCGTCTGTCTCGCGCTCGGCATCGGCGCGAACGCGACGATGTTCGGCATCGTCGACACGCTGATGCTCAAGCCGCCGGCGCACGTGGGAGATCCGGATCAGGTCGCACGAATCGAGTTCTCACAGCCGGCCAGCGCCATGGGAGGCGGAGGCGCGTTCTCCACCACGGGCTACGGCACGTACGAAGCGTTGCGGGACCATGTGAACGCGTTCGCCAACGTCGCCGCGTATTCCGCAATGACGACGACTCTCGGCCGCGGCGATGGCGCACGCTCGATTGACGTCGTGCTGGTGACGTCGAGCTTCTTCCCGACACTCCGCACGCGACCCGCGTTCGGGCGGTTCTTCGCGCCCGACGAGGAGCGCGACGAGGGCACGAAGACCGTCGTGCTCAGCTACGAGTTGTGGAAGAGACAGTTCAACGGTGACTCGTCGGTGCTGGGCCGCACCGTGGACGTCGGGCTTCAACAGTACACCGTGATCGGCGTGGCGCCGCCGCAGTTCACCGGCATCGAACTGAAGAAGGTGGACGCGTGGCTGCCCATCGGCGCGGCCACCACGATGTTCACGCGGGGCGCGCTCAGTCACGACAACAACTACTGGCTGGAAACCTTCGCGCGCTTCCGCGACGGCGCATCCCGGATCGTCGCCGCCGCCCAGGGCACCGCGGCATTCAGTGGCGAGCACGCCGACGATCAGTATCTCAAGGGAACACGGGTCACGTTCGCCCCGCTCGAGGTGGGACGTGCGCCCTCGCCGGGAAGCAATGTGAAGGTGGCCCTGTGGCTCGCGGCGGTTTCCACCCTCGTGCTCCTCATCGCCTGCGCCAACGTGGCGAATCTGCTCCTCGCCCGCGCCGCGTCGCGCTCGCGCGAAATCGCCTTGCGGTTGTGCCTCGGATCGGGACGCTGGCGACTGGCGCGCCAGTTGCTCATCGAAGGGCTGCTGCTCGCGGCTGCCGGCACCGCCGCGGCGCTGCTGCTCACCATCTGGAGTTCGGCCTTTGTGCGCGGCGTGCTCATTCCCGATGTGCCGCTGCTCGGTCACGCCATCTCCACTCGCGTACTGGCGTTCGCCACAGTCGCGGCGCTCATCACGGGAGCGCTCTGCGGACTGGCGCCCGCCGCGTTCGCGGCGCGCACGGACCTGAATTCCGTTCTCAAGGGCATGGTGTTCGGCACCGGACGCGGTCGCTTCATGGTGCATCGCGTGCTGGTGGGCGGTCAGGTGGCACTCACGCTGGTGCTGCTTGCCGGCGCGGGACTGTTCGTCCGGAGCCTGCGCAACGCGCGGAACGTCCCGCTCGGCATGGACGTGGATCACGTGCTGTACGCGAACGTCGACTTCCGCGCGGCTGGTGTCGCCGCCGCAAACGCCAACGCCATCTACGTGCGGATGCTCGAGCAGGTGCGACGCGTGCCCGGCGTGCTGGCGGCGAGCGTGTCTGAGGGCGCTCCATTCAGGAACGCCAGCGGCATGTGGGTCGTCGTGCCCGGTGTGCCGGAATCGATTCCACACCCTGGCAGCAGCTCGCCAATGGGATTCAGCGTGGGGCCCGGCTATTTCGATGCGACGGGCACGCAGGTCGTGAGCGGCCGGCCGTTCACCGGTGCCGACTACGACGCCGCGGCGCACGTGGTGATCATCAACCAGGCCATCGCACAGCGGTATTGGCCGCGCGGGAATCCCGTGGGGACGTGCGTACATCTCGACGATCCCGCGAACACCACCTGCGTGACCGTGGTGGGCGTCGTCGCTAATGCCCCTCTGTTCAAGGTGACACTGAAGCCGTCGGAGCAGGTGTTCGTGCCGTTACGCGTACAGCCGGACAGTGCGAAGGGGCGCTCGCACGCGGTCAACTTCATGGAAATCCGCACCGCGGGCGATCCGGCCGCGGCGATCCCCGCGATCCGTCGCGCGATGGAGTCGGCCGATCCCGATACGCCATTCCCCATCATCCAGCCACTCCGCCAGATCCTGGATCCGCAATATCTGCCGTGGAAACTTGGCGCGAGCATGTTCAGCGCATTCGGATTGCTGGCGCTGCTCCTCGCCGCCGTCGGGCTCTACGGCGTCCTCGCGTACGCGGTGATGCAGCAGACGCGAGACCTCGGCATCCGCGCGGCACTTGGCGCGCAACCCGAACAGCTCATGCGCGGCGTGATGCTGAGCGGCCTCACCACGACGATGATTGGCGTGGTGCTCGGAATTGTCGCCGCGCTCGCCGGCGGCAAGGCGATCGCGGCATTGCTCAACGGCGTCTCGCCGCGCGATCCCGCCGTGCTCGCCGGAGCCGCGCTCGTGCTGCTTATCGTCGCCCTGGCGGCGAGCTACTTCCCGGCGCGCCGGGCGACGCGGGTGGACCCGATGGACGCGCTGCGGGCGGAGTAGCGCGGCCGGAGAGGTGGGCCGTCCTTCCGGATTCCCGTTGCTACCGTCATGGGAATGCTGGCCGATGGGATGAGCGCCGACGACGTACTGCCTCATCTCCCGGATCTCGAGCGCGACGACGTCACGGAAGCTCTCCGGTACGCGGCGGAAGCTGTCCGCGAGCGAGAGTTGCCCGTGAGCGCCGCCCGGTGAGACTCCTGATCGACAACTCACTGTCGCCGCTGCCAGCGGAGGCGCTGGGCCGAACGAGCATGCGCGGACAAGCTCACTCGCATCTTTGACGACCGACATCTCGCGGGACCGAAGCGCGCTATCCCTTCGCCCTCTCCGGATGCACTGCCCCCATCGGCATCACGTGCATGTCATACCGAAACCCCTGTCCCGACCGGATCACCGGATCCGCAGCCGTCAGCGCCCTCGCCTCCTCCTCATCCGCCACTTCGATGATCCCCATTCCAAAAGCCGCCGCCGGATCGGCAACCACGCCGAACACCACTGCCTTCCCGCGATCCATGCAGCCGCGCCAGTACGCGCCGTGCTGCTGCATGAGCTGCCGCTCGCCGTCGTTCATGTCCTGCAGGAACGTCGCCCGCGGCGGATTGAGTCTGCAGTAGTACGTCTTCATGGTATCGAATAGTGAAGGGTTACCATCCCGCTCGGATACACCTTCGTGTCCACGAGCGTGAGCGCCGTGCGCTCGCCCGGCGCCAGCGTGCGCGACATAACACTGCGCGCGCAACGTCGATGATACCGGCATATATACGATGACGCCCGACCAGCGGACCAGTCGCATGCTGCGTCCTGCACTCTTGCCCAGCCCCCTGCTCGCCGAGCAATGTATGGTCATGCCCGCGATTCGCCGCCGCTGGACGCCCGCCGACGTCCGCATGCTCATGCAGGAGAGCCGTCCGTGGCCGCGCTACGAGCTCATCGCCGGAGAACTGCTCGTGACGCCGGCCCCGGGTTCGGCGCACCAGATCGCCGTGATCGAGCTGCTGGCTGTGTTGAGCGCGTATCTCGAGCGGCAGCCGGTCGGGCTCGCCCTCATTTCTCCCGCCGATCTCGAGTTGCGCCCCGGGACGATCGCGCAGCCCGATCTGTTCGTCGTGCCGGCAAGCACCACAACGCGCGGCGAGCAGCTGCGGTGGTCCGACATCTGCGCCCTGCTGCTGGCCGTCGAGGTGCTGTCCCCGGGTACGGCGCGCACGGATCGTGTCGAAAAGCGCGATTTCTATCTCGACGCGGCGGTCGCCGAATACTGGATCGTGGACCTCGACGCCTGCGTCATCGAGCGGTGGACCCGCGAACGCATGACGCCTGAGCTTCATCGCGACACGCTGGTGTGGCAGCCGGGCGCCTCGCGGCCACTCACGCTGAACGTGGCGGCGCTCTTCGCGCGCATCGCGCGGAAGCTCGCGATGTTCAGGCGGGGGTGACCGCTGGGCACCCCACGCATCCCGTGGGACACTCGTCCGTGCCGGTGCAAAGATTGCGGTGGTCGGTCTGTCATTCCCTTCACGCCACACCGAGCGGGAGTGCTCACCGCCATGACCGAGACGAATACCGCCAGTTCCGTCGCCTTCCCCAGGCTGACCGCCGAGCAGATCGCGTCGCTCGAGTCGCTCGCCACGCTGCGCCACTTCCACGACGGCGAGCCGCTGTTCGAGGCGGGCCAGTGCAGCGGCGCGTTCTTCGTGGTGCTCGCCGGCACGGTGGAGATCGTGGATCGCTCGGACAAGGAAACGCGCATCGTCAGGCTCCACGAACCGGGTGAATTCACCGGCGACATCGACATCCTCACGCGGCGCAACGCCGTGGTGAGCGCCTTGGCGCGGGGCGACGTGGAGGCGCTCGAGATCGCGCCGGCCGACGTCCGGCGGATCATCGCCGAGCGGCCCACGATCGGCGAACTGATCCTGCAAGCCTTCATCGCCCGTCGCGAGAAGCTGATGGAGTCGGGCTTCCGCGGCGTCGAGGTGATCGCGTCGGCCCGCTCCAGGGAAGCGTACGACCTGCGCGAGTTCCTGAGCCGCAATCAGGTTCCGGTGCACTGGATGGATACGGACACGGATGCGGACGCGGCCGAGCTGCTGCGCAACTTCGGCCTCAGCGAACACGACCTGCCGGCGGTGGTGTGCGAGGGGCGGCCGCTCATGCGCAATCCGTCCCTGCTCCAGGTTGCCGAGGCGGTGGGCCTCAAGCGTCCGCTCGGCGACGCGGTGTACGATCTGGTCATCATCGGCGCCGG
>DATNDS010000130.1:0-14152 GCA_035553215.1 Gemmatimonadaceae bacterium
TTCATTTTCTTCTGGACGATCTGCGATTTGGCGGCGTTCTTCCGCGCAAGCGCCTCGAGTTGCTTCTGGTCCATCCTGCCTCCAGGGGCGTGTTGGATACGCTATAACGCTAGCGCGCCGAAGCCGTGACGACCAGTCCGGCGCGACTGGGGTGAACCAGCGAGGCTCACGACTGGTGCTTGACCGCGCCGCAGCCCTGCTAACGGCGGGACAGGATCTACAGACCCTCCGATTCATCCGCGATTGCGAGCTGCGTGCTACGCCCTTGCGAACAACTTGACAGGATTTAGGGGATTTTCAGGATTCTCAAGGAGCCGTTCCAAAGCAGTTGCGGTCGATCAGCGAACGGACCTGCACTGGGAGGTTCGGCTCCGCGTAATCCTGTCAATCCTGAAAATCCTGTAAATCCTTTCTCAATTCTGCCAGCCTTTGAATCCTGTCCATCGCCCGAGCGCGAACCCCGCGAGCATCATGAACGAAGAGAGGTGAAGATCACTAGCTCCTCGTGTACTTCCAGTTCCGCGACTTGCCCTCGGCAATCCATTCGATGGCGGTAGCCAGGCGCTGCTCGCGCGTCTCCTCGCGCTTTGCGTCCGCGATCCACTCGCAGTATTCGCGCTGCTGACTGGGGCTGAGGTTGTCGAACGAGGCCCGTGCCTTCCGGTTCTTCGCGAGCGCCGCGGCGAGCGCCTCAGGAACGACCAGCTTTCGGGCAGCCTTTGCCTTCCCTCTCGTGGGCGATTTGACACCCGCGTCGTTGAGCTCCATGGCCTTCTTCACGTAGCCAATCATGACCTTGCGTGAAGGCAGGTCGGCAACACTGGTGAGCCGGCCGAACTGGCCCATGGCCGTCTCGGATGACGTTTCGGTTGCCGGGACGACGAGCGACCGCTTCCAGAAGTGGAAGGCGCAGTGCTGCTTGAACGCGGCCATGCCACACAGCATGCCCTTGTACGTGAACGTCGGCGCACCCCACTTGATCGTCTCCTCCACGTCAGGGCCGGCGGCATGCACCAGCTCCCGGAGGTGGGTCAGGATGGGCCCGGCGAAATCCGCCGACCTGGCAATGTACGCGTCGATGCGTGGATCGCGGGTGGGCATCGTCTGCTCCTGGGAGTGCGTCCGGTTACCAATTATTGCCGAGCTTGTTAACGTGAAGGAACTTCGGGAGCGTAGCCGTCGTCAAGCCCGGCCGCGCGCCAACCGGCGTGGCAACCGGCGTGGCAACCGGCGTGGCAACCGGCCTGGCACGCGGCCTGGCACGCGGCCTGGCAACTGGCCTGGCAACGCACCAACGCATGGAGCGCGAAACGCCGGTCCACCCCGCTCCGTACGGGAAGAGCGCTCGGCGGAACGAACTCGGTCCGGAACCCTGATCAGGACGGTGCGACATGCAGCTGGATGAGATGCTTTACGCCCTGCTGTTTTTCACGTTCAGCATGACGGCACTCGTTCTGGGCGTTCGGATGATCATTCGCTTCATGGAGCTGAAGCGCCGGCCGGCGCCAGACACGACGGCGCTCGATGAGCGCATGGCGCGCATCGAGCAAATCGTCGAGGCAACCGCGATCGAGGTCGAGCGCATTTCCGAAGGGCAGCGGTTCACCACCAAGCTGCTCTCGGAGCGCCAACCGGTTGCCATGCCGCATGCGGCCATCCGCGCGCCGGAGCAGATCATCACGCCGCACTGAGAGCGAGCGGCAGTCCGAACGAGCGCCGGCGCGGAAGGCACTGGCCGTTGGCGCGCGGAAGGGTCTGACTCCTTTTCCTGCATCTGGCACCCACGTTGCTGGCCTGACTGCGCCCAGGCGTACGGCCGGTAACGCGTCCTGACGTGGTGCACCGGTACGCGGGTCGCTCGCAGTGGGCTCATTGCACCGGGCAGTCAGCAGAGAGGAGCATCGGTATGGCGACACAGAATCGAAACGACGCGCCAGAAGGGCGCGACCAGACGCAGCGGCAGCAGGCCGGTGCAGCGATGCCGGCGGGCGAAACCACCGGGCCTTCCGGGAGATCGCAAGGCGTGTCCCGCAGTGACCAGGAGCGCCAGCGCCAGGTGAGCCGGGAACCGTGGGGCCAGTCCGCGCAACGCGGCACGGGGCTGTCACGCCGCTCAGCGCAATCCCGGTCCGCCCTGCCGGCCATCATGTCGGCGCCGCCCGGCCTGCTGGCCGGTGCGTTCATGTCCAATCCGTTCGAGTTCATGCGCCGGTTGAACAGCGAGATGGACCGTCTGTTCGAGAGCAACCTGGGCGGCAGTGGAGAGCTGGAATCCAGCGGCACCGCCACGACGTGGATGCCGCGCATCGAGAAGGTCCAGCGCGACAATCAACTCGTCATTCGGGCCGAGCTGCCCGGGCTGAACAAGGACGACGTCACCATCAACGTGGACGAAGGGCTGCTCGAGATCTCCGGCGAGCGCCATCAGGAAGACGAGAACAAGGACGACGAATCGTACTGGACCGAGCGCAGCTACGGCTCGTTCTACCGCGCGATCCCGCTACCCGACGGCGTTGACGAAGACAAGATCTCGGCCAACTTCGACAACGGTGTCCTGAACGTGACGGTCCCCATCCCGCCACAACAGCAGCACAAGGCGAAACGCGTGCAGATCAAATAGACCGCGCGCGCGGCGCGGGCGAGCACCACGCTCGCCCGCGCCTTACTCCGCCCGCAGCGCCTGCATGGGATCCACCCGTGCCGCGCGCCGCGCCGGTACAAAACTCGCCACCGCTGCGACCGCGAGCAGCACCAGCGCGACAAGTATGTATATCCATGGATTCCGCGGCGAGACCTCGAACAGCAGCGGCTTCACCCACGTGCCGGCCACGAGCGCGATCGCTGCTCCCAGCAGGAGTCCCGCGGCGGCCAGCGTCATGGCCTCACGCACGACCAGCCCCGCCAGATCGCGCATCTGTGCGCCCAGCGCGGCACGCACCCCCAGCTCGTGTGTGCGCTGCGCCACGTTGTACGCGATTACCGAGTAGAGTCCGATCGCCGCGAGCGCGAGCGCCAGCAGGCCGAACACCGCGAACATCGTGGCGCCCATCTGCCACGATTGCGTCTCCTCGCCCAGCACGTCGCTCATGGGCGTCACCGTGACGTACGACGTGCCCGGCATCAGACGCTGCAGCCGGCGCCGCACCGTCTCGGTTTGGCCGGACGCCGCCCCGTGCACGCGGACGAACAGGCCGCCCTGATCCGGATGGAATTGCGGTGCGGACAGATAGTAGTACAGTCCCGCGTCGTCGCTCAGACTCGTCTGCTTGATGTTCTCGGCCACGCCAACCACGTACGTACATGGTACGGTGTCCGCGCCGACCTTCACGCACTGGCCAATGGCATTCTGGCCGGGCCAGAGCGTCCTGGCCATGGCCTGACTGACCACCATGGCGCCCGGTGCGCCCTGTACGTCGGCAGCGGTGATGCCACGCCCCTGCACCACGCGCGTGCCCATGGTCGCGAAGTAGTCCGGTGTCACGGCGTTGAGGTCGAACTCGCCCAGCCGACTCACCGAATCGATACCCGCCACGTGCAGATCGAAGTCCCACATGCTCCGGAACGGCGTCGTGAGCTGCCGCGCGGCGTGCTCCACACCCGGGATCGTCGTCACCTCATCCAGCAGCCGCTGTCGCAGCGTCACGCTCTGCGCGCTGTCCAGCTTGACGTCGCGCATCTGCAGCTCGACGGCCAGCAGCGAATTCGCGTCGTACCCTAACGGCACGTTGCGCACGTTGTGCAGGCTGCGCACGAAGAGACCCGCGCCCACGAGCAGCACTACGCTCAGCGCACCCTGGAACACGAGCAGCCCCACACGCAGGCGCGACCGGTGGTATGTGCCCTCGCGCGCGCCCGCCTTGAGATCCCGCGCGAGATTCGTGTGGCGACTCTGCGCGATGGGCGCGAGCCCGGTGAGCAGCCCCGTGCTGAGCGCGGCGATGCCGGCCAGCAGCAGCGTGCGCGGATCGCTCACCACGGTGCCCGCGGCCGTCCGTGGCAGCAGCGCCGCGCGCAGCAGGGCGCCGCCCCATTGCGCCACGAGCACGCCCGCCGCGGCACCGAGCAGCGCGAGCAGCACGCTCTCGGCGAACAGTTGCACCATGAGCCGAACGCGACTCACGCCGAGGGCCAGTCGGACGGCGATTTCGCGGCGGCGGCGCAGCGCCCGGGCGAGGAGCAGGTTGGCCACGTTCGCGCAGGCAATGAGCCAGACGATGAGCGCCACGCCCGAAATCCAGGTGGCCACCCGGGCCACCGGCGACTCGTTCGGTCCACGGTCGCGCAGGATGGACGCGACGACCGCGCGCGGCCGCATCAGCGCGATGGGTGGCATGTGCGGTTCCTTCGCCTGCTGCGCGGCATAGCCCTGCCGGTAGACGCGACTGAGATCGGCATTCGCCGCGGCGACGCTGACGCCCGGCTTGCGCTCCACCATCATGGAGGCCCAGTACCAGTGATACGTCGTCCACCAGCGCTCACCGGGGATGTGCACGTTCGCTCCCATTTCGCCGCCGCGCACGGTGATGGGAACGAATGCCGCCGGCGGCTTGTCGGACCAGAGTCCCACGAATCCGCGCGGCGCCACACCGATGATCGTGTACAGGGTGGCACCAATCTGCAGCGTCTGCCCCAGCACGTCGCGCCGGCCGCCATAGCGCGTCTGCCAGAGCCCGTACGAGAGCACGGCTACGGGGGTCCCGCTGGGCGGCTGGTCCTCGCTCGTCGTGAAGTAGCGGCCGAGCGCGGGTGGCGCATCGAAAAATCCGAAGAAGCTCGCGCTCACGACTCCCACGGGCATCTCGCGCGCATCGTTGCCCACGCCGATGGCGACGTCCGGACTGCTGAACTCCGCCGTGCGCGTGAAGGACCGCGTACCCCTGGTGAGGTCCACGTAGCGCGCGTACGGAATGGTGTTGTTGAATCCTTCCTTGCCACGAAAGGTGCTGCCCAGGTACACGCGATGCACGCGCGCGGCGTCGTGCAGCATGGGTGGCGCGCGGAAGAGCAACCGGTCCACGATGGAGAACATCGCGACGTTGGCGCCAATGCCCAGCGCGAGCGTGATCACTACGGCCCAGGTGAACCCCGGCGTGTTGCGCAGTCCGCGCGCGGCGTACCGCAGATCCTGCCAGAGGGCGGACCAGGGCGACGACCGGACCTCGAGCGGGAGAGCAGCCGGAGTCGGCATGGCAGGGCGGGCGAAGGTGAAAATGGCGACCGACGGTTGGACACCGCCCTCGCCGAAAGCGTTACCGTGCGGATCCGGGGCTGTGCGCCGGTGCGCCGCCCGGCGGGTCCACGTGCAACACCGTCATCATCCCCGACCCCAGATGCTCGGCGATGTGACAGTGCAGCATCCACGCGCCGGGATTCGAGGCGTCGATGAGCAGATCCACAGTGGATCCGACGGGGATGAGCGCCGTGTCCTTCCAGACGAGGTTCCGCGTGGGCACGCCATCGCGCGCAATGACGAGCATGCGCTGCCCGTGCAGGTGAATCGGGTGCTGCATGGGGTGGAACGACTTGGGATCGTTGAAAATTCGCAGCTTCACCACCGATCCCTGCGCCACGTGCCAGTCGATGTCCATGTTCTCCCTGCCCGTCGCGTCGTCGCGCAGGATCCAGCGGACCTGCTTGCTGCTGGAGAGCCAGTTCATGTCGGGCATGGCGTCCACGTATTCCACGGGCGCGAAGTACGCCGTGTCGATCGTCATGAACTGCACGGTGGCCAGGGGAAGCGCCGACACGCGCACCGTGAGCGTGAGCCGCTTGTCGGGCGGCTTGTCGAAGTACGGGCGGAAGCGGTCAATGTCGTGTGACACCGCCGCGTTGTGGCGCAGCGTGGCGAACGCTCCGGCGTAGTCGGGCACGGCCGGCGTATCGCTCACCGTCACGATACCCAGCGTATCCAGCTCGGCTTCGAACTCGCCCTTGTAGTGATTGACGGCCTGCACCGCATTCACCAGGGCGTACCGGCCCGGCGTGTCGAAGCGCGTTTCGACCACGTAGCGCTCCGCCGGCGCGATGAGCACGCTCGGTACGCGCTCCTCGTGCTCGAAGCGGCTCACGTCCGACGCGACGACTTTCATGGGCGCGCCGCTGAACGAAAGATTCCAGGTGCGCGAGCTGGACACGTTCGTGACGAAGAAGCGCACGACGGCGCCACGGGGCACGCTCAGAGCGTACCGCGGCTCGCCATTCACGAGCAGCACGTTGCCGAGCCGGCCCATGAGCGCGAAATCGGGACCTTCCTTCCCGAAGGGGATGAGCGTGTCCGCGTGCACGAGCAGATCGTTCAGCAACAGCGTCTGTACGAGATTCACCGGCGAGTAATAGTCGCGATCGGGCGAGTCCACGCGCACGTTGCCGTACAGTCCCATGGCCTGCTGGATGTCTTCGCGCACGTGCGGGTGATACCAGTAGATGCCCGCATCGGGGAAGTGCACGTGGTACACGAAGGTGCTGCCGGGCGCCACGGCCCGCTGCGTGACATCGGGAACGCCATCGTAGCGATTGTCCAGCCGCACGCCGTGCCAGTGCACCGAGCTGGGCAGATCGATCGCGTTGTGGAAGCGCACGGTGACCGTGGCGTTCTGCGGCACATCGATGAGCGGCCCCGGCACCTGGCCGTTGAAGCCGTACATGGTGAAGGTGTGCCCGTTGATGCTGCGCCGCACGAGCGTGGCGGTGAGGTCGAGCGTGTCCCCATCACGGAGCTTCGCGAGCTCGCTGGGCCGGGCTTCGGGGAGGCGCGCGGCGTCCACGCCGGCACCGGGGAGAAAGGGCGTGACATCGGGCCCGAGACCCACGAGCCCCGGCATCATCGGCATGCCCTTGGGCATGGGGATCGGCATGGCCATCGTGCTGTCGTGCATGTCGTGATCCATGCCCGGCATCCCCTGCATGCCTGACGGCGTCGCGGGTGGCGTCGCGGGTGGCGTCGCGGGTGGCGTCGGCCGCGTTCCCGGCTGCTGCGCGCACGCGGGGTGCGTCACGACCAACAGCGCGGCGAGGAGCGCCGCGCACGACGCACGCATCACTGCGAGACTCCGCGGAAGAGCGGGTGCGTGATGAACGACTGCAGCCAGCCGCTCGGCGACGTGCCATGGAGCACCGTGGGGCCGCGCGTGGCTGCGCCACTCGTGTCGGGCTCCGCGGAAATGACGAGCAGGAACTTGTTGAGATCGGCGTGGCCGACCGTGGTGGTTCCATTCGTCACCGGCCCCAGGCGGTGCCACTTCGTGAGATCCGGCGACACCGCCCAGGCCACGTACGTGGTGAAGGCGCCCAGCGTGGATGGCTTGGGGAGATGGGCTGCGGTGATCTGCACGTCATACACCGCGTGACCATCGGCGGTAAGCGCGACGCCGAATGGCGACGGCGCGAAGACGAGCCGGGCGTGTCCCTCGGCAGCGGGCGCCGCCGCTGTGGGGTGCAGCATGATGTCGTATGGGCCCGCCGCACCGGTGGCACTGAGCGCGACGAACGGCAGGAGCGCGAACAGCATGGCCAGGCGTCGCGCACGACGCCCGGCCCCGGCCAGCCGCATCACCGCCTGTTGCCGCGCGCGCCTGACGATGTCGCGGACGCGCTCGCGCCATCGGGCCCATGATCGAAATCCTGGACGCTCGAAATGTCGCGCATGCCGTACTGCTTGCCGTTCCACCCCGTGAAGCCATCCATGCGGAACAGCCAGAGCCCCGTGCGCATGTCGGAGAGCGCAATGAGTCCGTCGTAGTTGCGCACGTCCACGCCAAACGCGCCCTGTTCCACGCTCACGGTGCTCTCCCACCCGTTGTCCGGATTGCCCCCAAAGCCATGCTCGTGCGTGCACTCGCACGTGTAGTAGTAGCCGTCGGTCTTGGGCTGTGTCGGCGTCTTGAGGTCGAACACCTGCAGGCCGTCCTCGTACGCGCTCACGAACACGTAGGGCCAGCGGACCTCGTGATTGTGCGAGAGATCGCGCCAGTCGGCGGTCCAGGCGCTGATGGGGAGATCGAGATTCTGCGTCTTGCCGCTCTGTCCCTCGCTGAGATCCCAGACGCGAAGCGGCGTGTACTGGTATTCGGTTTCGGTTACCGCGTAGTGGCCATCGGGCGATGGCGTGAAGGTGTGCGCGATGTCCATGCCGAGCCCGGTGATCGTGAAGAGCTGCTTCGGCGTCTCAGGGTGCGTGATGTCCCACACGGAGTACCCGCCCAGTCCCGCGCCGTAGAACTTGTCCTGATGCGTGCCCGGGTCGTAGCCCACGTAGAAGTCGTGATAGCTGCCGGTGCCGATCTGCTTGAACGGAGTGGGATTCGGTACGCTACCAATGAGCCAGGTGCTGGAGTCCGCGCCGCTCACCACCTTGTCGAGATCGTAGACGAGCGCCTTCTGCTGGTTGACGGTGGCGAAGTAGAGCACGCGCCCGTCCGAATGCTTGTAGGCGAACGTGTTGTGGAATCCGCCGGGCGCCTGCGGGTAGCGGAGGCGCGCGACGACCTTGACCTTGGATGCATCGGGCAGGCCGGTGACGTCAAAGATCACCGCGCCCAGATCGGCATCGGGGCTGCCCTGCATGAACTGATACGACTGCGCGTAGTAGTAGCGGTTCCCGATCTTGAAATACTTCCCGTCCATGGCGCCAATGCCGCGGTGCAGTTCGGGGTGTTCGATGGTCCAGTCGTAGATCTTCTTCGGGTGTGACGGGTCGCGCACGTCGTAGATCTGCACGTCGAAGTTCGTGAAGCCGCAGGCGTACACGTACGGCCGGTTGGGGTCCTGCTCCATCTCGACGTCCGCGAGCTTCCACGCGCCCGGGTGCGTGACCACGTGGGCGAGCATGTGCATGTTGGCGCTGCCGCCGTGTTTCTTGTCGAAGGGGCGGACCGCGGTGCCGGGGTCCTGCGCCTGTGCGGCGGTCGCCAAACCGAATGCGGCCAGAAGAACGAGCGAGGTACGCATTGCTGCTCCAGGAGAAGAATGAAGTGGAGGAACCCGCGACTGTCGAATCAGGCGGCGGTAGAACCGCGCCAGAGGAGAGCGTCCAGCACGGACCAGCAGGTGACGAGCACGAGATCGCCCGCGACCGCTCATCACTCCCGCGACCACGTGATATCCAACCCATCCGATGTGCCGAGCGCGGTGCGCAGCAGCGACACCAGCGAGGCCGGCGCGCCGTCGTCTTCGAGCATGTCGATGGTATCAGGACTGATGTAGTAATCCGTGTCCACGAGCGATTCCTCCTCCAGCTCGTCCACGAGGAATTTCAGATCGGCGTCATCGATCTGGCCGATGAGCTGATTGGTGTCCTTGGTGCGGAGCGTGATCACGCGAAAATCCGGTTGGGGAACATTGCGCGCCCGCAGCGCGCGCGGGAGATCGAGCGCGGGTCGACGGCACACGGGTAGTATGATGCTCGGATCACGCGGACGGCGCCAGCGGCTGCCCGCCGGTATAGCCGCTTGCCGCGAGGAACCTGTCGAAGTCCCGGATCGTCAAGATGTCCTCGATCGCCTGCCGCTTGTCGGCGGCCTGCTCGTAGTACGACTTCGTGATGCGATACCCCATCCAGTAGCCCAGATCAGCGGGACGATCGCCGAGTGCCCTGGCGTTCCAGCCATTGTAGAGCCACTGACTGTAGTCCTTGCTACCCGCATCGCGGCGGAACTGTCGCCACAGCTCGCCCTCGTGCGACTCGGCGTAGCGGTTCCGCTTCGGCTGTCCGGTGATGAGCTCCGCGATGAAGTCCGCCGAGCCTTCCATGATGGATTGCCGGAGCAGCGTGCCGCGCAGGAATTTCGGACCGCCCGTGAGAGAGCCCAGCCAGGGATAGTCCTGCTGTGTGTGCACCATCTCGTGTGCGATGGTCCACGGCAGCCCGTTCACGGAGTGGTTCAACTCCATGCCAATGAGAATGATCGGGTCCTTGCCGCGCGTGGTGGTGCCACCCGATATGCCGTTGCCCACGACGAAGTAGACAGCAGGCACGGTCGTCATGGAGTGCAGTGCCGCGAAGCGCGCGAATACGGTGCGAACCATGACCGCGGCGGAATCCAGTGGGCCAAGTTTGTCCGCCAACGCCGCGTACCGTGCAGGCGAACGACGAATCGCCAGGCAGAGGTCATGCTGTGTGACGTTGAACTTGTGGCGGTACGCCGCGAGTCCCCTGCTCTCCTGTTGCAGATATGCCGCGAGCGAGGCGCACGACGTGTCAGCGGGAGAAAGCCGGCTGAATGCCGTCACGAAATGGTGGACGTCGGATGTGCTGACTTCGGGCTGGGAACGTCGCGCCTGGCTTGCGCCGCTGCATGCCGCGAGCGCGACGAGCGCGAGAGGGACGGTCTTCACGCGTGCTACCCGAGTCCTTCCACGAATCCGCGCCGCCAGCTCGCGAATGCGGGTTGCCACGCCAGGTCGCGCTTCGCCTTGCCGTTGGAGCCGCCACGGGTCAGTGTCATCATGGACAGCCCGCCCTCACCAAGCATGAGTGCGCCGAGCCAGGCCGGCAGGCGACGCGGCGCTCTGGCGCCGACCGCATTCGCGAGCGCGGGAAGCCAGACGTTGACGGGCGCAGGCTCGTCATCCACCACGTTGTAAATTCCCGGCGCTCCGTGCGACAGTGCCGCGACCGTGGCGCTTGCGGCGTCGCGGACGTGAATGAACGACCAGATGCCTGCACCGCTGCCGATCAGCGGCAGGCGGCGTCGCGAGACGAGATCGGAAATGGCGCCCGTATCGGAGATGTCGGTACCAGGCCCGTACAGATTCCCGTAGCGCAGAGCAAACGCCCCGATGTCGCGTGTCTGGCGAATGGTGTCCTCGAGGTAGCGAATGGCGGCGAGTGATTCCCGGAAGCTGGCCGGAGGCGCCGGATCGAGCGGATCGTCTTCGGTCTTGACCGGTGTGCCCTCACGCGCATAGGGCCAGCCACAATAGCTCTGTGCAATGAAGCGGCGGGCGCCAATGGAACGCGCCGCCGCCAACATGGTGTCGAGAGTTTGCGTGCGGAAGCGATTGGTAAGGGCGAAATTCTGATCGAACTTCCGGAAATTGGTGGCGCCCTTGAGCGACGTGAGCTCGTGAATCACCGCTTCCGGCTCGGCGCGTCGAATGGCGGCTCGCAACTGCTCCGCGTCGAGCGCATCGGCAATGGCGGCCCGCGCGCCGAGCGCTTTGACGTCCCTGGCCTTGGCAACCGTGCGCACGAGCGCCACCACTTCGTGTCGCTTCTCGATGAGAAGCGGCACGAGACTCCGCCCAATGGCCCCCGTACTTCCGGCGACAAATACCTTCAGCGCACGGTCCTCCGCAAGTGCCCGTTCAGCGGGCAGAAGTCATGCGCGATCCGTGCCACCGGAGCGGGTTGCCCGCGCCGCTACCAGCCACCAGCTACCAGCTACCAGCTACCGTAGCACTACCAACTCCCACCCCCTCCCCCCCCACCCCCGCCACCCACCGATCCACCTCCGCCCGACCCGGAGCTGCCGCCCGGCGCTGATGCCATCGTATGTGATGCCGCGGTCTGGAAGCTCGAGAGGCCGCTGCTGAAGTTCGTCGCATTGAACGTGGGACTCGTCCCTGCATACCACGTAGGCGGCGCAGTGCGCAGCAGGTCGCCGAACTGTTTCACCCAGATGTCGCTCACCTTGAGCGCGATGGCGTACGGAAGCAGTGTCGAGAACAGTTCCGTGGTCTTCTCCGGCGCCTGCGTCATCTCCAGCTCGTGCTTCTCGGCGCGCCGGATGTATTCCTCCAGTCCCTTCACCTCGCGCCAGCGGCGCGCCCCTTCCGCTGTCTTGGCCGGCATGAAGTTGCTGAAGATGAACAACATCACCGCCAGCAGTCCGATCCCGACGCCCAGCACGACGTTGCTCGTCCGGATGCCGAGGAATGCGGCGAGGATCATCGTGACGACGCCACTCGCGATGTACCAGCCGCGCGTCGTGTCAGGATTGCGGCGGAACAGGCCGAGCTGAATCAGCAGCGTGTAGATGCCCTGCTTGATCGCGCTCAGATGCGTGTAGAACTCGTTGTGCAGCTCGCTCATCCGGCGCGCGCTGGCATCGTCCTCGAACAGCCCATCCATCACGCGCTGCTCATACGCCACGAGATCACCAGGCAGCGACTTCGCGGTGCGAATAAGATTCCAGTCCGTCGTGCCCACGCCGAGCGAGTGGAGCGCCTTCGCCGCGAAGGAATTTGCGGCGAGTGACCCGAGCACACCTTCTGGTTCAACCTCGTTGATCGTGAGATAGCCGCGCACCGCCATGTCGATCACCGTCGCGACGATGTCGTTCATGCCGGCGCGCTGATTGACGAGCGCGCCCGCTGCGCCGGCGGGGAGTCCCCTGGGCGGGTTCCACACCGGAACGATGCTGCCCGGATCGGGCTCGCGTCCGTGCCGTGCCCAGAGCAGCAGCAGCGCGAAGAATCCGGCGACGGGTACGCCAAGCGGCCACCAGATCGCGGCTTTCGCGGCGAACTGTTCCGACTCCGTGGGCGGCGCGATGACACCCTTGGGAAATGCCGCGACGAACGTGAGTCCCTCTCCCGGATCCAGCCGTCCCGATGTGAACTGATACAGTCCCCGTCCCGCAAATCGTGCCGTGCACTGCGCGTTGCTCGTGCTCTGCGCTGCGCCTTCGTAGCACCAGGGTGACCACCCCGCGGTGTCGCTCGCGGCGGCGGCGGCCGGCGCGATTCGCACGGTGGCCGATGCCGCGAGAATCGGGACCGGCCAGTTCGTGCCGGTCGCCTGCCAGTACAGCTCATCGTGATCGGCAAAGAACCCCAGGCCGCTTCCGAGCCGATAGTGAATGACGTACGTCTGCGTGCCGCTCACGAGTCGATTCGCGTCACCGATCTTGATGCGCAGCGTACTGCCGCGCGTGATGCTGGTGTGCAGCTTCTGTCCGTTCTCATCGGTCACGCCGAGTACCGTGAGGGCGACGTCCACCGTGCCCGCGCGAATGGATGACCCGGGGCGCACGACCTTGGCGTAACGGACGGGGATGTCCCGGTAGATGCCGTGCTTCTGCAACGCGCCGAAGTCCGCGACGATGCGTTCCGTGACGTCGATGGAGCGATCCGCGTTCACGGTGTAGTTCGCGCTGAACGACGGGATCGTCCAGCCGGTGTCCTGCGCCCGTACCGCACGCGGCAGCCAGAGCGCGGCTCCGAGCGCGAGGCCCGCGAGCGCCTGGCTGACAACCCGATGTCTCACTGCGGTGCTCCGATGTCGGCGGCCGGCGCCTCTCGCTCGGCAATGTCGGAGAGCTCGAAGTACTGGCCGGGCTGGAAGCCGAGCGGACCCGCGATGAGCAGCGTGGGAAAGGATTCGCGCAGGGTGTTGAAGTCGCGCACGACCGCGTTGAAGTAGCGGCGCGCGCTCGCGATGTCGTTCTCCGTTTCGGTGAGCTGCTGCTGCAGCGCGAGTACCGACTGATTGGCCTTGAGATCCGGATACGCCTCGGCGACGGCGAAGAGCTGGCGCACGCCGCTGGTGAGGGCGTTTTCCGCGCGGGCGCGTTGCTCCGTATCGCTCGGCGCGCCACCGGCCCGCAGCGCCTCCGCGCGCGCGGCGGCGATGTCCGTGAGCGTACCCTGCTCGTGCGCCATGTAGCCGCGCACGGCCTGCACGAGATTGGGCACGAGATCCGCGCGCCGCTTGAGCAGGGTGTCGATGCTGGCCCATGCGGCGCGCATGCGATTGCGCAGCGCGACGAGCCGGTTGAAGGTCCAGCCGAACCAGCCGAGTGCGACGACAATGATGAGCAGAACGAGGATCAGCATGGGGCCATATTATGCGGGCTCAGGCAATGGGGCACAACTGGGGTGGCGGTGCGCGTCAGAGGGGGGCAGGAAATCAGCGGCGCCGCACTCGCCCGGACCCTCCGGTCCCCGTCGGATTGCCGATTACCCCAGTATACGCCAGACTGCCTGTATGACCTCTCGTCGACCCCGCACCACCACCCTCGCGTGCCTCCTGCTGCTCCTGATCTGGGCGCCGGCGTACGCCCAGGCGCATCCGCGCCCGGACTCGTTGTTCAGCGGATACAGCGCGGTGTCGCCGCACTGGCCGCACATTCGCACCATGATGACGGACTTTTTCGGAAAGTGGGCGCCGAACGAGCGCTCGTGGGCGGCCGGGCACTACGACTACGTGATG
>DATNDS010000131.1:0-2329 GCA_035553215.1 Gemmatimonadaceae bacterium
GCCCCATCCTGATGGAAGATCGAATCGTGCGAATCCTTCCACCCCTGCTGGATGAGACCTGTCGGGGTGCGGCGCGCATATTCCACGAATCCATCACCGTCGCAGTCGCCATAACGGGCAATCCACTCGAGCGCGCGCTCCACGTGCGGCCAGAGGGAATGGATGAGCGGCAGATCACCCGTGCGGTCGTAGTACGCGCCGGCAAGCAGGATGTACAGGGGCGTGGCGTCCACGGAGCCGTAGTACCGGCCGAAGGGCACCTCACCCAGTGCCGCCATCTCCCCCGCGCGCAATTCATGAAGAATCTTCCCGGGCTGCGCATCCCACTCCGGGACCTCCGCCGTGGCCTGCGTGGCGGCCAGATACCGAAGCACGCCACGCGCCGGCTCGGGATCAAACCAGAGACATTCGAGCGCGGTGATGATGCCATCCCGTCCAAACACGGTGCTGAACCAGGGCACGCCGGCGTACGGATAGGGGCCGTACGGCGTCTCCGTGCGCATCATGTGCAGGTCCGCTGTCGAGCGGTGCAACCAGTCGTTGAACTGTGCGTTGGAGGTGGACACCATCGCCTCGTGAGCTCCCATGCGCATCAGGGAGTCGGCCATATCCGCCGCGGCTTCCTCATACCAGATGCGGGGGCGATCGGGAGTGGCTACCGCGAGTCCACGCTCCGCATCGCTGCGCCACACATCGGGGAGACTCGCGATCGCGACGCGGAGACTCGTCTCGGTGCGCGGTTCGAGGCGGAGCTCGTACGTCACGCCGGATGCGGAGATCTGCGTGGGGCGGGGGTCGAACATGATGCGTGTGCGCCGGATCCGCTCGTCGAGGCCCTCATACGAGAACATCAGGGCGTCGGGCGTGACCGCCGGCGGCAGCAGCCGTCCCCGCTCGGCGCGCGCGATGCCGCGCACCTCGAAAATGTCCGCGAAATCCGCGTCCAGCGAGAGGGAGAGCGCGAGTTCCACCGCCGCCTCGCCGTAATTGTGAATGCGAATCCGTTCGTGACAGGTGGACTTCCACAACAGCAGCGCGCGGAAGAAGTGCAGCGACCCGCGTGGAATCACCAGGTCGTCGCCCCGCCAGAAGTCGGGGTTCGTGAGGTCAACGCCCAGGCCCGCGTTGTCGTCGCGTACCGTTGAGCTGAGGAGCAGGGGGCGCATACCGCCCACACGCAGTACCAACCGGGAGAGGAATCGGGTGTCCGCGTGGTACATGCCGAACTCCCCGGTGCCGAATGGCTCCATGTCGCCGAAGCGATCGAAGATCGCGAAGGTATCGCCGTGCTTCAGGACGCGCGTACGGTCATCAATGCGCGGTGACGTGGAGACGATGTAGAAACTGTCGCTGAGCCGAACAATCTCTTCCGCCATCGCGGTCAGGCTCCCGCGGCGCCAGGGCCGCACCCGCAGATGAGCTGTTCGTACACCTGCAGGTAGTCGCGCGTCATGCGAGCGGCGGTGAAGCGCTGCTCGAACGTCGCGCGGCACTGTTCGCGACTGAGCCCGGCGATGCACCGAACGGCCTGCACGGCCTCGTGCAGGCCGTTCACGATGAAACCGGTGCGGCCATGCTCGAGCACCTCGGGAACCGAGCCGTGATGGTACGCGATGACCGGTGTGCCGCATGCCAGCGCTTCGATCATGACGAGTCCGAAGGGTTCCGGCCAGTCAATCGGGAAGACGAGGGCGAGCGCGTTCCCGAGGAATTCACCTTTTTCGTCGTCGCCGATTTCTCCCATGAATTCAATGAGTGAATCGTCGAGCAACGGCTCGACCATGCTGGCGAAGTAGTCCTTGTCAGCTGGATCGACCTTGGCGGCAATGCGGAGCGGGATCCGTGCCCGTCTGGCGATCTCGATGGCGCGGTCCACGCGTTTCTCCGGGGAGATCCGGCCGACGAACGCGAGATAGCGTCCCCGGTCCGGCTGGAACCGGTACAGATCGGCCGGCAATCCATGATAGACGGTGGCCAGCCAGTTTGCGTGCGGCAGTGGCGCGCGCTGCGCCATCGAGATGGACACCACCGGCATCTCGTGGAATTCCCGGTAGAGTGGAACCAGATCGGGGATGTCGAGTCGTCCGTGCAGCGTTGTGGTGTGCCGGACGGGATGGCGGCGCGTGAAGGGAAAGTGCAGGTAATCGACATGGAAGTGGACGATGTCAAACTGATCCACGCGCTGGAACAACTGCTCGAGCAACAGGACGTGGTGCGCGAGCTGGTCCACGCACTGCTCATCGGATCGCAGCGATCGGCGGCACGCCGCGACGAGTTTCGCCGCGGTCACCGAATCGCCGCTCGCAATGAGCGTCACGTCGTGACCCTG
>DATNDS010000132.1:0-3915 GCA_035553215.1 Gemmatimonadaceae bacterium
CCATGGTGATCATCCCCGCCGGATTCGATCCGTAATCCGGCTCGGTGAGCCCGAAGCAGCCGATGATCTCGCCGGACGCCATCTTCGGCAGATACTGCTTGCGCTGCGCGTCGCTGCCAAAGGCGAAGATCGGATACATGACGAGCGCGCCCTGCACCGATGCGAAGGAGCGCACGCCGGAATCACCGCGCTCGAGCTCCTGCATGATGAGGCCGTAGGACACGTTGTTGAGTCCCGCGCAGCCATACTCCTCGGGCAGATTCGCGCCGAACACGCCGAGCTCCGCCATCTCGGGAACCAGTTCCTTCGGAAAGCGCCCCTCGACATAGCACTCGCCAATCACCGGCAGCACGCGGTCGTTCACGAACTGACGCACGCTGTCCCGTACGGCGCGCTCCTCTTCGGAGAGGACGCTGTCAATGCTGTAGAGGTCGGTTGTCATGAGGGATCGGTTGTCATGTGGGAAAGGTAATGGGCCGGCCTGCCCCCACCACCCCGCCCTTCCCCTGGGAATCTTCCCCTGCCCGCCACCCTCCCCTTGGGAATCGGCAATCGGGAATGGGGAATCGGGGAGGAAGACCTCCCCACACCGCACCCCACCGCCTTTTTTTCACCGCCGCCTCACCCCGCCACATCATTCCCCATTCCCACGATTCCCCATTTCCGATTGCCGATTCCCAAGGGGAGGGTGAGAGGGCGCGAATGATTGCCGATTTCCAGGGCTGGGGCGGAAGGGCCCGTGGCCCTCACCTCACCGCCCGCGGCGCGATCCCCACTTCCCTGGCCTTGCGCCGGAACGCCCGGCCGTGATCGAGCGGATGGCCGTGTTCCGCCTGCCACTGGTGCACCATCTCGTGCAGCAGCGTGTGCAACACCTCCGGCCACGGGTGACGCCGAATGTGCGCGCGGCTGATCGCGATGTCGGGCGGCTCGCCGGCGGCGGTCGCCGCGGTGTACTGTCCCAGCCTGCTCCGCATGCGGCCCGACACGCGGATGCGGATCGGCTGCAGCGAGCCGCCAAAGTGCCTGGCGTTGAGCTCCTCATGACTGGCCGTGAGCGCGCGAACGTGCTCGCGATCAGCGGGACTCATGCGCTCGGTGCGCCGCGGACGCGACGGCGCCTGGCACTCGGCGGATTCCGGCGCGTACGCGAGGACGATGGCGCGCGCGGCGGCACGCTCCGTGCGCGTGCGACCGCTGACGAAGCGCGCGATGGCGCGATGCACTTCATCGGGCGCGCGCAGATAGCGCTCGTGCAACCGCAGGGCATTGCCGTGGTAGCTCACCATCACGGCCCGATTCCGCGTGAGACTGCAGCGATCGATGTCCCGGAGACCCATGGTCCGCAGCCGGGCGAGCAGTTCGTCGGCGTTTCCGGGAGGCACATCGAGCTCGAGCTGCAACTGCACCGGCGAGCGCACGAAGAGTGAGCGCAGTCGCTTCATCGCGAGAACGTGCGCACCGGACCCGGTTGAAAGCCGGCCTCCTCGTTGGTCCAGATGAGCGTCGCGACCTGGATGCGCGCCGGCGACATCTCGATGACATTCACCGATGACGGCCTGCCCCCCCGCGACCGGTTCGACACCGTGCCCGCGGTGGAGACCACCGTGCCGCGCCGCGTGTGCTCCACGAAGTCGATCGCCTCCTGATGGTCGTGGCCGCAGAGCACGAGGTCCACACCGAGATCCGCGAACGCGCCCAGCACGCGCCGCGTGTGCACCAGCCCATGCCGCTGCGACAGCTCGCCCTTGAGCGGGTTGTGGTGCATGACGATCACGCGGAGGTCGTCGCGCGGCGCTTCGTCGAACACTCGTCGCACGCGCTCGATCTGTGACCGGCGTACATCACCGACCACGCCGATGTCACGCGGATTCCACGTGAGCGTGTGTGTCTTCACGCCGTGCGCCGTGAGCAGTCCGACGAACGTCGCGCCGGGCACGTGCAACACGGGCTCGAGATCCGGCGCGATGTAGCGCTTGTAGTTCGCGAACATCGTGCGGCGGCTGCCAATGCCGATCGGCGCGCGCCACCACTTCACGTCATGGTTGCCGGGAATCACGATGACCTGGCTCACGCGTCGCGCGTCGCGCAGAAAGGCGCGCGCCCGGAGGAACTCACCGGCGCGCGAGCGCTGCGACAGGTCGCCCGACACGGCGACGACGTCGAAGTGCCGCTCGGCGATCATCGCCTCGATCGCGTCAATCAGCTCCGGCACCGCGGGGTTGCCGAAGTGCAGGTCCGACACGTGCAGAACCGTTGTCGTCACGGCCACCACGGCGTTACCGGTCGCCGACGAGATCGGCGAGATGCTCGGCCACACTCGCCGCAAGGGCGGGCGAGAAGGACGACGAGGGGTCGCCCTGGACGTCCACCATCCAGCGAACCTGCGAGCGGCGCGCGTCGAGCAGGACGATACGAACCACCGCACGCTCCATTCCCGAACCGGCGGGTTCGAAACGGATCTCGACCGGACACAGTACGTACTGCCCTTCGTCCTCCATGGCGACCAGCGAGCGGATCTGCGAACCGAACGGCTCCGGAAGCTGCGGCGGCACCTTCTTTTTCATGGGCGGACGCAGCCACTGCGCGGCGATCTCGTGCGGATCGGGGAGATAGCCCGGATTGCGCCGGGACATGGCGACGAGCGCCTTGGGGAACACCCAGATATTCTTGACGCCCACATTCGAGAGCGCGAAGTGAATCTCGGCGTCCACTTCGTCGAGATACGCGCGCGTGTCGGGAATCTGCGCGGCCCAGCCGAGCGAATCGCCCATCCCCAGATACTGCACCGGCAGCACCACCACGTGCCGCGTCGTGAATGGGGCCAGAGGATGGTCGCGCTCCTGTGCAGCGGACGCGCGGGGACGCATGGCGCCACTGGCGGCGACAAGCAGGGCAAGCAATACGAAACGCTTCACGTGAAGGACTCTGGGGTGGGTGGGAAGGTTAACAGCGGTGGCTGGTAGTTGGTAGCTGGCTTAACTGCGGTAGTTGGTAGCTGGTAGCTGGTAGCTGGAAGTGCGTGGCGAGTGCGATCAGGGGAGCGTGGCGGGCGAGGGCGACGAGGAAACAGGAGCGCTGCGACAGGTGAACATCACCGCTTCGCCTCGTTCACCCACCCTCTCCGGCGTAGCGAAGGAAACCGGGGAGTCCGCTCGAGCGGCGAGCGCGCGCCAGGCGGCGCCGAGCGCACCAGCCGTGTCCGACACCAGCAACCAGCCGCGCTCCGCCGTACAAAGACTTTCCGTGAGCGGGAATCGTAAATATGGCGTGCGGTCCAGCGCGGAGCGCGGATTCAGCGCGCCCGCCGGATAGATGGCATGACCGCTGCGCAGCGCGAGTTCGGGTTCGCGCTCCGCGGCAATGGGCGTGTTGTCGGGGCGCGCGCGAATCCACACGACGAGCGCCGAGTCCGGCGCGGTCATGGCGCGCATGGCGCGTGCTCCGCCGACATGTCCCCGCGCGACGAGTGCCAACCAGCCAATCGTGAGCGCGCCCAGCGCCACCCATGGCAGCGCGCCGATGCGGCGGCGCGTGGCGCGGCGGTCGCGCTCGAGAAATCCCGGCATGCCGGCCGCGCCAATGGCGAGGATGACGGGAAGAATCGCCGCGTAGAATCGCGTCTGTACCGCGGGCCACGCGCCGAGCGCCAGCACGCTGCCGAGCGCGCCGAGCGCGAGCGGCCAGAGCGTGCGCACGCGGGAGAAGGGAGAGCCGAGCGCGGCGCCGGCTAGCACACCGCCCCATGCAAGGGGTGGAACGGCGAGCCCCAGTCCGATCAATCCGCTCGTGAACTTCAGGCCGGCAAGATGAATCCAGTCGCCAACGCTGAAATGCGCGGCGCGCACCACGGCGAGATACGGGCCGTAGTCGAGTCGCCACGCGATGGGAATTTCGTGCGCGTGCACGGCGCCC
>DATNDS010000133.1:0-20057 GCA_035553215.1 Gemmatimonadaceae bacterium
CCGCGCCGTGGCGTTCCTGCTCGATGCGATTCCGCTCGGCCACCGCAAAGTCGAGAAAGTAGCGGTCCAGCCATTCGAGCGTCGTGTCATACTCGTGGCCGCCCGTCGCGGCATCGCAGAGCATCTCGCGCGCGCGTGCGATCTCCCGGAGCCGCCCTCGCCACCTGGGATCGGCCAGCGTGAGATCCAGCAACTCGAGGGCGCGCTCGAACGCCCTGTCCATGAGTCGCTCATTGCGCTGGCGCCAACCGAGCATCCGGCCCACCTCGGAGCCGACGTTCGCGAGCTGCGCCGCCAGAGTCAACTCACCCCAGCGACCGGCCGCGAGCTCAGGATGATGGATACCGGAGGGTGAGGACGTCACTCGCGGACAAGGCTCGACACGATGGTTTCAATCCGGTGGCGGATCACTTCGCTCTCCACGGAGCGCGATCGATTGCCTTGCGATGGCCGGACATTGATCATGGAATCGAATTCGAGTCGCTCGGCCGCCGGCAGGTCAGGGTAGATATTGATGCCCCAAATATTGTGTTGCTGCGAACCTTCTTCCAGAAGCATCGTCTCCTGATCTGCGTGAAGCTCGCCGCCAACGGCCATCACTTTTGCCTCGACGTCCACCACTGCCTTGACAAAGTCGCCAAAGCCACCTGCGGCCAGGCGCCGGAGCTCCGCGAGCGGGATGGGGTCACGCACAATCAGTGTTGCCATGGTGTGGGGATGATATCGCCGGATTGGGTAGCGCGCACGGCCCGGATCAAAGGGGGATCAAAGGGGTCAGAGTCGGTTGAAAATCAATCGACTCTGACCCCTTTGATCCAGCTAGTCCTGAAATCCTGCCAAGTCGTTGCCGGCGCCGGACTACTCCAGCGAAAGTTCTGTGAACGCGGAACGCGGACAGCCATTCCTTCACTCGGTGCACCAAGCGATGCCGACCCACACACACTACCTCTGGTTCAACACAAAGCAGCGCCAGGAGATCATTGACATCACCGACGCGGTCGCCGAGCAGGTCGCGGCGAGCGGGATCCGCGAGGGATTCGTCCTGGTGTCCGCCATGCACATCAGCGCATCCGTCTTCGTGAACGACCACGAATCCGGACTCTGGCACGACATCCTCCACTGGCTCGAGCACACGGTGGCCCCGTGGGATCCGGAGCGCTACCGTCACAATGACACCGGCGAGGACAACGCCGCGGCGCATCTGCGCAGTCTCACCATCGGACACGAAGTCATCGTCCCCATCACCGACGGCCGGCTCGACTTCGGTCCGTGGCAGCGCGTGTTCTACGGTGAATGGGACGGGCAGCGGCGGAAACGGGTGATCATCAAAGTGATGGGTGAGAAGTGACGGGATCAGTGCGGTCAGGGATCAATGGGGCCAGAGTCGATTGAAGTGCTGACGGGAATCGGCAATCGGGAATGGGGAATGGTGGGAATGGGGAATGGGGAGGCCGATTTCCCATTCCCACGATTCCCCATTCCCGATTGCCCATTCCCAGGGGCGGGGCAGTAGGGCGTGGAGCGATTCCCGTCAGCACTTCAATCGACTCTGACCCCATTGATCCCTGACCCCATTGCTCCCGTCACTCCACCCGCAACGCCACCGTCGGATCGAGTGATGCCGCACGTCGAGCGGGAAGCCAGCACGCGAGCCCCGCGATCACCAGGAAGAACAGCACCATCGTGGCGAACGTCACCGGGTCCGCGGGGCGCACTCCCACGAGCATGCTGGCGATGACGCGCGTGAGCACCAGCGCTCCCACGACGCCGATCACCAGCCCCACGGCGCTCAGCGTGAGACCCTGCCCAATCACGAGCCGGAAGATCCGTTCATTCGACGCGCCGAAGGCCATGCGAACGCCGATCTCCGCGGTGCGCTGGCGCACCACGGTGGACAGGACGCCGTAGAGCCCCACACCGGCCAGCACCGCGGCCACCACCGCGAAAATCCCGATGAGCGTGAGCGCAAAACGCGTCGGCGCCATCGCGCGATCCACGAACGCGGTCATTGGCTGCACTTCGCTCACGGGGTCCAGCGGATCCAGTTCGGTGAGCAGCGCGCGGATCTGAGGCATGAGCCGGCCGGGGTCGCCGGTGCTGCGCACCGCCCACCGGTTCACCGCGCCATATCCAATGAAGCCATCGGTCACGAACAGCGCCTCGCGATCAAGATGCGCGAGCGACTCGTGGCGCTCGTGCGCGACCACACCAATCACCTGATACCACTCGGCTTCCTGCGTCTTGATGCGCGCGAGCAGTCGCTGGCCCACCGCGGCCTGGCCGGGAAACGCCTTCGCCGCCAGCTCATCATCAATGATCAGGTTCTTCGTGTCGGGCGAATTGTCTGCCTCGGTGAACGTGCGCCCCGCGATGAGCCGTGTGTGCATGGCCTGGATGTACCCGGGCAGCACGATGTGGATGTTCGCCTGCTGAAAGGCGCTCGGATCGGACAGCGCGCGCTCGGTGCCCCAGCGCGCGTTGACCGTTCCGCCGTCGAGCGGGAGCGGATTCGCGGCGGTCACGCTCGTCACGCCAGGCAGTGCGGCGAGCCGGTCGTGGAGTTGACGGATGAACACGGCGTTCTCGTCCGGACTGCGCGCGTGGGAATTCTGGAACAGGAACGTCAGCACGCCATTCGGATTGAAGCCCGGGTCCACGTGCTGCAGCGCGATGAAACTGCGCAGCAGGAGTCCCGACCCCACGAGCAGCACGAAGCAGAGCGCGACTTCCGCCATCACGACACCGTTGCGGAGCAGCGATCCGCTGCGCGGCCCCACGGCGCCGCGTCCGCCCGAGCGCAGCACGTCCATGACATCAGGTCGCGACGCGCGCAGCGCGGGCGCCATGCCGAAGATCACGATGGCGGCGAGGCCTGCCACTGCCGTGAACACGAGCACCACCGGGTCGATTGCCACAAGATTGAGCCGCGGCAGGTCGGTGGGCGCGAGCGCGATGAGGAGCTTGATCCCCAGCGCCGCGAGTCCGATGCCAAGCACCGCCCCGGCCGCCGCGAGCATGAGACACTCGGCGAGCGTCTGTCGGACGAGTGCCATCTGGCTGCCGCCCAGCGCGGCGCGCACGGCGAGCTCGCGTTCGCGCGCGGACGCGCGCACGAGGAGCAGGTTGGCGACGTTCGCGCACGCGATGAGCAGCACGAAGAGCACCGCACCCATGAGCGCCAGGATCGCGGGGCGCACGTCGGCCACGAGGTCCTTGTGCATGGGCTCGAGCCGAATGGCGAAGCCGGCCGACGCCTTGATGGGGACGAGCTCGCGCAGTTGCGCCGCGACGCCATCCATCTGGGCCTGCGCCTGAGCGACCGTCACACCCGGCTTGAGCCGGCCGATCACGCGCATGAAGACGTTGATGCGCGAGGCGCTCGCATAGTTCACGCGCAGCGCCGTGTAGATGTCGGGCGTGCTCTCGATTCCCGCACTCGGCGGGAAGAGCAGCTCGAATCCGGGCGCGAGCACGCCGACGATCTGCGCCTGCGCATTGCCCATGTCGATCGTGCGGCCGATCACGCTCGCGTCGCCGCCGTAGCGCCGCTGCCAGAAGCCGTAGCTCAGGATCGCGATGGCCGGGAGGCGTGCGGGACGCGCGGTGGTATCCGTGGCCGCAGCGGGCCCCACGGGGACGAAAGCCTGCGGCGCCCCATCCTGGGCGGTGAAGTCGCGGCCCCGTGCGATGCGCGCGCCGAGCAAGGAGAAGAGATTCGTGGTGGCGCCGGCGACGCTCACGCGCACCGGGCGGCCATCTGTGCCCACAATCGAGGTATTGCCGGTCGTGACGGCGGCGAGTCCGGAGAACAGTGTGCCGCCGCGCTGCATGTCGGGGAAGTCGCCCGGCGCGACGGGGAAGTCGGTGACGTTCCGCGCGCGCATGTCGGTCCAGACGAAGACGAGCTGGCCCGCGTTGGCATAGGGCAGGGGCCGCAGCAGCACCGCGTTCACGACACTGAAGATCGCCGTGCTCGCGCCAATGCCGAGGGCGAGCGTGAGGACGGCGGTGGCCGTGAACCCGGGGTGCTTGCGGAGCGTGCGCCACGCATACCCGAAATCCCTCGTCAACGCGCCCATGGTGTTCTCCTGGCTTTTGCGGGGATGTACGACTCGATACCAGCGTTGGATGCGGAAATGTGGTGAGAGGTTGCCGAAGCGGAAAGGGAGCAGCCATTCCCTCCCGGCCCTTTCGACTTCATTCTTCATCGTCTCATGAAACAGCTCGCACAGTTCGCCGCGGCACTCGCGGACCGGTATCGCGTGGAACGCGAGATCGGCGCCGGCGGAATGGCCACGGTGTATCTGGCCCATGACGTTCGACACGGTCGCAAGGTGGCGCTCAAGGTCCTGCGACCGGAGCTGGCGCTCGCGCTGGGACCCGAGCGGTTTCTGGCCGAGATTCGTCTCACCGCGACGCTGCAGCACCCGCATCTCGTGCCGCTCTTCGACAGCGGCGTGGCGGAGGGGTATTTCTTCTACGTCATGCCATTCATCGAGGGAGAGACGCTCCGCGATCGCCTCGCGCGCGAGCACCAGCTTCCGCTCGACGAAGCGCTTCGCATCAGTCGTGAAGTTGGCGGCGCCCTCCAGTATGCGCACGACCTGGGTGTCGTGCATCGCGACGTGAAGCCGGCGAATATTCTCCTGTCCGGCGAGCATGCGCTCATCGCCGACTTTGGTGTGGCGCGGGCGGTGCGCGCGGCCACGAGCGACCGGCTCACCGAGTCGGGAATGGTCGTGGGGACGCCAAGCTACATGAGTCCCGAGCAGGCGACGGCCGAAGCGGACATCGGTGCGCGCAGCGATCAGTACAGCCTGGCCTGCGTGATCTACGAGATGCTCGCCGGCGAACCGCCCTTCAACGGTCCCACGGCACAGGTGATCCTCATTCGACGGCTCACGGCACCGGTGCCCTCGGTGCGCGCCGTGCGCGAGGGCGTACCCGAAGCGGTGGACCGCGCGCTGGACCGCGCACTCGCCCGGACGGCCGCGGACCGATTTCCCGGCGTGAAGGAGCTCGTGGATGCCCTCGCGACGCCGGCGCGGTACGAGGCGCGGCCCCGCTCCATCGCCGTGCTGCCGTTCGTCAACCTGAGTACGACGCCGGAGAACGAGTATTTCGCCGATGGCATCACCGAGGATGTGATCGCGCAGCTCGCCAAGGTGCGCACACTGGATGTCATCTCGCGGACTTCGGTCATGCGCTTCAAGGGACACACGCACGGGATCAGGGAGATCGCCGCGCAACTGCAGGTGGCGACGATTCTCGAAGGCAGTGTGCGGCGCGCGGGCGATCGCGTGCGGATCGTGGCCCAGCTCATCGATGCGACGACCGACCAGCACCTTTGGGCCGAAACGTACGACCGGGATCTCACCGACATCTTCGCCATCCAGATGGATGTGGCGCTCAACATCGCCGCCGCGTTACGCGCGGAGCTGTCACCCGACGAAACGGCACGCATTGGGCGCGAGCCGACGAACGATCTGCGCGCGTACCAGCTCTACCTGCAGGGTCGGCGTTCCTTCAGCACCTTCAATGAATCGGGGCTGCGGCACGCGGTCACGCACTTCGAAGCCGCCGTGGCACGCGATCCGCGCTACGCGATGGCATGTGTCGGCGTGGCCCTGGCGCTCACCGAGCTCGGGGAAAGCGGTGCGATCGCTCCCGAGCAGGCGTATCCGCGGGCTCGAGCGGCCGTCACGCGCGCGCTTGCGCTCGACCCGGAGCTGGGCGACGCGCACACGACGGCGGGCTATCTCAAGTACGTTCACGAATTCGACTGGGCGGGTGCGGAGGAGGAGTTCAAGCGTGCGCTCGAGTTGAATCCCGGGAGTGCGGACGCACACGACTTCTACGGGCGCCTGTGTGGCGCGATCGGGCGCCATGATGAGGCGATCGCGCTGCTGGAGCGCGCGCAGCAGCTCGATCCGCTTGTGCATCGCGTGGACGTCGCCACGGCATATCTGCGGGCGGGGCGGTACGACGCCGCACTGGAGGCCGCGCGCCGCGCGGTCTCGATCGATGCCGGCGACCCGCGCGGCCACTTCACGCTCGGCTGGGCGCTCATCGGCACGGGAAGCGCTGCTGCGGGGCTGGCGGCAATGGAACACGCGGTCGCCCTCGCGCCGGGCGACACGCTGTGGCTGGGTCAGATGGGGCAGGCGTATGCGCAAACCGGGAGGCGCGAACAGGCGCTCGGCGTGCTGCACGACCTCGAGACGCTGTCGCGGACCCGGTACGTCGCGCCGTATCATCTCGCGTACGTGTATACGGGACTCGGCCAGCAGGATCGGGCCATGGATCTCCTGGAGCAGGCATACGAGTCGCGCTCCGGCGCCGTGTACGGCATTGGCGGGTCGTTCCTCTTCGCGCCGCTGCGGACCAACGCGCGATTCACGGCGCTGCTCCGGAAAATGCATCTCACATGAAGAGCGAGCGCGCCGCGATGCATGGGCCGCGCACCATTCTCATCTCGGGCGCGGGCATTGCCGGTCCGACGCTGGCGTACTGTCTGCAGCGTGTCGGATTCGTCCCCACGCTCGTCGAGCGCGCGCCCGCGCCGAGGCCGGGCGGGTACATGATCGACTTCTGGGGTGTGGGATACGACGTGGCCGAGCGCATGGGGCTGCTGCCGGTGCTCGAGACGGACGGCTATCGCATTCAGGAAATCAGACTGGTGAACGCCCGGGGCCGGCGCGTCGCGGGATTCGACGCGCGGGTGTTCCGCTCCGCCAGCAACAACCGGTTCCTGAGCATCCCGCGTGGCGATCTCGCGCGCCGCATCTACGAGCTGGTGGAAGACAGGGTGGAGACGCTTTTCGCCGAGAGCATCACGGCGCTGGAGGAGACCCCTGATGGGGTGATCGTCCGCTTCGCGCACGCGTCGCCGCGGCAATTCGACCTCGTGGTTGGCGCCGACGGATTGCATTCCACCGTGCGCGAGCTCGTATTTGGCGGGAGCGCTGGAGGCGCTGGGGCCAGTGCGGGCGGCGACGGCGGTACGGCCCGTGAGCGCGCACCAGTCGAGCGATTTCTGGGCTACTACACGGCTGCCTTCACCGCGCACGACTATCTGCCGCGCGACGCGGATGTCTACGTGAGCTACACGGTGCCCGGGCGGCAGGTGGCACGCTACGCACTTCGTGATGGGCGCACGGCGTTTTTTCTGGTGTTCGCCAGCCAGCGGATGCCGGAGCTCGAGGATCACGATGTGGCGGCGCGGCAGGCACAGGTGCGCCGGGTGTACGCGGGCGCAGGCTGGGAGTGCGACGAAATCCTGGATGCGATGGCTCGTTCGGACGACTTCTACTTCGACGCCGTCTCACAGGTGCGCATGCCGAACTGGTCGCGCGGCCGGATCGCGCTGGTGGGCGACGCGGCCTACTGTCCGTCGCTGCTCGCGGGCCAGGGCTCGGCATTCGCAATGGCCGGTGCCTATCTGCTCGCTCACGCCCTGGCCGCCGCGCCGGCCGATCACGAGGCGGCGTTCGCGGAGTATCAAGGGCGATTCAAGCCCTTTGTGGATGCCAAGCAGCGGGCGGCCGTCCGTTTTGGCGGCTGGTTCGCACCGCGAAGCGACCTCGGAGTATGGCTGCGGAATGTCGCCACGAGTCTCGCGGGGCTGCCGCTGGTGAGCGATTGGGTGGTGCGCCGATCGTTTGGTGACAGACTGGAGCTGCCCGTGGCCGAGCGGCGGTAGCACGGCGTCCGGCGGGCAATCACTGTCATGGCGGTGAGCCTGATCGTGCGTACGAGATTCCGGGTGATGGTCGCTGGCCTGCCCGCGTTCATGACACTCCGGGCGGCCGCCAGGATGGGTCCTGGGGACGCGCGCCAACGAGGAAGCCCACCATCGCGCCGCGCGCCAGGTCGAGCGCGCGGCGGCGGCGCGCACTCGCGCTCTGCCGGCGCGCGGTTCCGCGAGGGACACCATCCAGGGCATCGGCAATCGCGAGCGTGGCCAGCCCGTGCGCCTGTGCCCACATCTGCGCCGCGACGCGGTCGGAGCGCGTTCCCGCGATCACGTTCTCCCGTTGCGCTTCACTCACCGCGTCAGCGAACAGCTGCAGGACCTCCGCGTGCCGCGCCGGGATGGGTGAAACGCCCTCGCCCGGCGGGAGTGGCGGTGTGCCGTACATGAAACGGAAGCGCGAGGGATTGTCCACCGCATAGCGCACGTATTCCACGCCAACCGTCACGATGCGAAAGAAGGCCGCCATGCGTCCGGTGAAGGGATGTCTGGTGGCCGGCTCCCGAATGGCGGTGAGCAGGAGCGTGAACCCTTCGTCGGCCACGGCGAGCACCAGTGCCTCCTTGCTCGCGAAGTGGTGATAGGCGGCGGCATGCGTCACGCCCACGGCGCGCGCCACCTCGCGCAGACTGATGCCCAGCGGGCCGTGTTCGGGCTCGAGGGCCAGCGCCGCTTCAACGAAGGCGTCGCGGAGATTGCCGTGATGGTATGGGTGGTCGCTCAGCGTGGTCCCCTTGCGCGGGTTCACGGATGAATCTAGTCTTACCAGCGGTAAGTTACCATTGGTAAGATCACGCGCCCGGTCGCCGGGCCCGCACCGCCAGACCCATGCCCATCCAGGACATCCCGCTCACGCTCGCCGCCGGCGGTTACGCCATTCCCGCCAGGCTCTCGCTGCCCGGCGCGCTCCCGCCCCACGGCGCCGTGCTGCTCGTGCCCGGCTCGCTCTTCGCCGACGTGAACGGCGACTTCCCGGCCTGGAACGTCTTTCCCCATGTCTATGCCCACCTCGCGCGCCAGATGGCGGAGCGTGGGCTCGCCGTCTATCGCTTCGCCAAGCTCGGACCCGGCACGGGGAGCGAGATCACCGACCCCGAAGCCGCGGCGAACATCCGGACGTGGGCCGGCCGCATGACGATTGCGCGCGCCGCCCTCGCTGCACTCCGAAGCGCACTCGCCGAGCGCGGCATCACGGTGCCGAGACTGGTGCTCGCCGGCCACAGCGAGGGCGCCGTGGTGGTGTCCGTGATGGCGCGCGATGGCGTCGCCACCGATGGCGTCGTGCTGCTTGCCGCACCCGCCGTGGGAATACTCGGCGTGATTCGCGAACAGGTGCCGGCCATGCGTCCGCCGGAGGATCGCGAATCAATCACAGTGGACATCGACCGCGTGATCGCCGCCATCCGCGCGGGGCAGCCGGTCCCCGAAGAGTTGCGCGATCGCGAAGGCATTGGCGGCCTCGCGATGATGCCGCCGGAGGGCCTTCGTTACATGCGCGAGTGCGATGCTACCGATCCCGCGGCCGCGATCGCGGACTACGCCGGTCCGGTGCTCATCGTGCACGGCGGGCGCGACCCCAACCTCGGCATGCATCACGCCGAGCACCTGCGCGAAGCGCGGGGATCACGTCCAACAATGGTGACGATATTTCCTGAGCTGCAGCACATGATGAAGGTGCTGCCGCCGGGTATCACCGGACAGGACGCCTTCGCGCTGGAGGGGGACACCGATCCGCGCGTGGCGGATGCAGTCACTGCGTGGGTGCGCGGACTCCCGGCGACGTAGACTTCAACTCAGTCGCCCGATGAGGGCGGCAGCTCGCCGAGTGCCTCGAGATCGGCAAGATCCTTTCGGCGAGCCGACGCTCTCTTGTTCCGCACCAGGTCATCGCGTCCGAGAAACGGCGCCGTATGACCCGCAAAAGCGTGTTCGACCCGCGCCGCCCATGCGGCGTCGAATTCCGGCAGTCCGCTCAGCGTGGTCAGCAGATCAATCCGGTTCGGCGGGAGCCCGAGCTGGATCACCGTTCCCGGCTGAGGAATCGGGCTTTCGCATTGGTCAGAGCAAGAAGAAAGTCGGACCAGTCGTCGGTCATGTTCCGGACCTGGGATTACGATGACCGGATGACCCGCACCGGCAACCGCGAGCGAGAATATGAGGGCAGCGGTCGTCCGCTCAGCAGCCACATTCGCTCGGACAGCACGACCAGCATCTCGAGACGTTCCTCGGCGGTGGACATCGAGCTCAGGTCATCGCCGGGCTCCTGGCCCAGCCGGTAAATCCGGACGGGCCAGTGCTGGCGGTCGCTCGATGCGGGGCTCGATCGCGAAGGGACGTCGGTCATCGCTCGCGAATATACGACGCCGGGTGCGCTGCCGACAGCAGAATCTCCCCGCACACACCCCGCCGTGCTGCGGGGTGCTTCGCGACATGATTCCTTCGTGTAACTTCCATGGGAGCACACACAAACCATCAGCCATGCCGCCCATGCCCGCCGTCGGAAAATCAGCTCCCGCATTCACGCTCGATACCGACACCGGAGAGCGCCTCTCGCTGCGGGATCTCAAGGGGAAACCGGTCGTCCTCTACTTCTACCCGAAGGACGACACCAGCGGCTGCACCGCGGAAGCCTGCGAATTCCGCGACGCGTTTCCGCGATTCGACAAATCACAAGCGGTGATTCTCGGGGTCTCCCCCGACCCGGTGAAGAGCCACCAGAAGTTCAAGGCGAAGTACGAGCTGCCCTTCACACTGCTGGCCGACACGGATCATGCGGTGGCCGAGCGGTATGGCGTGTGGAAGGAGAAGTCGATGTATGGGCGCAAATATATGGGCGTCGAGCGCACGACGTTCATCATTGATGGGGCGGGGAAGATCGCGAAGATCTTCGAGAAGGTGAAACCGCAGGGGCACGCGGCGGAGGTGGAGGCGGCGCTCGCCACGCTTCATGCAGCCGGCACACGGTCCGGCTGACGCCGCGCTCGCGACCGGCTGCATTGGCACCCGCATTCATGGCGCAATCGCGTGTTCGCCGGCGCTGGCTCCGGTGCGCGGTGCTGGCAGTTCCCATGGCGTGCGCTGCGCCGCCCGGCGCGCATGGGCCCGCGCGCACGGCGCCCGAGACTGGCGCCCCACCCGGCGCAGCTGCCGCCGCGCAGTGCCTGATCGCGCCGGCGCCGGCGGCGCGCACGTCCCTGGCCACCGCGCCGACACTCACGCGCGACACGGCGGCGCTGGCCAGCGCGTTACCTGACTCGCTGATCATTGTGATCACCGGGTCCGCTGCCCGTGAGCCCTCGCCAGGGGAACAGGACACAAGGGCACCGCTGCAGTTCGTACCGCTCGCGGCACTGCCGCCCTCTCCCGACTGTGGCGCCGTACGCACTGTCGCCATCGCGCGCATCTCTCGAGCGGATTCGGCACATGTCCGCTGGCGAATCAGCGCTCCGCGCTACGCCATGGCCATGCCACGTCCGGGCGTGTTGCGCCTCGCACCGACGCAGGGCGACACAGCGCCGGCGCTCGTCGTTCAGGCGACCGATCCGCAGGCTGCCCGGGATGCGCTGGACGCCGGCGCCAGCGTGCTCGTGACCGGCGATCCTGATGCGGTTGCCTACGCGCGTTCGCGCGCCGATCTGGAATCCGTGGCGCTCCCCTGGGATCGGAGCTGGGTGCTCGTTGTGCCAACCGCGTCACCTGTGCCTGCCGCCCCGGGCGCCGACTCCGCGGCCGACAGTTTGCGCGGCGCCCTCGCAGCCGGCGCCGTGCGCGAAGATGCACGTGCGTCAAATGGCGACCACTGGTGGAATGGTGCGCCGGCTTCCTGTGTCTCCGCCGTGATGACACTCGCCGACAGCGGCGTGGCGCCGGCCGCCACCACCGATCGCGTTGCGTACCGCGAGGGCGACACCGTGGCGCGCGAACTGGCCGAGCGTCTCGTGGCTCTCGCTGCCGTGCACTCGCCGGCACTCGCCGCGCTGGCGCCCTCGCTTGCCGGCCGGAGCCGGCTCCGCGCCGCCGGTCTTACGCCCGGGGTATTCGCTCGCGCCATGGCCTCGGGCCGGGATGTCGGGTATATCCTGCCACTTCCCGCGCGCGCGCCGGCGGCCTGCCAGGCTGCCGGTGGGCTGTCCGCCGATTCGGCTGCGCGCGATGCCGCCGCGGACTCGCGGCCGGTCATTGCGCTCGTGGACACGCGCGCCCACGTCATCGTGCGACGCGGCACCACCGGACTCGCGGTGGACTCACTTGGCGCATTCACGCTGCTCGCGCCCGCGCCCGCCCGGCCGTGACGTTCCGTACGCGTCTCGTCCTCGCCTTCAGCGTTGTCGCGCTCGTGCCGCTCATCGTGCTCGCTCTGGGCGTGCGACGCGAGGTGGACCGCCGTCTCACGGCGCAGGACGATGCGCGCGTCGCCGCGCTCGTCACGCTCACGCGTGGCGAGCTGGCGCGCCAGAGCGCGGCCATCGGCGCGCGACTCGCATCGCTCGAGGATGCGCTCGCCGATGACAACCGCTTCCGCCTGGCCGCCGTGGCGGGCGATCGCACCGAGCGCCCGTACCTGCTCGACTACGCCGGCCGCGCCATGCGCCTGACGGGACTGTCCATGCTGCAGATCCAGGATTCCAGCGGACGCATTCTGAGCTCCGGGCAATTCCGCAACGAGTACGATCGGCTGGAACCGGACCTGCCGCCTCTGCTTGCCGCGGCGACGGGTGGCGTGGCACTCGTGCGCGCGCGCACTCCCGACGGCCCGATGCTCGTGCTCGCGCGCAGCGACTCGCTGCGTCTGGGCGCGCGCGCATTCACGCTCGTGGGCGGCGTGGCGGTGGGTCCTGCCTTTCTCCGCCGGCTCTCGCCCGGCGGCGATCTCGCCCTCTCGCTGGTGCTGCCTGATTCGGTGATCGCCGCCGACTCGCTCGACGTCACCGCGCCGACGCCGCAATCCGTCGTGGCCGAGGTGCCAGTGGCATACGTGATGACGCCCGCCGGCGGCAGCGCGCGCACGGTCGTGCCGGCGCACATCGTCATTGCCCGCACGGGTTCCGAACTCGCCGCGCTGCGCGCGAACCTGAACCGCTGGTTCCTCCTCGTGCTTCTCGCCACCTGCGCGGCGGCGCTGCTCGCCGCGGCATGGCTTTCGGCGCGAGTGAGCCGGCCGCTGCGCGCACTGGCCGAGCGCACGGCAAAGGTGGATCTCGACCGCCTCGACGTGGATTTCCCCGTCGACCGCGATGATGAATTCGGCGCGCTGTCGCGGCTGCTCGGCGCCATGACCCGCCGGCTGCGTACGAGCGCGGCGACGCTGCGCGACGCTGAACGACGCGCGACCACGGGCGATCTCGCGCGGCAGGTGAATCACGATATCAAGAACGGGCTCGCGCCCATCCGTCACGTGTTGCGTCATCTGGCACAGGTGCAGCGCGATGAACCGGAGAAACTCGGTGCGGTGTTCGCCGAGCGGCGCGGCACACTCGACGAGAGTGTGACGTATCTCGATACGTTGGCGCGCAATTATGCGCGGCTCACGCCTCGGCTGGACCTGCGCCCGTGCGACGCCAATGCCGTGGCGCGCGACGTCGCCGCGGCCATGACGGGAGGCACCGGCATCAGCGCGACAATCGGCGACGCGGGCGCGCCGGCCGGCGCTCGCGCCGCCGTCGAGCTGCAGCTCGATCCACATCTTCCGGCCATCGCCGCCGAGCCGCTCGTGCTGCGCCGCATTCTGGAGAACCTGGTGACGAACGCCATCGACGCGGTGGACGGAACCGGCGGCCGTGTGACGGTGCAGACCGAAGCGCTCGCCGATGGCCGCGCACGATTGACCGTGGCCGACACGGGCCACGGAATGTCCCGCGACCAGCTCGATCGGGCCTTTGACGATTTTCAGACCACCAAGCCTGGCGGCACCGGGCTCGGGCTGTCCATCGTGCGGCGTCTCGTGGCGGATTTGCACGCCGACCTGCGCGTGGAAACCGAGCCGGGCACCGGCACGCGCATGAGCATCACCTTCCCCGCACGCCACGCGTCCACGCCATGAGCACGATCCTCGTCTGCGACGACAACGCGACACTCGCGGGACAGTACGCCTACGACCTGCGGCGCCTTGCCGGTCACGATGTGCTCCTTGCCGCATCGGGTGAGGAGGCACTCGAAACGCTGGCGCGGGAAACGGTGGACTGTGTCATCCTCGATCTCGAGATGCCCGGCACCGACGGCTTCGCGGTGCTGCGCGCGTTGCGCGAGCGGAGCATTGCCACGCCCGTCATCGTCTACACCGGCACCGGCAGCTACGAGCGATGCGTGCAGGCCATCAAGCTCGGCGCGTACACGTTCATCGACAAGGAAGAGCCCATGGAGCGCGTGACGCGTGAGATCGAGAATGCGATCGAGCGACGCCACATACTCGATGAGGTCGCGCTGCTCCGGCGCTACGCCAACGACGAGAGCGCCATGCTGGGCTCGAGCGCGTCGATGCGTGCGCTCAAGGAGGCCATCGCCCGCGTCGCACCAATTCCGAGTCCGGTCCTCATTACGGGCGAGAGCGGCTCGGGGAAGGAGCTCGTCGCACGCGACATTCACCGGCTGAGCGGCCACGTGCGTGAGCCCTTCGTTGCCGTGAACTGCGCGGCGCTGCCGGAGCAGCTCGTGGAGAGCGAACTGTTCGGACACGAGCGCGGCGCGTTCACCGGCGCCATCGCCGCGCGTCGCGGTGCCTTCGAGTCCGCCGGAGGCGGCACGCTCTTCCTGGATGAAATCGGCGAGCTGCCACTCGCGGCGCAGGCCAAGCTGCTGCGCGTGCTGGAAGAGCGAAAGGTCGTGCGGCTGGGCAGTACGCGCGCGGTGGACGTGCCGGCGCGCGTGGTCGCCGCCACCAATCGCGATCTCGCCGCGGAGGAACAGGCGGGACGCTTCCGCCGTGATCTGCTCTTCCGCCTCAACGCGCACACGATGCGCGTGCCGCCGCTCTGCGAACGATTGTCGGACGTGCCCGAGCTGGCCAGCCGGCTGCTCGAACTCACGTGCGAACGATTCGGCATGCGCCACAAGCGGCTCGCAGCCGATGTGCCCGCGCTGCTCATGCAGTACGACTGGCACCTCAACAACGTGCGCGAGCTGCGCAATGTGGTGGAGCGCATGGTGATCGCGGCGGACGGCGACGTGATCGGCGCGGAGCACGTGCCCGCCGAGATTCGCGAGAATGCACCAGCCGCATCGACGACCGGCGCACCGGCCACGCGCACCTTCCTCGAGCGGCGCGCCGAGGCCGAGCGGCAAATCGTGATCGCCGCGCTCGAGCGGAACGCGTGGCACATCACGCATACGGCGCGGGAGCTCGGACTGGCGGACCATGCGAGCCTGCTGCGCATCATGCGGCGCCACCGCATCGAGAAGGAGTAGCGCGCGGCTGGTGGCGGGGATCGCGGGCGTCGCGAGCTGGCGGCGTACACGATGTGACCGTCCGGACACAATCGTCGCTCCGGCGGCGTGACCCGCCGGACACGATCGCGCGATACCACAGTCCGCCCGCGGCCGCGTGATCTGGCGCAACCACCGCCATCGCAACGAGTTCCCCGCGAAGCCCGCGCGCGGCTCACGCGCGGCCGCGCGCTTGCCTTTGGGAGTGCCGTCCACGACGCACTTGACCGGCGTCCCGCCTCGGGCGGCGGCGCCACATCAGAGGAGCACTCCCATGCTTCGCACCCTGCACTCGCGCACGTTCGCGCTCGGCACCCTCGTCCCCTTCTCGTTGTTCGCCGTCGCCGCGTGCGGCGGATCCGGCGACAGCGTGCAGAAGCCCGCCACCGACACGGTGGCCGGGGCGCCATCGGTGGTCGCACAGCCGGGAACCACCGTCGCGACCGGAGCGGTCGCGCCGAACACCGTGACGTACGCGCAGGCCGATTCGGTATTCCGCATGCGCGACTACGCGAACGCCGCCACGATGTTCGCCGCCTACACGGAGCGCCGTCCGGAAAATCCGTGGGGTCACTACATGCTCGGCCTGTCCGACTGGAAGTCCGGCCAGCTCGACAGCGCACGCGCGGCGTTCGAGGATGCCCTCAAGCTCGACCCGACGCACGTGAAGAGCATGATCAACCTGGCGCGCGTGCTGCTCGATGAAGACAGCGCGGCTGATGCGCTGCCGCGCGTGCAGCAGGCCATCGCGCTGGATTCCGGATCAACGGACGCGTGGCGCGTGCTGGGCCGCGTGCAGGCGCAACTGCGCAACACCGACGCCGCACTCGATGCGTATCACACGGCGCTCGCGCTCGACCCGAGCGATGTCTGGTCGATGAACAACATGGGACTGCTGCTCATTCGCAGCGGCCGCTATGACGAAGCCCTCGGCCCGCTGGCGCGCGCGGTGCAGCTCGACGAGCACGGCGTGGCGTCGTTCCGGAACAATCTCGGTGTCGCGCTCGAGCGCACGGGGCACTACACGCTGGCAGCCGACGCGTACCGCCAGGCGCTCGACGCGGACAGCAGCTACAGCAAGGCGAGCAGCAGTCTCGCCCGCGTGAACGGCCGCGAGGACGAGCCGGGCATCGAACCCGTGACCGTCGCCTCTCTGGGCGATGCGTTCGCGAAGGAAGTGGACGCGTGGCACTCGACAGGCGACGTCGCCGTGGTGCCGCGTGCGGCGGTGAAGCCGGACTCGGTCAAGCCGTGACGAACGCGGGGAGCGGGCGGCGCGTGCCGTCCGCTCTCCGGCATCGTTCACTCCAAGCCCGCGAATACGCTGGCCAGGTCTATCGTTGCGATGAGATCACGCCCTGGCACGCGCCACCGGATTACATCGCGGATCACGTCGGGCACGTCGCGTGAGCGCCATACCTCGACGGTCAGGTCACGATAGTCCACGAGCCACAGCTCAAGGACGCCGAGTGCAAGGTAGGCGTTGCGTTTGAACTCCCGGTCGTACACACGCGACGAGCGGCTCAACACCTCGACCGCCAGCCAGTGTTCGGTCACCTTCACCCAGTCCACTCGTGGACCGAAGCGCGCCGGGTATACGAGAATGTCCGGCTGAAGCTGCGTGCGTGGCGGGACCACCATCGCACCGGGTCCGACGACGTTCGCGTATCCCGGCCACTGCACCAGTTCGGTGAGGCGCGCCTGAATGCGGTTGGCGACAATCTGGTGCGCGGCACGGGGCGCAGGCGTCACGAGCAGTACGCCGTCCAGCAGCTCGTAGCGATTCCCGTCGTCGGGGAAGCGCTCGAGATCGTCCACTGTGTAGCGTGGAACGCTGATCGCCATCGCCATATGCTAGCTCCCCGGCTCGCCGTTTGTCCAGTTGGCATGCGCCGAGAATAACCTGTCCTCTCCGGGCACAAGCGCCAAACCGTTGCACGAGTGAACGAAAAGCTCCGTCTGCATTCTCGTTCACGTCGTCAGGCACTGCACGCGGTGCCTGATGGCGGACTGCCGCGGTCATGTCACTGGCTTCCGGTTGACAGCTGAGAATACGGATCCCGCGCCGACGCCGTACGCGACGTGGCGGCGAGCGGCTACCCTTCCACGCGCAACGCGATCGCCGGATCGATCCGCGTGCTCGACCGCGCGGGAATGAAGGTCGCCAGCGCCGCGACAGCGAGCAGCAATCCCGCGACAGCCACGAGCGTCACCGCATCGGTCGCACTCACTTCGTAGAGCAACGACGCGAGCAGCCGGTTCGCCAGGAGCGCGCCGATGATGCCGAGCGCCAGCCCCGCTGTCGCGATCACGAGGCCACGGCGCATCACCAGGTCACGCAGATCTCCAGCAGTAGCGCCCAGCGCGAGGCGCACGCCTAGCTCCCGCGTGCGTTGCCGCACCATCGTCGCCATGATGCCGAACAACCCAATGGCGGCCAGCGCCACCGCGGCGCTCGCGAACACGGCGAGCAGCAGCGCGTTCAGTCGCGGCTGCGCCAATGGCGCTTCGAGATAGAAGTCGAACGGCGCTGCGTACGTGAGCGTGACGCCCGGATCGACGGCACCGATGACGCGTCGGAGCGTTGGCACGATCGCAGTCGGTGACCCGGTTGCGCGAATGGCCAGCGCCATGGGCACAAAGGGGAAGAACGATTGGCGGAGCGGGAAGTAGATGCTGGGTCGTGCGTCGCGCAGGTCGCGATAGCGGGTGTCGGGCACGACGCCGACGACCGTGGCTGCCTGGCTCGCGGATCCCATGGTAAGTTGTTTGCCGAGTGCACGGCCGCCAGGCCAATACTCACGCGCGGCGGACTGACTCACCACGACAACCGCCGGCGCTCCCTCGCGATCCGCGTCGGTGAAGCCTCGCCCGCGAATGATCGGAATGCCGAGCGTCGCGAAATAGTCCGGACTCACGACGTCCATGTTCAGCATCGGATTGGCTGCGGCCTCCTCGGTCGTTTGTCCTTCTGTGGACGCATGGCCGTCCCAGCCAGCGCCGCCGGCAAACGGCACGGCAACCACCGGCGACACGCTGCGCACGCCCGGAACGGCGCGCACTTCGGGCAGCAGCCGCTCGAGCAGCGCGAGCTGCGTGTCCTTCGTATCGAACTGGTCGTAGCGGATCGAGAGCTGCCCGATGAGCAGGTGCGATGTCTGCAAAGCGAGGTCCACGCGTTCGAGCTTCAGCAGACTGCGCGCGATGAGTCCCGCCGCCGAGAGGACGACCACAGCGAGCGCGATCTGCGCCACGACCAGTGCTTCAGTCGCCATGCGCGAGCCGCGCCCCGGGCTGTGTCGCATGCCCGAGCGCAGCACGGCTTGCAGCTCGACACGCGACATCATGATTGCGGGCGCGAGTCCGAAGAACAGCATCGCGATGGCGGCGATGCCAACCGCTCCAGCCAGCGCCGCGCCATTCATGTGGACTTCATCCAGCCGCGGTACGCCCGCCGGCGCGAAGGCGACGAACATGCGGACCGCCCCCGCCGCCACCATGAGGCCAACCACTCCACCGGCGATGGCGAGCATGGCATTCTCGGCGAGCAGTTGCGCGATGATGCGCACGCGCCCCGCGCCGAGCGCGGATCGCACGGCGATCTCCCGCGTGCGCGCCAGTCCGCGCGCGAGGAGCAGGTTGGCGACGTTGATGCACGCGATGAGGAGCAGCAGCGCCGACGCCGCGGCGAATACGAAGAGCGCCGGACGCGTGTCGCCGAGGATGACGCGCGGGAGCGTGCGGACGACGCCGCGCAGGTTTCGCAGGTACGGCGACGCATCGGCGCTGCCGAAGAACGCCGTCATCTCGTCGCGCGCGTTGGCGGGCGTCGCGCCGGGCGCGAGCCGTCCGACCAGGTCCACCGAGAGGTAGGACAGGCCGCCGGGCGATGAAGAGGGAATGATCGGCACCCAGAAATCCGAGCCCTTCGGATAGTCCATTCCCCGGGGCATGACGCCAACGATCGTGTACGACAGGTCGCTGTCGTACATCACGAGCTGCCTCCCGAGCACCGCGGGATCGCCGGCGAACTTCTGCTGCCAGGTTCCGTAGCTCAGTACCGCCACCGGCGCCGCGCCGGCCACGTCGTCCGTTGCGCGCAGCGTGCGGCCGAGCACCGCGTGCGCGCCGAGTACGGTGAAGAAGTCGCCGGACACGAGCGCCTGGCGCAGGCGTGACACACCCGTGCCGTCGCGCACCGGCTTCGGCCATGCGCCCTGGTACGGATAGTACGCCACCTGAGAGAGTGACCGCGTGCGCCGCGCGAACTCGCGCGCGTCGTCCACGCTGAGCGGAAAATTGTCGAAGCCCTTCTCGCGGCCCCAGAGCGTGACGATGCGGCCCTGGTCGCGCACCGGGAGCTGCCTGATGAGCATCGCGTCGGCCACGGTGAACACCGCCGTGGAGAGGCCGATGCCGAGGGCGAGCGTGAGGATCGCCGCGACGGCGAAGCCCGGAGTGCGATGGAGGCTGCGAACGGCGGGGAGGAGATTGTCCACTGACGACTCCGGGGCTATGTGGCACTCCGGCGGCGCCGGCTGGAAACCGACACGCGAAGCAGAACGTACAGTGCTTCCTCGAATTTCGTTACAACACGGATCCGATGCACGGTTCCGGCGCGGTTGTGCCACCTGAGCAACCGGTTCACGTCGCCGACAGGGTTTCGACGTCGTATCTGCGAAAGACTCGATCAGCCGTGAGAATTGGAAGTTGTTCGAGTTGCGCCTGTGCGACAAGCAGGCGGTCGAACGGATCGCGATGACGCGCGGGCAGGGTCGCGACGTGCAACGCATGCCTGTGATGGACCGGGAGCGGGGTGATGCCGGTTCGGGTCATCAGGCGGGGGATGTATTCGCCGGGCGGCTCAGGGAGCTGCAGCTTGCCG
>DATNDS010000134.1:0-3673 GCA_035553215.1 Gemmatimonadaceae bacterium
TCCGGCGGCACGGCGAGCTGACACTTGCCTGTGACGTTGGTGAGTGTGTGCCAGCCCCTGGGCGCGGACTGCGCGTGCACGTCGCGCGCAAGGATGCACGCGGCGCACAGCAGAGCGACAGTGGTAAGCGGAACGCGAATCGAAAGTTTCATGAAGAGCATGCGGTTGCGGCCTCGAGGACATCGCAGCGCCGCGGCCGGGTGCCGCCGCCGTGACATCACCGTGTACGGAATCTTCTCGCCGTGCCACACGCCGTCCAGACTCGTCTTTTGACAAGCGCACTGCTAAGCTTGTCTGCCGACCGGCCCTGCAGCGGCGAGTTGCTTCCGGACCCGCGTTCCGACCGAGCACAGGCATCCATGACCGCTCCGCATCCCATTTCCGCTGCGTCTCGCCGCATGACGGTATCGACGATTGCGCTCGTCATCGCCAACGCGGTACCGATCATCGGCGTGATCTGGTTCCACTGGCAGGTCTTCCCGATCATCCTGCTCTACTGGCTGGAGAATGTCGTTGTCGGCGGCTTCAACGTGCTCCGGATGCTCGTGGCCGAACCCGGCGAGCCCGCCGCCTGGATCGCGAAGGTGTTCATGATCCCGTTCTTCTGCGTGCACTTCGGCATGTTCACGCTCATTCACGGCATGTTCGTGTTCGACCTGTTCGGCAAATATGCCGGTCTCGCTCCGGTGCATTCCGCCTGGCCCACCCTGTCGCTGGTCCTCTCGGCCATTCGTGCCACGCATATCGAGTATGCCGTGCTGGCGCTGCTCCTGAGTCACGGAATCTCCTTTCTCCACAACTATGTGCTCGGCGGCGAATACCGCACGGCGGGTCTGACGACTCTCATGTCGCAGCCGTATTCGCGTGTCGTCATCCTGCACCTGGTGGTGCTTGGCGGTGGCGCGCTCGTGGCGGCGCTCGGCTCCCCGGTGCCGGCACTCCTGGTGCTCGTTCTGCTCAAGACCGTCGTGGATCTCGCGGCGCATCGGAAGGAGCGGGGGAAACTCGGGACCCCGGGCACGCTCAGCGTGTTGCCCGGCCCGCGTGGCAGCGCCGTCGGGTGACGTCCACGGCCATCAGGTGACTTTCACGATTGACTCCAACGCGGCGGACCCCATGCGCACCATCGTACTCATGCTGGCGCCGGCGCTGTTGCTCTCCGCACAACTCGCGAGCGCGCAGCAGCTTCCGGACAAGAGAACGACAGAAACAGGTCGGACAGTCACCGTGTATGCCATCTCGTGGCCGACGCCCACGAGCGACGTCGTTGCCGACGTTGAAGTGTGCACCGGCCAGAACACCCCGCCGTACACGTTCGCCTTTCCCTCGTTCTTCCAGTTGCACTTCTCAAATGGAAGCGCCATAGGTGGCTTTGGAGGAGCCAGGAAACCGAACTTCGAGAAGACGCCGCTCAAGTCCGGGCAGTGCGCCCGCGGCTGGATCGAGTTCGCGGTGACATCGGGGCAGACGCCGGTCGCGATTCATTACCATGAACGCGCGAAGGGCGGGAAGGCGATTGACTGGGCGGTGAAGCGGGAGAAGTGAGAGGCGCGGCCAATGCATGACGCATCGCGTGCGTGCGTCAGTACTGATCGGAAGTGTCGGACGCGCCGGCTCACCCGGTTTCCACGGACACCAGCTTCGTGCGGCCCGACGCGCCGGCTCGAATGCGCACGGCGCTCCGGCGGCAGCCGAACTGTCGCGCAATGAGCGTGACGAGTTCCTCGTTGGCTCTCCCGTCCACTGGCGGAGACTTCACGCGCGCGACCCACGAGCCGTCCTGCTCCTGCTCCAGCGACGAGCGCTTCGCGCGCGGCTTCACCTTCACCCGCATGGTGATCGCTGGCATCCCGTTACCCGCGCCAGCGAATGGTCGAGCTCATGCGCGCAGGAACGGTGGCGATGTCTTCACGCCCGAACGCCCTGTAGAGACGTTTCAGCGGTTTCACGTTGCTCATGTGCTTTCCTCCAGTCCGGGTTGGGGGTCAGGCTTCGTGGACGGTCCCGCCGCTACACGCGGGCAAGAACCGCAAGGCGGCTCTCCAGATAACGCCGCGCTCCCACATCCGTCGTGAGCGAAATGGCGCGCTCGTAGGCCTGCATCGCTTCCACGTTGCGCCCCGCCTCGGCCAGCAGGTGAGCGCGCACCGCCCACGCCGGCTGAAAGCGCTGCACGGCGTCGTCCGTGATCGCCTCGAGCGCCGCGAGTCCGGCCGCCGCGCCCTCCACGCGTCCCACAGCCGCCGCGTGGGCTGTGCGCGCGCCGAGCGTCGGCGCGATCGCGACGAGCGCACTGTGCAGCGTGCGCACCGCACGCCAATCGGTGACGCCCGAAATGGCCCGCGCACAGTGCACGGACTGGATCGCCGCCTCGATCTGGAATCGCCCCGTGTGCCCATGCGCGCTCGCGGCATTGAGGTATCGCTCGCCGAGCGCGATCAGCTCCGTGTCCCACAGCGCCGGATCCTGCTCATCGAGCGGCACGAAAGTATCCGGAGTGCCGCGTGCTCCGCGCCGGGCAAGCGACAGCGAGATGAGTGCGGCCAGCCCCAGCGCTTCGGGTTCGCCGGGAAGCAGTTCGGCAATCGTCATGGCGAGAAAGTGCGACTCGGCCGCGAGTGAATCGCGTGGCCCGGTGCCCGCCACCAGAGGAAAGTCGATGGCGTAGGCGCCGTAGATTGCTTCGAGCACCGGGGCAATGCGCTCGCGCAGTTTGTCACGCCCTGGCACCATGAACGGAATGCGTGCGTCGTGAACGCGGCGTTTGGCGCGCACGAGGCGCTGCGCGATGGTTGCAGCGGGAATCGCGAACGCGCGCGCGATGTGAGCGGCGTCGAAGCCGAGCACGGTTTGTAGCATGAGGGGAGTGCGCACCACGGGATCGATCGCCGGATGAGCGCATACGAAGAGCAGGGCAAGCCGGCGGTCCGGGATGGCGTCGGGATCGATGTCCTCCATGATCGAGAGCGCGCTGTTCTGCGAATCGTCATCGAGCGGATCGGACAACCGATGCGCGGCCGAGCGGCGCACGTCGCGCTGGCGATTCCGCGCCACGGTGAGCAGCCACGCTTCGGGATTGCGCGGAACTCCTGCTGCGGGCCACGATTCCAGCGCCTGCAGGAATGCATCCGCCAGCGAATCCTCTGCGGCTTCGATATTGCCGTCCCGCGCCGCAAGGATGGCGAGCAGGCGGCCGTAGGCGGCGCGCGCCAGTTCTTCGGCGCGCGCCGTCACATTGTCGGCATCACCCTGCACTGGTCCACGCGCCATTGACGAAGCGAACCGCCGCGGGGCGGATCTCGACCGTACCCCACTGTGCGGCCGGACACCGCTCCGCCCACGCAATGGCAGCGTCGAGATCGGGAACGTCAATCGTGAAGATGCCGGCGAACGCCTCCTTGGTGTCGGCAAAGGGCCCATCCTGCACCTGAAGCGTGCCGTTCTTCACTGACACGCTGGTGGCGCTGGCGATGGTCTGGAGCACCTCGGCGGAGCGGAGTACGCCGGCATCCTCGAGCGCACTGGCGTACGCATGAAACGCGGCCTTGCCCTGGGCAATCTGCTCCTCGGTGAGCGTGGAAACCGCGGGCTGCGGATAGTGAATGAGAAGTGCGTAGCGCATGATCGGAGGTCCTGGTTCGGGTTCATGATGCGGCTGGACATCCGAATGACG
>DATNDS010000135.1:0-38598 GCA_035553215.1 Gemmatimonadaceae bacterium
GCATTCGTCAGCCACACCAGCTTCCCCTGTCTTGCGGCGAAGGGTGCGGTGCGCCGGCGCGACTATCAGCTTGGTGTATATGGTGCGCTTGGCTCCGTAGCGGCATCCGATGCACTGGCGCGGGATCTCGCCGCATTCACGAAGCGGATTCCGCCTGACGGCGATCGCCTGACTGCGTTCGTCGCAGTGTTCACAGGCCGTGCGCCGGCGAGCGAGCGCACCTTCGAGCGACGCCTCTGGATGCAGCTCCAGCGCCTGCATGAGCGAGACGATCCGGCTGCCGGTTGGGATCCGGCGGTGAGCCAGGATCCTGAGGATCCGCGATTCTCATTCAGCTACGGGGGGTGCGCCCTCTTCGTGGTGGGACTGCATGCGAGGAGCTCCCGGCTCGCGCGGCGCTTCCGCTGGCCCGCGTTGGTCTTCAATCCGCACGAACAGTTCGAGCGACTCCGTCGCGACGGGCGCTACGAGCGGCTGCGCGAACAGATTCGCGACCGTGACATCGCCCTGCAGGGGAGCCAGAACCCGAACCTCGCCGACTTTGGCGAACGCTCGGAGGCACGCCAGTACTCGGGCCGCGACAGCACGGCCGCCGAATGGCGCTGCCCATTCCATCGCCGAACGCCGTGAGGGACCTGCCATGACACTTCCCAGGCGCATTCACCTCGCGCCGCAAACCGGCACGGGCTTCATCGTGACGCGGGGCGAGTTGCTCAGGATCATCGACCCCCAGGGTGAACAGGTATCGGATCTCACATCGTTCGCGCGCGACGATCCCGCCGAATGGCTGTCGTCGGGGCGCACGATCGACTACGCGAACACCATCTTCGTGACCACCGGCCACACCCTGTATTCGAACCGCAGCCGCCCGATGTGGACTGTCGTGGACGACACGGTGGGCCGGCATGACTTTCTGCTCACGCCGTGCAGCCCCGAAACGTTCTCGATCATCTACAAGACCACCGGGCACCATCCGAGCTGCTTCGAGAATCTCGTGCGCAGCCTGGAGCCGTTCGGCATTGCGCCGGACATGATCCCGACGACATTGAACGTCTTCATGAACGTGGATGTCCTTCCCACCGGCGAACTGAGAATCCTGCCGCCGCGCTCCAGCGCCGGCGACTATCTGCTCCTGCGCGCCGAGATGGATCTCATCGTGGGCGTGACGGCGTGTTCGGCGGAGCTGTCGAACAACGGGCGGTTCAAGCCGATTGATGTCGACGTATACCCGGCCGCCGATCACTCGGCGCCAACTCGCGAGCCGCCGCGTGGCGCGCCCGGAGCACACGCATAGGAGTAGCGGCATGCCGCAACACCGTCCCGCGGTACGGAATGCCATGGAGGACGATGCGTGCGCCGAGCGCGAGCCAACTGCACACGGCGCGTTCAGCCACCCACGCCGGCGCAAGAAGCGAGGCGCGCGGCGGAAAGACGTGTCTGCCGCCCGCTCGCCGGCGCCCCATCTCCGCCGCCAGCGTCACCGCGACGACCCCGGCGGCAAGCATTCCCCAGCGCCCCGTCGCGGCGAGCGCCGTCGCGACGGGCAACAGCGCGAGCTGCATGACGAGGCGGCCCGGGCGCGCGAATTCGTCATAGGCCTGTCGCACGCGCTGCCCCCAGAAGTGCCGCGTGGTGGACGGATGGCGCAGCACGTATACACCCAGGAGCGCTGTCTCGTGCCCACCGGCGGCGATCACCGTGCGCACGAGTTCCAGGTTCTCAAACATCGCGTCACCGGCATAGCCGCCGGTTGCGCGCAGGACCGAGCGTCGTACGCCGATGGTGCCGGGCCAGTCGCCACCGGTAAGCCGATTCAGCAGCATGCGGCCCGTGTCCCAGCACGCATGCCACGGAAGCGGATCGAAGTAGTTCTGCGGACGAATGACGTCGGCGTCCTCGAGAGCGGCGGCGACGCGCGCGAGCGCCCGATCGTCGTAGCGGACGTCATCATCCGCGATGATGATGCGCTCGTGCGACGCCAGGCGAAGCCCGGTGAGCACGCCCCCTACCTTGCCCATCGGGGTCATGAGGTCCGCCGCCGGCACGGCGTGACGGAGGCCGGTGTGGATCGCCTCGCGCCACGCAGCGGCGTGCGCGGCGAACACGGCACTCGGCGAGCCGTCGACCACGATGACTTCCGCACGCTCGGCAAGCCAGCGCAGGTACGCAGCCAATTCGTCGGCGGCATGCGGCACGGCGCACTTGATGGGCAGGATGTACGTGAGCCCGTCACCACCTGGTTCGGTCATGCGCGCACGTGCAGCAACCCGCATGCCGTGCTTCAGGCCTCCCGAAGCGTCGGACCTATCCATGCCTGACGAATCCCTGTCTCCGCCGGAATTGCTCGGCGACATCCCGCCTGAGCAGTTCCGCTCGTACCTGCATCGCGTTGCGGACTGGATAGCCGATTACCGCGAGACGATCGAGCAGCGCCGTATCTCGCCGCGTGTGCGACCCGGCGAGATTGCGGCGCGCTGTTCGACCGAAGCGCCCGACGAGCCGGCACCGCTCAACGAGATCCTCGCCGAACTCGACACCGTGGTGATGCCGGGCATCGTGCACTGGGGCCATCCGGCGTTCCTCGGCTACTTCGGCAGCACGTCCAACGGTCCCGCGCTGCTGGGCGAAATGGTGGCGGCGGCGCTCAACGTGAGCGCGATGACCTGGCAAACGTCGCCGGCGGCTACCGAGCTGGAAAACGTGGTGCTCGGCTGGATCCGGCAGATGGTCGGCCTGAGCGAGTCCTTCACGGGCGTGGTGTATGATACCGCATCGATCGCCACCCTCCACGCCCTTGCCGCGGCGCGGGAGAGGTGCGGCACGGCCGTCCGCGAGCGCGGAGTCGCTGGCCACGACGTCCCGACCCATCGCGTGTACGCATCGGACCAGGCACACAGTTCCATCGACAAAGCAATGATCGTGCTCGGCCTTGGCGAAATGAACGTGACGCGGGTACCGAGCGACGAGGCATTCCGGATGGATGTCGCGGCGTTGCGCGCGGCAATGGCAGCCGACCTGCGGTCAGGCATCTGTCCCATGGCCGTTGTCGCCACAGTCGGCACGACGTCCACGACGAGCGTCGATCCCGTGACCGAGATCGCGGCGGTGTGCACGGAGTTCGGCGCGTGGCTGCACGTGGACGCCGCGTACGGCGGCGCGTTGGGACTCCTCAATGAGGGGCGCTGGGCCATGGCCGGTGTGCAGCTCGCGGACTCGGTGGTGGTCAATCCGCACAAGTGGATGTTCGTGCCGCTGGACTTCAGCGTCCTGTACACACGCCACCCGGAATTGCTGCGGGAGGTCTTCTCACTGACTCACGCCTATCTTCGCGGCGATGCCGCGCGCGGCACCGCGGACAGCGCGGCCAGCTATGCGGACTACATGGACTATGGGATTCAACTTGGAAGGCGATTCCGGGCGCTCAAGGCGTGGATGGTCTTTCGCGCCTTCGGGCGTGACGGGCTCGCGGCGCGCATCCGCCAGCACTGTCGCCTGGCGCAGCAGTGGGCGCAATGGGTGGATGCGGACCCGCGGTTCGTGCGCGTTGCTCCCGTGCCAATGGCGGTCGTGTGTTTCCGCCATGTGCCTGCCGGACTTGATGACGCGGCGTGCGACCGGTTGAACGAGGCGATCGTGAACGCGGTGAACGCCTCGGGCTGCGCGTACCTCACACATACGCGCGTGCGCGGGCGGGTCGTAATGCGCATCGGCATCGGGAACATCCTCACCACCGTGCAGCATCTCGAACGAGTCTGGGCACTCGTGCAGTCGGAGACAGATCGGATGGCAACCGGGTGCGAAATGTCCACATGAGCATCGCGCCGCGATACATGGGGACGACCGAGGCACCGAGCAGCCAGCGGTTTATCGGATTGTTCGGGTGCGCCTCGTTGAAGTGCACGACTGCCAGTCCGGACAGGGTGCCAATGCCGGCGCCCATCACGACGTCGCTCGCCCAGTGCTTGTCCGAATAGAGCCGCGCAAGCGCGACCAGCGTTGCTGTGCCGTATGCCGCAGGGGTGACAAAGCGCGCCGCGTGCGGCCACCATCGCTGACCCTCGGTTGCCACGACCGTGGCGGCGGCGAAGGCGGCCGTCGCGTGTCCCGACGGAAAGGAGGTGTCCCCTCCGTTCCGGAATCCACGACCGAGTGCGAAGGCATCCGCATCGTCGCCGTTCACGTACGGGCGGGCGCGACCCACGACTCCCTTGATGAGCCCCGTCGCGGCGCCGCTGATCGCGATCGCCTCGGTGCTGTACAACCCGAGCATGGCCCAGCGCCGTTGGTGACTCAAACGGCCGACGCCGTACAGCCCAACGCTTGCCACGAGGACGCCAGGGCTCCCGACGAAGTTGAAATCGTTGGCCGCTCCGCGGAGCAGCGCGTTGTGCTGGGGCCACGGATCACGGAACTCTTCCGTGATGCCCCGGTCCGCGGGCATGAGGGCCGCGGTCGTCGCGACCACGCTGGCGGCGAGCCAGACGTCGCGCCGGGTGAAGAGCCGTGTGTGCGTCGCACGCACACTGTCGGATGACAGTGTGTCTGCCTGCATCGCGCGCGCAGCTCGCGGCGTCGCGCCGGCGACCGCGACCAGCACTGGCAACCACCATTTACCGCACATGACAATCTTCACGGCGCCCGGGGTATCGGAAGCGTGAGCGCGAACTCGCTTCCCTGTTCCGTCGAGCGCACGAGCTCGAGCCGTCCGCCGTGCGCCTCGGCCACCATCCGCCCGATCGCGAGGCCAAGGCCGGCGCCACCGGTGGCGGATGGCAGTGAACGCGCACGTGCCTTGTCGGCGCGGTAGAAGCGCTCGAACAGTCGCGCCTGCGCCTCGCCGGGAATTCCCGGCCCCGTGTCACGCACGGTAATGCGATAGCACGACTCCTGGTGCGCGAGCGCCACGTGAACGGCCGCCTCTGGTTCCGAATACTTGATGGCGTTGTCGAGCAGATTGAGCAGCACGCGGCGCAGCAGTTCCTCGTCGCCACGGTACGGCGACTCCGGCAGCAGTGCGCAGCACAGCTCAATCCCGCGCTGTGCCGCCAGAGAGCGCACGGCGCGCACGCAGTCGGACACCACCTCATCCAGATAGAGTTCGCCGTAGCACACCGGAGCCTGGCCTGCATCGGCGCGCGCGAGGAGGAAGAGGTCCTCGACGATGTTGGACAGACGCCGGCCTTCGTCGCCGATCACGCTCATGGCGTCCCGATATTCTGCGGCGCTCCGCGTCTCGCTGGAGAGCGCGATATCCGCTTCGCCGCGCATGATGGCCACTGGCGTCCGCAGTTCGTGGGACGCGTCGGCCATGAAGCGGCGCTGCTGGTCGAGCGCGCCGGACAGGCGACTGAGCAGACCGTTGAGCACCTGAGCCAACTGCCCCAGCTCATCGCGCGGGTTCACCACGGGAAGCCGCTCATGCGGATTCGCCGCCCCGATGCGCGCGGCGTGAGCGCTCATCGCCACCACGGCCGACAGGGTCCGCCGAGCCAGGTAGTAGCCGCCAGTGCCCGCCAGGAGGAGCACCAGCGGAATGGCGACCAGATACGCCGCGCCCAGCCCCTCCATGGTCTCCTGCTGGCCACGCAGCGACTCGGCCACCGCCACCATGTAGGTGTCAGCGCCCAGACGCACCGGGGTTGCATAGGCGCGATAGCCCGCTCGTCCGCCGGGCACGGTCACGAAGGCCGGCGCGACGTCGCCACGCTCGCGAATCACCCGCGCCAACGCCCGTGCATCAACCGGGCTCCGTCCGCGTGCCGACGCGCGGGACGCCTGTCGCGCGCCCGGCGCCACGTCGCCGCCGGCCATCACCCGCTGCACCGACGCATCGTAGACCACGATCTGCAGGTCACGAAAGTGAAATTCGTGCACCGCCGCGGTGACGGCGGCCTCGTTGGAGTCCTCATCCAACCGCTCCGCCTGGAGCTCGGCGCTGAACGCCGTTGCCGTCTCCGCGAGGTAGCGATCCATGCGCCGCATGGTCGCGTGCTCGAGGAAGACATACGACGCGCCGGCAAATGCGATGAGCAGCGCGGCGAGCGTCGCGGTGTGCCAGAGCGCGAGCCGGGCGCGCATCGAGTCAAGCACCGTCGGCACCTCCGGTCTGCGCGAGCACGTAGCCCGCGCCGCGGCGCGTGTGGATGAGCGGCGCCGCACCGTCCGCGTCCAGCTTGCGCCGCAAACGATTGATATTCACCTCGAGTGTGTTCGACCACGGATCATGATTCTCGTCCCACACGTGTGCGCAGATCTCGGCGCGGCTCAGGACGCGGCCGGCGTGGCGCGCCAGAAACTCGAGCAGCGCATACTCCTTGGCCGTCAGCAGGAGCGCACGATCCCGCCGTCGTGCGGTCTGGCTGCGCGTGTCCACCACGAGATCTCCAACCGTGAGCACGCTCGGCAGCAGCTCACTCCCGCGGCGCAGGAGCGCCCGCAGCCGTGCGAGCAGCTCGCCGAAGGCGAAGGGTTTGGTCAGATAGTCGTCGGCCCCCGCGTCCAGCCCGGTGATCTTGTCGTGCACCGTATCGCGCGCGGTGAGCATGAGCACCGGCACGCGCGACCCGCGATTGCGCAGCGCCCGGCACACCTCGAGCCCATCGCGCCGCGGGAGCATCACGTCGAGTACGATCGCATCGTAGCTGTTGAGCGCCGAGAGTCCGAGCGCGCGCTCGCCATCAGCGGCCACGTCCACGGCGTACGCCTGTTCGCGCAGTCCCTTCGCGAGTGTGTTGCCTAGCCGCGGATCGTCTTCCACGATCAGCACGCGCATGCGTCACTCCTTCGCCAGCTAATGGGCGTGCGCCCCGCGGGTCGCGTCGGATTGCACGGTCGTCCGCGCCGCGGTGCGCAGCATCGACCGCCCTGGCAGCAGGTAGTCGCGACCGCGCGCCATGACGAGCAGCGTCGGCACCACGTACAGCGTGATCGGCGTCGAGAGCGCCAGTCCGCCGATCACCGCCACGGCGAGCGGGCGCTGCAGCTCGCTCCCCGCGCCGAGCCCCAGCGCGAGCGGGAACAGCCCGAACAGCGTACACAACGTCGTCATGAGGATGGGACGCAGCCGGATGCGTGCCGCATCTCGAATCGCGCGCTCGAGCGGCAGCCCTTCGCGCAGTCGAATGCGGGTGAAGTCGAGCAGGATGATCCCGTTCTTGACCACCAGTCCGACGAGGAGAATGAGCCCCATGAACGACGAGACGTTGAGTGCCGTTCCCGTGAAGAGCAGGAGCACGAGTGCGCCCACGAACGAGATGGGTGCCGCGAGCACGACCACGAGCGGTTCGACGAACGACTCGAACTGCACGACCATGACAGCGATCACGCTCACCGCCGCAAGCCCGAGGACGAGCAGGAGCGCCCGGAATGCTTCCTGCTGGCTCGCGTACTGTCCGCCCAACTCCGCCCGGATCCCGGCGGGCGCGGAGTTCGCGGCCAGCACGTGCTGCACGTCCTTCATCACGTCACCCAGCGCCCGGCCGCCGACGCCTGCGGTCATAGCGATCATCTGCTGCTGGTTCTCCCGCGTGAGCTCGGCACGCGATTCCTGCGACGTCACGGACGCTACTGCACCCAGCGGCACACTGCCCCGCGACGGGCTGGTGACGAGCGGGAGCGCACTGAGCTGCAGCGGATCGTAGCGCACCGAGTCGGGTGCACGCACACGAATTCCCACGGAGCGGTCGCCCGCACGCATCTCGCCGGCGTTCACGCCCAGCAGCGCGCCACTCACCTGATCACCCACCTCGGCGGGGCTCAGCCCCACCTGATTCGCCTCGGCGCCATCGATGTGCATCATCATCTCGGCGTTGGGCTCGCTGACACCATCGTAGAGATCCTCGACCCCCTGCACCCTGCCGAGCGGCGCAGCCAGGCGCCTGGCGTATGCCTCCAGCGCGTCGAGATTCGCGCCGAACAGTTTGATCTCCACCGGGTTCGGCGCGCCCGCCAGATCATTGATCACATCCGAGAGGATCTGCACGAACTCGATGTGAAGACGCGGCACCGCGGCCGTGATCCGTGCGCGCGCATCGTCCATGACGGCAAAGATATCACGGTCGCGCTGGCTCTGCGGCTTGAGTCGCGCGACGATGTCGCCCGTGTTCTGCTCGGTGGCGAACAGCCCCAGCTCTGCGCCCGTACGACGCGACGTCCCGGTGATCTCCGGGATGCGGGCGAGAATGCCCTCCGCAATCCGGACTTCGCGGTCCGTCTCGGCGAGCGCCGTGCCGCCGGGCGTGAAGTAGTCGAGTACGAACGCCCCCTCGTCCATCTCGGGCAGGAAGCCGGTGCCGATGGAGCGCTCCACCAGAACGCCGGCCACGATCAGCGCGACCGCCACCCCCACGAGGGTGCGCGGATGATGCAGCACGGTGCCAAGCGAATGCTCGTAGTGTGTGGCGAGCCCATCCACGAGCCGCCCCATGCGCGCCAGGAATCCCAGATGCGCGTCGTCACCACTCGCCTGAGTGCCCGCGTCCACATCGTGCGCCGTAATGAACTGCTCGCTCAAGAGCGGAATGATCGTCAGCGCGAGCAGGAGCGACACCAGCACCGCGATCGTGAGCGTGATCGAGAGCGCCTTGAAGAATTGCCCGACCACGCCCTGCAGCAGTCCCAGTGGAAGAAACACCACCACCGTCGTGAGAGTGGACGTGCTCACCGGCCAGATGAGCTCCTGCACCGCCTCGCGGATCGCGACCGTACGATCGAGCGTGAACCCGAGATGTCGCGCGATGTTCTCGGTGATGACCACCGCGTCGTCGATCACGAGCCCGATCGCGATGGCCATGGCGCCAAGGGTCATCAGGTTGAACGTCTGCCCGATCTGGCGCATGACGAACACCGTGATGGCGAGCGTGAGCGGGATCGACGTCGCGCTGATCGCCGTAATGCGGCCGTGGCGCAGGAACACCAGCAGGATGATGACGGCGAGCGCCGCGCCGATGAGCATGGCGTCGCGCACCGACTTCACGGCATCGCGCACGAGGGCGGCCTGGTCGTACACCGCCTTGAGATGAACGCCGGGCGGCAGCGTGCGCGCCACCGTATTCGCGATCCGCGCAACGCTGTCGGCGATCGACAGCGTGTTGCCGCCGATCTGGCGCGTGATGTTGAGCAGCGCGGCGGGCCTGCCATCGCCGGCGATGATGCTGGTGTGGTCCTCCGTGCCGATTCGCACCGTCGCAATGTCGCGCACCCGCAGGCCGCCGCGAATGACGACGTTGCCGATGTCCGCCGGCGCGTGCGCCTCGAGGTCGGTCACGATGAGGTACTGCTTGTAGTCCTTCGACACGCGGCCCACCGCCGCCACCGACACGGCCGTACGGATGGCCGTCGCGAGGTCGTCGTACGTCAGTCCCCGAGCGGCAAGCCGGGCCGGATCGGCCACGACCTCGATCTCGCGCACGTCCGAGCCCTGGACGTCCACGCGCCCCACACCCGGAACGCGCGAGAGAATGGGCTTGATCTGATAGCGCGCGATGTCGTACAGCGTCGCGGGGTCACCCCCCTCCAGGTTGTACGACAGAATCGGGAAGAGCGACGGCGTGAGTCGCGCGACCTCGATCTCGAGGTTCGCCGGCAGGTCCCCCTTGATCTGGTTCACGCGCGCCTGCGTGAGCTGCAGCGCGTAGATCATGTCCGTGTTCGGCGCGAACGTCATCGAGATCTCGCTTGCGCCGCGGATGGACTTGGAGCGGACGCGCGTGACGCCGGGTACCACGCTCACTGCCTCCTCGATGGGTCGCGTGATGCTGAATACGACCTGGCGGGCGCCGAGCGAGGAGCCCTGCGCGACGATGGTGATGCGCGGGAAGAGCAGTTCGGGATAGATGGCCGACGGAAGCTGCAATGCGGCCCAGATGCCGCCCGCGCTGAGCAGCGCGACCACCAGGTAGATGAAGCGTCGCTGTCTCGCCAGCACGTCGAACAGCTTCACGATTTCACCGGCACGATGCGACTGCTGTCCTCGACGCCGTATGCGCCATACGTCACCACGCGTTCACCCGCCTGCACGCCGCGTACGATCTCGGCGAACCCCTCGGTGCGCGAGCCTACCGTGACCGGTCGGGCGTGGGCGATGCCGTGCGCGTCGACGACGAACACCTTGAAGCCATCGCCATCCGGCACCAGCGCGTCGGCGGGAACCGTCACGGCATGCGCGTGCACGGCGACCGCGATCTGCCCGAAGACCGTCTCGCCGATGCGCAGGGGCCGGCTGGGGTGCGCGAGGTGCACGCGCACCGCCACGCTGCGCGACGCCGAGTCCACCGTGGCCCCGACCGCGGTGACGCGACCGGCACCGAGCGATTCGCCGGTCGTGTCCTGGCCGGCGGCGAACAGAGCGGAATCCCCGGCGTGCACCGGAGCCGCCTGCGACGGCGAGAGATTGAGCACGATGTCCAGCGCGGCGGGGTCGGCCACCTCGACCAGCGGTTCGTTCGCGTCCACGCTGGCGCCGATCACCGCCGTCATGCGGGTGACCACGCCCGCGAGCGGGGCGCGGAGCGTGGCCCGCTCCTGCGCGCGCCGCGCCGTGACCGCGTTCAACTGCGCGTCCGCCAGGGCGGCGGCCGCCTGGTCCACATCCTTCTGCGGGAGAATGCCGTCGTGCGCGAGCCGGACCGCGCGGTCGTAGCCGTTCCTCGCCGCGGCGAGCGCCGCATCGGCGCCGTGCGCCGCGGCATCGAAGGGCGCGCGCTCGAACGCGATGAGCGGTTGCCCCTGCCGCACGCGCGCCCCTGGCACGACGTAGATGTTTGCGATGCGCGCCGGCGCTGGCGCGCTGAGTTCGGCGTAGTGCCCCGGTCTCGGCGCCACCACGCCGATGGCGCTCACCGTCACGGCGAACGGTCGCACCGATGCGATCGCGGTGCGTGCAGCGACCGCGGGCTGCGCATCGGCGGATGCCGCGCTGTCCGATCCCTCGCTCGCGCGCGAGCCGCACGCGAGAACGAACGCGGCCAGGATGACCGACGCCACCGATGGGAACGGGGGGACGCGAGGAGTCACGGTGCGGTGCTGGTGAGAGTAAAGAGCCTTACGGATTCATTGGAACGGTTCGCCGCGGCAACGTCGTCGATATATTGCGCGAGCACGTCGCGCGCGTTCCGTTCTGCCTCGAGCACGCCCGAGAGCGCAATCGCGCCTTCTCGATATGCTTCCAGCGACATCGTGGCCACGCGCTGCGCGCTTGCCACCAGCCGCTGATCGCGCTGTGCCTTGAGCAGCGCCACGGCACGCTCGCGCAGCGCCTGGGTAATCGTCGCCCGGCTCTCCTGCCTGGCCAGCGCGAGCTCCGCCTGCGCGCGGTCCCGTTCCGCGCTGGCGACGGCGACCGGTCCGCTGTTCCGGTTGAACAGAGGAAGCGGGAGCGAAATACCCACGGTCGGCAGGAGTCCCGCCTGGGGCACGGTAGGGTCGTGCGCGTCGAAGCCCACCTGAACGGCGGGCGCCGCCCACACGTTCCGGCGCTCGAACGCCAGCGTCTCCTCCGCCGACCGCAGTGCGGCGCTGGCCGCGGCCACCTGCAGCGTCGGCCGCTCGCCAGCCAGTGTGCTGTCGATCGCAGCAGGCAGTGTGAGTGAATCGCCGAGCGCGATCGTGATACTATCCGTGGGAAGTCCCATGACGCGCTGCACGGTGAGGAGCGCGCTCGAGGCGGCGAGCGCATCGGCCATCGACACGTTTTCCAGCTGGCCCGCGTTCACGGTCGCGAGCTGGACGTCCAGCTCGCTCGCGTCCCCCGCATCACGCCGCGTCATGGCCATGTGCAACAGGCTATCGGCGTCCGCGGCGTTTCTGCTCGAGAGCCGTGCATGCGCCGCCGCCGCCAGTGCCTGCGTGTACGCGGTATCCGCATCGAACCGGATGGCCGCCCGCGCGAAGGCGAAGGTGTACGCCGCGGACGTGTCCGCCGCCTGCGCCGCGCCGATTCGTGCTCCACGCAGCCATGGCAGATCGACCGGCACATCGAGGAGCGCGTGGTATTGCGGCGTGTCCTTGGAGTAGCTCGTGGTGAACGCGGGATTGGGATAGGCACTGGCCGCCCGCACCTGCGCACGCGCCGCGGCGGCCACGGTTCGTGCCACGGCAATGGAGCCGCCGCGCGACAGTGCGGCGGCGATCGCCGCCTCCCGGGTGATCGTCTGTTGGGCCGCGGCGGCGACCGGCGCCGTGACAAGCCCGGCCCCCACGATGCATTCCACACACGTGAGTGCCCGTAGTCTGAGAAGTACGAAATTCATGGTTCGGGAGCGGGGGACATTCCGTGCGCTGGGGTAAACGTACTTCGCGTACCTTACGACAGGATTACACCCGCGCGCGCAGACGAATGTAGTGCACCGCGTTGCCGCGCGACGGCTACGGTCGCCGGCGTGCAATGCGAAAGCGCCACACGCACAGGCTGTACACCGTCGGCGCAACGTTTGGCCCGGCACCGGCCGCAGCACTTGGCACGCCGCATCGCCGCCCGCCATCGCGAGGTCCTGAACGCAGGCGCATCTGCCTCCCGCATGGACCTGCCCAGCTACCGCGGTGCCCCCGGCCGGACCTGTAGCTGATCCAGCGCCCGCCGCAGACCGCGTGCGAGCTTCACCGCATCGTCATTCGCCCAGTAGTGGAGAAAGAAGAGCCGGGGCTCCTCGGTGAGCATGTGGTTGTGCACGGCGACGACTTCGATCCCGTTCTCCGTGAGCGCTCGGATCACCCGGTTCACCTCGCCGGCCGTCATCACGAAGTCGCCATTGATCGCCGCCCTGCCGCCGCCCGTCGGCTCGAAGTTGATGGAGGTCGCCGTGCCCATCGCGGGTGGCACCTCGATGCCGCTCGCGCGGATCGTCTCCGGACGCGGGATGCTCACCTGGTAGACCCCGCCATTGACCTTGCCGTCGTGTCCCAGCACCTGGCGAATCTGCGCCGTGTCGAGCCGCAGCGGCGCAGCCGGTTGGCTGCCGCCACTCGCCGCGGCTGGCGTTTTCGTGAGCGCCAACGCGGCACGCACGCCTTGCGCGATCCTGATTGGATCCCCTTCCCCGTCGATGTGCATGTACATCACGCGCGGGCTCTCGTGGAGCAGGTGATTGTGCAGCGCCGTCTGCATGATGCCAGCGTCCTGCAGTTTGGTCATCACGGAATGGACTTCGTCCTGCGTGAGCACGAGATCCCCCATGGCCACCACTTGTTTGCTGCCCTTTGGCTTCATGGCGAGCCAGGATCCGAGCGAGAGGGCGGGTTTGATCAATACGCCGTTCACCGTGACGTGCAGGTCGCTACGCGGCATGCTGAATTTGTAGACGCCGCCCGGCTGCATTGCGCCCGAGCGTCCCATCGCCTGGGCCACCGTCTTCCAGTCGATGGAATCGGCGGGATCGGCCGCCGCGGTCCCTGCCGCGGATGACTTCTGCGCCTGCTGCTCCGCCTGCTCCTGCACCGACGGTTTCGATTGCCCCTCGGCGGCGCTGCCTTGCGTCGAGCAGGCCGCGAGTGTGGCGGCGACCGCAAGGGCGAGGACTGTCCTGCCGCGAATGTGCCGGCGCCAGTGTGACTGATACATGGCACCTCCGACCAGCGTTTGAAGTCCGTGCGTGCTGTCCTGCATCGTTCCTCCTCACAAGAGTGTGCTGCGGGACCACGGGTCGTACTCGCAGCGGTGGATCTCGGAGGACGCGCGGCGCGGCAGTCCCGAGTGTGGGAGCGCCCACGGGGCCGGCAGATCGACGTTGCGCGCATTTCGAGCCGGCTCGCCCATTTCGCGCAGACCACCCACCTGGACACACAGCCGCAGCGGCCATTGCCACATCCCGGAAGTGCATATTACAGTTGTGATATATGCATGATGCGGTTGCGACTACAATGCCAGATGAGGAGCCAGTTCACAACCCCTGGCTCCTCTTCATCCATTCGATCCCGCCCAAGCCCGACTACCTGCGTGCCAAGATCGGACGCCGGCTTCAGCGCGTCGGAGCCGTCGCGGTCAAGAACGCCGTGTACATCCTGCCCAGGCGTGACGGGACCCAGGAGGATTTCGAGTGGGTGCTGCGCGAGATCGCCGAAGGAGGCGGTGAGGCGTGGATCTGTGAGGCGTCCTTCGTGGACGGCCTCTCGAACGATGACGTGCAGACGCTCTTCCGAGCGGCGCGCGATGCGGACTACCGCGCACTCGCCGAGGACGCGAAGGCGCTGCTGGCATTGCTGGGCGCCAGGCACGCAGCGACGGCGCTGCAAGCGCGGATCACGAGCGAGCTCGGGCGCCTTCAGCGCCGCGTCAACGAAGTCAGAGCCATCGATTTTTTCGACGCGCCGGGCCGCGCGGTGGTCGAGTCCGCCATTGGCAACATCGAAGAGCGCATCCGGCAAAGGAGGAAGCGAGCGATGCCAGCCACGCGACCTCGTGCGGCCGATGATGAACTCCGCGGCAGAACATGGGTCACGCGCCGGGATGTGCACGTGGATCGCATGGCGAGCGCGTGGCTCATCCACCGATTCATCGACGCCGAGGCTCAGTTCAAGTTCGTGCAGCCCAGGGGCTACAAACCCGCACAAGGGGAGCTGCGGTTCGACATGTTCCAGGCCGAGTACACACACGAGGGCGACTGCTGCACCTTCGAAACGCTCCTCGCACGTTTTGCCCTGGATGATCAGGCACTCGGCGCACTCGGGGAGATCGTGCACGACATCGACGTCAAGGACGCCAGATTCGGTCGTGTCGAGGCGCCAGGGATCGAACAGCTCGTCACCGGTATGTCGCTCGCCCTGGACGATGACGCAGCGCGCCTTGAGCGGGGGACTCCGCTGTTCGATGCCCTGTACGCAGCGCTCGCGAAGAAGGCGCGCGCCAGGGGCCGCGACCGCAAGCGCGGCGTCAGAGCGATGCGTACGTAACGATCGCTCGCATCCCGGATTCCTCATTGATGCGTTCGTGATTCGCTCGCTCCGTATCAGCGTACTCGCGATCTCCGGCGCCCTGGCGCTCGCGACGCCGGCAGCAGCCCAGCAGGACAGCAGTGGGCGGATGCGGACACGTGAGCGCCCGGACTCGGTGGGCACGCCGGCGGGAGTGGCAGTTCTCGATGTGCGATCGATCTCGACGGCGGTCGCTCTCGATGGCCGGCTCCTCGAGCCCTTCTGGATGACCGCGGATTCCATCACCGACTTCCGGCAGCGCGAACCAGTCGAGGGTGCGACCGCGAGCGAGCGCACTGTCGTCAAGGTCGTGCGCGACCGGGATGCGCTCTACATCGCCGTCCGCGCCTACGACGGGAACGTCTCCGGTCTCCGCGCCGCGCAGCTCCGCCGCGATGCGGACCTGTCGTCGGATGACAACATCACGCTCCTGATCGACAGCTTCCACGATTACCGGAGCGGGTTCCTCTTTGGTACCAACCCGAACGGCGCGCGGTGGGATGCGCAGCTCGCGGGGCTCGATGACGAGAACGAGAACTGGAACGGCATCTGGGACGTCGCGACCACGCGCGATAGCGCGGGCTGGACCGCCGAGTTCCGCATCCCGTTCCGCACGCTCCGCTTCCGCGCAGGCGGGGCGCCCACCTTCGGCTTCAATGCGCGCCGCGTCATTCGACGGAAGAACGAGGAGGACCTCTGGCGCTCATACGGGCGGGCGCAGGGGCTCACGCAGCTGCAGAACGAAGGCGCGCTCACGGGACTCGACGGACTTACCCGACAGCGCGATGTGGAGCTCCTGCCCTACGTGCTCGCCCGGGCAGTGGAGAGCGAGCACGACTTCACGGGCGCCACTACGGCCGGTAGCAAGCTGGACGGGAAGGTCGGCCTGGACGCCAAGCTCGCCGTCTCCCCCACACTCACTGCCGACCTCACGGTGAACACCGATTTCGCGCAGGTCGAGGTCGATCGGCAGGTGATCAACCTCACGCGCTTCCCGACTTTCTTTCCCGAGAAGCGCGAGTTCTTTCTCGAGTCGAGCGGGATCTTCGCCTTCGGCACCGAGAGTCGAGCGCAGCTCTTCTACTCGCGGCGCATCGGGGTCAGCGACAGTGGCGAGGCCGTGCCGATCATGGGCGGCGCCCGACTCTACGGGAAGATGGGCCCCTGGACCGTGGGCGTCCTCGATACGCGCACCGGCGCCGGCGACGAGGCGAACGATGCCGTCATGCGCATCAAGCACGATTTGTTCGCCCGCTCGTACGTGGGGGCGATCGCCACGCAACGCTCGGGACCCGGTACGAGCGGGACCGAGCGTGCCGGGGGACTGGACGTCGACTTCCCACTCGTGGTGGGAGGCTACAATCTCGAACCGTCATTCTGGATAGCGGGCACCGAAACACCCGCGGTGCGCGGTACGCCTGTCGCCTGGCGCTACGGTACCGACTTTCCGAATGATCTGTTCGACAACTTCGTCTCGCTCTACCGGATCGACGCGGGCTTTGCGCCGACGCTCGGGTTCGTCAGTCGCACGGGCATCTGGGAGACGACGGGACACATCGACTTCATGCCCCGTCCGCACGTGCTCGGCATTCGTCAGCTCGACCTCGAGCTCCCGATCCCGAGCTGGGACATCATCGCCAACGAGAGCGGTTCACTTGGACGGGTCGCGGATTGGCAGACGGCGAGCTTCGAGTGGCGCCTCGTGGGGGGCGATTTCCAATCGGGCGATCACTTCGAGGTGAACGTGCAGCGGTTCATGGACGCGCCAATCGACACCTTCGAGATCTTCCATGGTGTCTCCATCGCCCCGGGGCGCTACTGGTGGACGCGCACCGAGCTCCAGTACGAGACCTCGCCCGGTCGGCCGGTGAGCGTCTCCGCACTCGTGAGTTGGGGCGACTTCTATGACGGCCGCAACACCGAGGTCGATCTCTCGACCACATGGCGCGGCGGTGGTCACCTCATACTCGGGGCCGATCTGTCACGCAGCGCGGTACACATTGGTGCGGGCCGGTTCACGGCAATCCAGACGAGCGGTAATCTGGAATACGACGTCAGCACGCGCACCTCGTTTCTCGGCTTCATGCAGTTCAACAATGAAGATCAGCGGGTGGACTTCAACCTGAGATTTCATTGGATCCCCAGGATCGGCGACGACGTCTATGTCGTGTGGAACTCCGGGTACACCACCAATCCGCTCTCCCCCTACCGCTTCCCCGATCGCCGCGCCCTGTCGCGGCCGCTCAATGGCGCCCTCGTCGTCAAAGCGGTCCATCGCCTCGTCCCCTGACGGAGGAATGCCATGACACAATGCACGCATGCATCCTGGGTGATCGCAGTGACGGCGGCGGTCGCCGTGCTCACGACCGTGTCATGTACGGAGCGGGGCTCCGCCGCACAGAGTACCGACGCGCCCCCCGACTGTGGAGCTGGACAGGGGATGAGCGGCTCACGAGCGACGGCGAATGTGGCGACGTCGGAGGCTCGGCAGGTGGAGAGCAGTCCGAGCATCCGATCTGCCGCTGCACCGGTCGTGCTCCGCACGCTAGCGGACATCCCCATGCCCGGTGGCACGGTGCGGTTCGACTACCAGAGTCTCGACGACTCGGCCGGCCGCCTCTACCTCTCACACATGAACGCGGCCCAACTCACTGTGTTCGACACGCGGTCGCGACAGGTGATCACGACGGTGCATGGTCTGCCCGGGCTTACGGGCGTCCTGGTCGTGCCCGAGTTGGATCGCGTGTACGCATCGGTCACCGGCCACCACAACGTGGCGGTGATCGACACGAAGACATTCCGGGTGATCGCAACGGTCGGCACGATCGGCTTCCCCGATGGCATCGCGTATGCGGCGAATATGAGGAAGGTGTTTGTCTCCGACGAGTCCGGCGGGGGCGAGCTCGTGATCGATGCCCAGCACGATACCGCCATTGGCAAGATCCCGATCGGGGGTGAGGCAGGAAATACCATCTACGATGCCGCCTCGGGGTGCATCCTCGTCGCGGTGCAGACGAGGAACCAGGTGATCGCCATCGATCCGCGATCCGAGCGCGTCATAGGCCGGTACGCGTTTGCGGGCGCCGACCATCCGCACGGCTTGCACGTCGACGTCGCGCGCCGACGCCTCTTCATTGCCAACCAGGGAAATGCGACGCTCCTCGAGGTCGATCTCCGCACGATGCAGGTCACGTCCCATCAGCGCGTCGGCGATGACCCCGATGTGCTCGCGCTCGACCCGACCTGGCACCGGCTGTACGCGGCGTCCGAGTCGGGCGTGGTCGCCGTCTTCGACGAGCGGGGCGACACCCTTGTGCGCGCGGGGCGCGTGACGATGCCCAACGCGCATACCGTGGCGGTGTCGCCCCGAACGCATCTCGTGTACATCCCGCTGAAGAACATGGGCGGACGTCCCGTCCTCCGTATCATGGAAGCGACGCCGCCCGCCACGAGCATGCGCTGATGGACGCGGCCAGTGCGCTCCCGCGCGGATAGGCTCGTCAGCACTCTGCGCCGCCATGCGAGACCATAGATGGACTGAGTTCGCCGCGACGGTTACGGTCGTGCGCTATGCGGACTGCCGCGAGAGGTTGGCCAGCACGTGCCTGGCGATCACGATATCCTGCACGGCGACGCCAGTGAGATCGCAGACGGTGATCTGATCGTCGCTGCTCCTGCCGGGCGCACGGCGGGCCAGTACCTCGCCGAGCTCGCGAACGTTCGATGGTTCCACCGTGCCTGCCGCCAGCGCGTGCGCGAGCTCGCCATGATCGGCGGTCTGTGAACGACTGTCGGCAACCACGACATCGGCGCGCCGGAAGAGTTCCACATCCAGTTCCTGTTTGCCCGGCGCGTCGGCGCCGAACGCGCTCACGTGCGTTCCGGTACGCACGGAGCTTGCGCGAAAGAGCGGCGCGCGCGCACTGGTGGCCGTGACGATCAGCGCGCACTCGGCAGCCAGCGCATCCGCCGACGGTGCAACGACCACGTGAAATCCCCTGACCGCCATGTCGCGTGCGTACTGCTCGGCGTGCGCGGGCGTCCTGCTCCACACCATCGCCTCGCGGCACGGCGTCACGCAGGAGAGCAGCTCGAGTTGCAGCCGCGCCTGCACACCGGCGCCCACCATTCCGATGCGATGGACGACGCTCGGCGCCAGTGCCCGCGCGACCACCGCGCCGGCTGCCGCCGTGCGCACATCCGTGAGCCAGGCGTGATCCAGAAGCATGGCGATCGCCATCCCGGTATCGCGGTCGAAGACGAGCATCATGCCGTCACCGGGCGGCAGCCCACGGCCGGCGTTCCCCTCGAAGCCCGACGCGATCTTGATGACGTAGACCGTGTCGCCGCGAATGTAGCCATACTTGATGTGCACGTCGCCGCGCGGCTCTGTGAAGCCGAGGTGGCCTACCGGCGGAACGATCACATCCCCGGCCGAGTACGACACGAAGCCCGCTGCGATCTCGTCGAGGAGACGCGGATAGTCGATGGAGCCCTCGAGTTCCGCCCTGCTGATGACCCTGGGCGTCATCAGCGGCTCGTGACGTACGTCGCGGCCGCCACCTCGTCGAGCCCCCCCGCAATACGGGCCAGCCCGTCTGTCAGCACATCGCGCGCGCCACCCATCCAGATGCGCAGATAGCCCTCGAGGCCGAGGTGGCTGCCCGGCACCACGAGCACGCTCCGCGACTCGAGCAGATGGGCCACGATCTCCTCGCTCGGCCAGGCCGCCAATGCACCGCGGCAGCGCACGAACGCCATGGCCGTCGCGGGCGGCGGCGTCCACGCGAGCAGGTGGCGCATCTCGCCCACCCACGCATCGACCACCGGCACGTTCTCGTGGAGGATGACGCGCGTGCGATCGTACAATCGCCGCCGCACGTCGCGCTCCACCGCCACGCTCGCGATGGCATCCGAGAGCTTGCTCGGTCCGATCGTGATGTAGTCATGCTGCGCCCAGCACTGCGCGACGATGTCCGGCGGCCCCACGATCCAGCCGATGCGCACGCCCGGAATTCCGTACGCCTTGGAAAGACCGCTCGTCACCACCACGCGATCGGACATGCCCCAGAAGCTCGGAGTGAGCGGCCCGTCGAACTCCGAACCCTGGTACACTTCGTCCGCCACGAGATACGCACCCACGCGCTCGCACCGCGCGACAATGCGCTCCATGTCAGCCTGCATGAGCACCGAGCCGGTGGGGTTGTTGGGATTGGTGAGGTAGACGAGCTTCGTTCCCTCCGTCACCACGCGGTCGAACTCATCCCAGTCGATCGTCCATGCGCCGCCGGCGCCGGGACAGAGGTGGAAGGTCTCCATTGCCGCGCCGAGGCCGCGCGGCACGCCCCAGAGCTGCAGATAGTTCGGGAGCTCGAGTGCGAACCGGTCGCCGCTTGAAAGCTGGCTCATGGCCAGGACGTAGTTTGCCTCGGAGGTGCCGTTGGTGACCTCGATATGGTCGGCGGTCGCACCGGGATACAGCGCCGCGATGCGCTCGCGGAGACCGACGGTCCCGTTGGACTGGCTGTAGCCGAGCGGCATGTCGAGCATCGCCGGCAGATCCAGGCCCAGCTCGACCATCTCGCGCAACGTCACGGCGCGGATTCCCGACTCGCTCATATCGCGCTCGACGACGTTCTCCCACGTCGACTGCATCCGCTCCATGGCGAAGACATCCATGGGCATGCGCGGCCTCTCCGCGTTGATGGTCCGAGTGTCAGCCGTCTACCCTGACAGCTGCACTGGAAACTGGCGTCCGGCAACCGGGCTGGTGTCCTGCGTGCAAGATGACGAACGCCCGCCAGAAAACCAGCGGCGCAGTGCGCGAAGCGGGACGATGCCCGCTGCGCACGCTGTAATCTGCACGTAAGGTTGGGCGCCTACATTGTGGCGATGAGCATGTTGCCATTCGCCGTCGCGGCGTGGCGGCTCACACCCCTTCGCGTTGGAGAGCGCATGTCCAGAACAACCCGTGCGGCACACTCGCTCCTGTTCGTGGCCGGCGCCGTGATCACTCTGGCCGGAGCAACCGGTGCGCAGGCGACCTACCACGTGGTGCACAGCTACGCGCTTGGCGGTGACGGGGGCTGGGACTACCTCGCGCTGGACACCGTGAGCCATCGCCTGTTCATCGCGCGGCAGGACCGGGCGATGGTAGTCGATCCCGACAACGGGAAAGCGCTTGGTGAAGTCACGGGCATCGACGGCGCACACGGCGTGGCATTCGACTTTGCGTCGGGCCATGGCTTCGCGACTTCGGGGCGCGACAGCTCGGTCGTGATGTTCGACCTCAAGACCCTCGCCGTGCTGGGGAAAGCCAGGGCCGCCGAGGATGCCGACGGCATCCTGTTCGATCCAGCGTCCAAGCATGTCTTCACGTTCAACGGCGACGCGCAGTCGTCGAGCGTCTTTGACGGAGCCAGCGGACGGAACATCGGCACCGTGGACCTGGGCGCAAAGCCCGAGTTCGGCGTCAGCGATGGACACGGCAAGGTGTATGTCAACCTCGAGAGTAGCAGTGAGATCGCCGAGATCGATGCGGCGGGCATGCGAGTCATCCGCAAGTGGTCCATCGCGCCGTGCGAGTCGCCCACAGGCCTGGCCATCGACGTCGCGCACCACCGGCTGTTCAGCGGCTGCCGGAACAAGGTGATGGCGATTTCCGACGCGAGCGCAGGCAGGCTCGTGACCACCGTTCCCATCGGCGCGGGCGTCGATGCGTGCCGCTACGACGCGGGCACGGGCAACGCCTTCAGCTCGAACGGCGGCGATGGCACGATCACCATCGTGCACGAGGATGCGCTCGATCGCTTCACCGTGACCGAGACCGTGCCGACGATGCCAAGCGCGCGTACCATGGAGCTCGATCCGAAGACGCACACATTGTACACGGTCGGCGCGAAGTTCGGACCGTTACCAGCCGCGGCACCCGGTACGCGCCGCCGGCGGCCGCCGATGGTTCCCGGATCGTTCACGCTACTCGTGTTGGGGAACTGAACGCGGTGAGCGAGCCGGTAGGCCCCTGGGGCGGCGTTTCTCGACTCAGCTTTACATCGCACCAGCCCACTACAGGCACCTCAGCTGTTCCCATTTCCTCGACAGTATTGAGGACCAATGGTCCCCAGCGGTCCCCGGCGACAAACACGCTGCGAGCACACTTTCGGACTACGACGAAGGTTCAAAGCTCAAGCGCCGAGCGGATATGGTCGTCAGCACTCTGCGCCGCTATGTGGAGGCCATGGGTGGACGACTCGCAATCGTCGCCACAGTTCCGGACTGCGAATGCCGCGCTACTCCAATCGCAGGGCTTCCAACGGCCCGACCTTCGCCGCTCGTCTCGCCGGCAAATAGCTCGCGACGACGGCCGTCGCCATCAGCACGACGATCGCGATGCTGAGCGACCGCAGGTCGATCGTTCCGACGCCAAAGAGCTGCGCTCGAATCAACCGCGTTGCCGCAAGCCCCGCCGGCACGCCGATGACGACTCCTGTAATGGCCACGCGCACCGCTTCGCCGAGCACCATCCTCGTCACGTCCCCCGGCTCCGCGCCGAGCGCCGCGCGTAATCCGAATTCGCTGCTGCGCTGGCTGGTCGAATACGCTGTGACCCCGTACAGACCGAGTGCCGCGAGCACCAACGTGACGAGGCAGAAGAATATCGTCACTTGCACGAGCAGTACGTCCTTCGCAACGGTGTCGCGCACGAGGTCGTTCACCGGATCGACGGAGATCGGCAGCGTCCGCTCGACGTCTTCGATCGCACGACGAATCGGACCCACGAAACGCGACGGATCCCCGCGCACGTGCACGAAGAGTTTGGCTTGTCCCGTCTCGCCCGTGGTCGGATCGTTGAACACGACGTACATCTCGCGGCGCGGTTTATCGCGGACGTCGCTGCCATGAAAATCCCGCACGACGCCGACGATGGTGTGCGGGACACTGTCGACCGTCACCGTGCCGCCGAGTGGATCGCGGGCACCGAAATACCGCTTCGCCATCGTCTCGTTGATCACCGTGGCGGGCGGCATGGTCTCGAGATCGCGCGGCTCGATGTCGCGGCCGCGAATCAGGCGCGCGCCGATGGCACGGAAAAAGTTCGGGCCGACGCGATCGAGAGCAACCTCGCGCTCCGAATCCGCTTGCGGAATGAAACCCGACACATCGATGTCGCGGCTGGACGAGCCCCCACCGAACAATCCGTGATCCGCGAACGCGACCGCATCCACACCAGGTAATCGGCCGACGCGGTCCACGAAGTCGCGCCGCAACTGAGCCAGGCGCGCCCCGACATACGGCGATCGCGCCGTCCGCACACGCACGGCGACAACGTGATCGCGATCCGCTCCAAGGTCACCATGCAGGAGTTGTTGCATGCTGCGTACGAGCAAGGCGCCGCCGATGAGCAGCAGCATCGACAACGCGATTTGCGCCACGACGAGCGCACGCCCGAATGGAATGCGGCCGACGCGTGCCGCGCCCATCAGGTTGCGTCCGTGCGCACGCAACGAGGCCGCGACATCGACGCGCGTCGCGCGGAATGCAGGCAACAGGCCGAACAGCAGCACACACGCGAGCGTCATCGTCGCCGTGAAGGCGAGCACGCGCGCATCGGGCGTCGGGTCAATGGCGATCGGGCTCGATGCACTCACGGTCGCGAGCAACACGCGGGTGCCCCACGTCGCCGCGAACAGCCCGAGCACGCCCGACACGATCGCGAGCAGAGTGCCCTCGACGAGCATCTGCTCAATCAATCGCCCGCGGCCGGCGCCGAGCGCCATGCGGACCGTCATCTCGCGGTTGCGTGCAACGGTGCGCGCGAGCATCAGGCTCGAGACGTTCGCGCAGACGACGAGAATGACCAGGCCGACTGCCGCGAGCAGCACCCAGAGCGCCTTGCCGTATTCAGCCCGCCGTTCCGAGAAACCGCGCGCCCCCGACACGACTTGAATGGGAGTTGCCTTGAGGTCGTCCTCGAACCGCGACAGCTCGAGGCCGGAAAGCTGTGCGCGAATCGCGTTCGCCTCGATCGCGCTGACCTCCTGACGGGCCTGCTCGAGCGTGACGCCCAGCTTCAGCCGACCCATCATCACCACCCACGACCACTGGCGATCGTCGATCATCTTCTGACGTGGACGGATCGCCGGCTCCATCATCATCGGCAGCCAGAAGTCGACGGGTTCGCCAACGATGTCGCCGCCGAATCCAGGCGGTGTCACGCCAACGATCGTGACCGCGACGTCGTTGACGCGCATCACGGTGCCGATCGCGGCGCGCGAGCCGGAGAAGTGGCGCTGCCAATAGTCATATGTGATGACGGCGACGGGATCTTCCGCCGGCGTTTGATCTTCCTGGGCGGTAAAGGTGCGGCCGGCGTACGCGGAGACTCCGAGGACGGCGAAGAAATTGCCCGTCACGAAGCGAGCGTGCGGGTGTTCGACTGTTGCATCATTCCCCGCGCCGATGTTCACGTCGAGGTCGCCCGTTTGCCCGTTCGCGTACATGTCGGTGAACACGGTGTTGCGTGCGCGCACGTCGCGATAGAGCGGGAACGACCCTTCGTAGGTGACCGGGGGGCCGTGCCAATTCAAGTCCACCGCGCCGGGATCGCTCACGATCACGAGTTGCTCGGGATGCGATACCGGAAGCGGGCGCAGCAGGAGCGCGTCGACGAGCGTGAAAATCGCCGTATTCGCGCCGAGGCCGAGTGCGAGCGTGGCAATGACCGTGAGGGTGAAGGCGGGCCGGCTCCGGAGCGATCGCATCGCATAGCGCAGATCGCGCACAACGGACTCGATGCGCGCGGTCCCGCGCGTATCGCGGCTCGCTTCTTTCGTCTGCTCGACGCCGCCGAACTCGAGGCGCGCACGGCGCAGCGCCGCCTCATGCGACATGCCGTGCTGCTCGTACTTCTCGGCCTCATGCTCGATGTGGAAGCTGAGCTCGTCGTCCAGTTCCTGCTCGACGGAGGCGCGAGAGAACACTGCGCGCAGGCGATACCGGAGGTCGCTCAACGCTTCAGAGAGCATGGTGTCCTCCGGTCCTTACGACATTCCCAATACCAGCGCGACCGCGATCGTTCGGCTCGAGTGAGCGCGCCTGGGGAATCAGGCGGTCGAGTGTGCCTTGCGGCAGGTCGAGTCGGGCGTCAGTCATCGTTCCGCTTCCGCTTCTACAGGTCGGCGGAACGATGCAACCATTCTTGTAGAAGCGCAAGGGGTCAAACTGCATCGCTGGTCGGCCAGCGAAGAAGTGGCTCGATGCCAAGGTGGATGGGCGGGTCGTGACGCCACGCGGTGCTCCACACTGGCTCACGCGCGAGCCACGTGCGGCACAGCCCGCTATCAGTCCTCGGACTGGCCCGCTCGCTTCGCGCCAGTTGTCCGCGCCGCGGGCGCGGCGCGACGTTGCGCCTCCGGAACCTTCAGGCGACGCTCGAGGAGCCGACTGAGCACCGCGACGTCGCTGATGTCGGCGGCGCGCGACGCGTACACGAGTGTGACGCGGCCGCGCCGAGCGCGCCGAACCAGGTCATCGAGCACGGCCTGCGCGGCCGGTGCCTTCAACTCTTTCGCATAGCGCTTGCGGAACTCCGGCCACTTGGCGGGATCGTGCTCGTACCACTCCCGCAGCGCGCGCGACGGCGCGACGTCCTTCGCCCACGCGTCCAGGTGCGCGTCGGCCTTCGACACACCGCGCGGCCAGATGCGGTCGATGAGCACGCGGTAGCCGTCCGATGGCGTGTAGGACTCGTACGCTCGCTTGGTCGTAATCATCAATTTGCTCCTCCAGGGCCGAGACGGAAGCCCACCCCGCGGATAGTCTCCAACAGCGGCTCGCCGGCCGCTCGCGCCAGCTTGCGGCGCAGGTTTCCGACGTGGACATCCACCACGTTGCTCCCGGGATCGAAGTGCATGTCCCACACCTTCTCCAGCAGCGCCGTGCGGCGGACGATTTCCCCGGGGTGGAGCATGAAGTGCTCGATGAGCTGGAACTCCTTCGCCGTAAGGTCCAGGCGCTGCTCGCTGACCGTCACGACGTGGTGCAGGCGATCCAACACGATCGGGCCAAAGCGCAGCACCTCGAGTCGCTCTGCACCGCCGCGCCGGTAGAGGGCGCGGATTCGGGCCAGGAGCTCGTCGAACTTGAATGGCTTGGCGAGGTAGTCGTCAGCGCCGGCGTCGAGTCCGCGCACCACATCCTCGACCGCGTCGCGGGAGGTCAACATCAGGATTGGCGTGCTCCGCCCTTCTCTCCGGAGCTCGGCGGCAACCTGAAATCCGCTTTTCTTCGGCAGCAGGACATCGAGCAGGATGATGTCGTAATCGTTGACGTGGGCCAGCATGGTGGCCTCGTCGCCATCGCGGGCCACGTCCACGACGTTGCCTTCCTCCCTCAGTCCGTGGTCGATGAATCCGGCCACCTTGGAGTCATCTTCGACCACCAGGATTTTCATGGGTGTGAATATGGGGATGAATCTTGGAGACTTGTCTGAACCAGGTCGAAATACAGGATGAAAATGTCTTCAGGATGGCGTCGCGGGGAGTTCGAGGATGAAGCACCCCCCCTTCCCGGCCACCGATACTGCACGAAGCTCGCCGCCGAGCAGTCGCGCGAGTCGCCGGGAGAGGGGCAGACCCAGGCCGAGTCCGCGACTTTCTTCGTCAGCCTTGGTCACGTAAATGTCGAAGATCCGCTCGACCTCGCTCGGCGGCACCCCCGGGCCCCCGTCCTCGACCCGATACGCGATACGTCCGTCGTGCGACGTGATGCTCAGCTGCACGACGCTTCGCTCGGGAGCGTACTTGATGGCGTTGCCGAGGAGGTTGACCAGGATCTGCTCGACCCGGCTGGCGTCGGTTGCACAGTTGGGCACCTTGGAGCTCGACGCCAGCTCCAGGGTGATTCCCTTGAGATCCGCGGCAGGCGTTACGCGAAGCAGCGCGCGCTTGGCCATGAATGAGGGCTCGACTGCCCTGATGATGGGCTTGAGACGGTCCTCGTCCAGACGGCTCAGATCCAGCAGGTCGTTGATCAGGTGGATTGCATGCTGCGCCGAATCCAGGACCTCGAAGGCGGCGCGCGGGACCGTCGCCGGATCCCGCTTCCGCACCAGCATTTCCGACCAGCCGTACACCGCCGCGAGCGCGTTTCTGAGTTCGTGGTTCACCATTGCGAAGAACCGCTCTCGCGCCCGGTGCAGCTGCTGCACTTCGTCGAGCAGTCGGGCACTTTCTTCATGGTGCCGCGCGTTCTCGACCGCCGCGGCCGCCTTGGCCGCGAGCAGGATCGCGATGTCCTCGTCCTCCTCGGTAAACTGCTCGCCGCCGATCTTCTCGGTGACGTAGAGGTTCCCGAAGACGCCTCGCCGTCCGACGATCGGAACGCCGAGAAACGAATGCATCGGCGGGTGGTGCGGCGGAAAGCCGTAGGAGTCGGGGTGTGCGGTCAGATCAGGCAGCCGAATTGGCTTGGCCGCCCGGATGACCAGACCAAGGATGCCGTGGCCTTTTGGTGGCGCTCCAATCCGGCGCTCGAGCTCCGGGTCGATCCCGTACGTGGTGAAGCTCTCCAGCATCTTCCCGTCTGGCCCGATCACTCCGATCGCGGCGTAGCGAGCGTTGATTACCTCTGCGGCCACCTGCACGACGCGCTCGAGGACGGCGGCGAGAGATGCATCAGTGATGAGCGCCGCGGTTGCGACTTCGAATTTCCTGAGACGTTCCTGCATCGACGGACGCTGGACGGTGGGTGCGCCGGGCATGTCGCAAGATACCTCCGGCCACGGCACAGCGGGGTGGGTGACGCCGCGCTTAGGCAAAGCTTCCTCTCCCTTTCATGCTCTCTTCACAATCGATGGGGAATCTTTCTCGTGCGGAGCTGGAAGCAGGACCCGGTGCCAAAGGGCAGCCACGCTGAATCGCAAATGGCTGTAGTCGCCCTCTGCACGTCGCCAGACTCGCGCACATGGTGTGACGCTCACACAGAAACCCGAAATCCAAAGGGAGATTCCCCATGAAACGTCTCGCACTCGCCGCCCTCGCCGGTGTATTCGGCGCCGGCCTGTTCATCGCTTCGCCCCACAGCGCGCTGGCCCAGCGTACCTCGCCGCCCGGTGGCGCATATCAGCAGGTGAGCAAGCTCGTTCCACTTCCCGATTTTCTGCCGGGACTCGGAACCCTGTACGTCGACCCTGCCACACTCCCCGCCGGGCCGTTTCTCGCCTATGACCACCAGGGGCACCTCGTGAGCTCGATCTACATGATCCCGCTCAAGGACATGAACGCCCAGAAGGCGTTTACCGGCCTGAAAATCGGGAAGGGCGAGCCGGTTGATCACGTCGACATCGTGTACAACGCCGGACACCCGGGTGTAGCCGAGCCGCACTACCACATCATCGTCTGGTACATCTCCGCGGCCAAAGCGGCGGCGCTGAAGTAGACCGCGCCCCTCACCCATCTCGAGGACAGATGCACATGAAATACGCATGGCTGGCGCTTGCCGCGGCTACCATCGGCGTCGTGCCGGCACAGGCACAGACCAACTGGCCGACGTACGGCGGAAGTGACTGGAACCAACGATGGTCCACGCTCTCGCAGATCAATGTCCGCAACGTGAAGGACCTCGTGCCCAGAATCATTTTTCAGACGGGCACCGGAAAGCTCGGCTCGCTCGAGACCACGCCCATCGTGGTGGACGGCAGAATGTACGTGACGACGCCATACAGCGAGGCGATCATTGCGTACGATCTGCGGACCAGGAAGCAGCTGTGGAGACAGGAGCCGAAGATCGGCCCCGTCATTACGTGCTGTGGGCCGGTCAATCGCGGCGTCGCCATTGCCGACGGCACCGTGTTCGTCGGGACGCTCGACGCTCGGCTGCTCGCCTTCGATGCGATCACGGGCGACCCGAAGTGGGAGGTGCAGGACGCTGATCCATCGCTCAGCTACAGCATTACAATGGCGCCGCTGGTGGTAGGCCAGAACGTCATCGTCGGTGTGTCCGGTGGCGAGTACGGCATCCGCGGTCACCTCACCGCATACAACATCGCCACGGGCAAGCAGGTGTGGCGCTGGTATTCCATCCCGGCTCCGGGTGAAGACCCTGTAGCGACCAACGGGTGGTGGGGAACCTGGGCGACCAAGGCGGAAAACGCCGACCTCCACCGCGACATCGCGAAAGAGAAGGCTGACAGCGCCAAATACCCCGATGCCTGGCAGCGCGGCGGCGGCGGTGTCTGGACGACGCCCGCGTACGACAAGGCGTCCAACACCATTTTCGCCACGGTAGGCAATCCCTCGCCGGATCTCGATGGCACTGCGCGCCCCGGCGACAACCTCTTCACGGACGCCATGGTCGCGATCGATGCGGCCACCGGAAAAACCAAGTGGTACTACCAAACCGTTCCCCATGACGTCTGGGACCTCGATGCCACCTCGCCATCGGTGGTGACGATGCTGGGTGGCAGGAAGGTCGTCTTGCACGCCGGCAAGACCGGCTGGCTGTACGTGGTCGACGCAGCCACCGGGAAGCTGGTGCGCAAGAGCCAGAACTTCGTACCGCAGGAAAACATGTTCGCGCTGCCCATTGCCGAAGGAACGCGGATGCTGCCCGGTGCCAACGGAGGCTCCGAGTGGTCGCCGATCTCGGTGGATCCCCAGCTCGCCTATGCGTTCGTGGCGGGACTCCACCAACCGATGAACTACAAGACGCACCCCGCACCGTGGGAGAAGGGACGACTGTGGCTCGGCTCTGCATTCGTCGGCATCGCTGGAGAACCGCAGTATGGTTTGTTCTCGGCGGTGGACCTGAAGACAGGCAAGATCGCGTGGCAGAACAAGGTCGATCAGCCGATGATGGGCGGATCGCTCGCGACCGCCGGCGGTCTGGTCTTCACCGGCGAGGGCAACGGCAACTTCAACGCCTTCGACGTGAAGACAGGCAAGCTGTTGTGGCAGTTCCACGCCGGCGCCGGATGCAACGCCGCACCCATGACCTTCGAGATGGACGGCGAGCAGTTCATCGCTGTCGCATGCGGGGGCAACTTCCAACTCAGCTACCCCCTCGGTGATGCCGTGATGATTTTCGGCCTGCCGAAGCCGTGGGCGGCACGATGAAGAAACTTGTCGCGATCGTGGCTCTCGCTCTGGTCGCGCCAGCGCTCGCGAGCGCCCAGCGGCAGCCGGTGGATTCCAACTGGCTGTCGGTGGACGCGGGCGCGAAGACAGTACGGTTCCAGTTGATCGCGGGACTCACGGGCGTCAATGGCGCGCTGAATTTTAATGGGTTTGCCGACGGTGGTCTTACCCTCGTGATTCCCGCAGGCTGGGCCGTTGAGATGGACTTCGTCAATCACGACGGCATGCTGCCGCACAGCGCCATAGTGGTCGCCGCCACACTTCCGATGCAGGCGGCACCGTCCGACCCGGCCATACCCCGGGCGTTCACAGTCAGGCTGAGTGAGGGACTGCCACCGCTCGGGAAAGATACCATGCGTTTCACCGCCGATCCTCCAGGCGATTACTTCATCGTGTGTGGTGTGCCCGGGCACGCGGCCGCGGGCATGTGGATCCGGCTTCAGATCAGCAGCACGGCGACGGCGCCGACGATGTCCGCCACGCCAGCACCGCGCTGAACACGGATTGGCTATGACGACTCGACGTGCATTCATGCAGACTGCGGGCGCACTCCTCACCGGCCTGGCGCTGCCGCCTCGGTGGCGTGCGTCGGCCCCGTGGAACACGGTGATGGAGATAGGAATGAGGAGCGACCCGACGGGGAGCAAGGTCTGGTTCGATCCCATAGGCGTGCTCGTCGAGCCCGGGACGACGATTCGCTGGGTGGTCAAGGAAAACGTCCATACCACCACCGCCTATCACCCCAAGAACGACCACCACCCGCTGCGCATTCCAGACAAGGCGCAGCCCTGGGATTCGGGATACCTGGTGAATCCAGGGAATCACTTCGAGGTCACGCTCACGGTGCCCGGTGTCTACGACTTCTACTGCATGCCGCATGAGGCCGCGGGGATGGTCGGGCGGATCATCGTGGGGAAGCCGCTCGGGCCCGGCGCCGAGCCGTTCGACTACTGGGCTGGCCGCCCCGGCACCGAGAGTTGGCGCCACGTACCGGAGGCCGCGCGCAAGGCCTTCCCGAGCGTCGCGCGCATCCTCGCCGAGCATGTCGTCCATGCGGCCCAGGTGCAACCGTGAGCCGATGCCGGTTCCGACGGCACATCACGGTGGGCAGTGCCAGCACCGAGGAGCGCATATGTTCGCCGCGAGTGCGGCAAGGAGAATACAGGTGATCAGTCCTGATATCCATGGTATCCCCGCAGCTCCTGCAGTCGCCGAGCAGCAAGTGACGGTCCCCTCCAGGTCGGCACGCGAGCCGCTCTACCCCGAAGCGACTCGGCAAATCGCCGAACAACGAAGCCGCCTGGCTCCCGGACCGGCTGATGCCTTCCGCGCGTTCAGCCAGAGCGTGTTTGCTCAGGGCGCGCTTCCCACCAGGACGAAGCAGTTGATCGCCGTGGCAGTCGCACACGTGACGCAGTGCCCGTACTGCATCCGGAGCCATACCCGCGCCGCACTGCGGCAGGGAGCGACAGGAGAGGAGATCATGGAGGCGATCTGGGTCGCCGCGGAAATGCGTGCCGGCGGCGCCTACGCGCACTCAGCGCTGGCGCTGGATACGATCGCGCACGAGCCGGAGCACCATGCAACCCACACGGGCGCGATCGCCGGCGCGGGATCACTTGGCAGCGAGGCCAAGGCGAGGAGTACGGGATGAGCACCAAGGTCGCCATCAACGGCCTGGGACGCATCGGCCGCGCGATCCTGAAGCTGGTCACCGATGAGCAATCGCTCGAGCTGGTCGCGGTCAACGACCTGGTCGATGCCGAGAACCTCGCCTACCTGCTTCGCTTCGACACGGTCTACGGGCGCTACTCGAAATCGGTAACGGCTAATAAGGGCGACCTGATCGTCGCCGGACGCCGCGTGCGGACGCTGATGAGCCGCGATCCATCGGACCTTCCCTGGAAGGAGCTGGGAGTCGAACTCGTGTTTGAATGCACGGGGGCGCTGACGCGTCGTCAGGATCTCGAGAAGCACATTCGTGCAGGCGCGCGGATCGTCCTCCTGTCGGCGCCGTCGAAGGGCGGAGAGGTGGAGACCGTCGTCCATGGCGCGAACGCGCCCAGTGGCGTGCCCGTGATCATCTCCTGCGCGAGCTGCACAACGAACTGTATCACGCCCATCGTCGAAGTCATGGGCCGGCGCGTCGGGATCGCGAAAGCGGTGATGACGACCGTGCACGCGTATACCGCGTCGCAAGCGCTCGTCGATGGACCGAACAAGCGCTTCCGCCGTGGCCGGGCCGCGGCCGCGAACCTCGTTCCCGCCACGACGGGTGCCGCGCTCGCGACGACGCGTGCGCTACCGGAGTACGCTGACCTCTTCGATGGAATCGCGATCCGGGCGCCTGTTCCCGTCGGATCGATCGCGGACATCACCTTCGTCACCCTGCGCAAGACCACCGCCGGCGAGGTGAATGACATTCTCACGAGCGAGGCCGGCACAAAGCGCTACGCCGGGGTGCTCGGCGTGTCGCCGGACCCGCTCGTTTCGTCGGATATCATCGGCGATCCTCGGGCTTCGATCGTCGACCTCGACCTCACGCGGGTCGTCGACGGGGATCTGGTCAAGGTGATGAGCTGGTACGACAACGAATGGGGCTACGCCAATCAGATGCTTCGCGAGGCCGTGTCGGTGACCAGACGCGTCGGCGCGCCGAGCGCATGACCGCTCCCGATGCCGAACAGGAGGGCTCCAAACCTCGGAAGGTCGAGTGACCACGCCACCGCCGAGCGCAGTGGATCAGCGCACGCCTCCGTCGGCCGGAGCGAGTTCGGGTGCCGCTGGGCGCCAGGCATCGCGCAAGGCGCGGCCCGAATTCTGGGGCACGGTCCCGCTGGTGCTCGTCGGTCTGGCGCTGCTCGGCTCCGTGGCGATCCCAGCGCGCCAGACGTGGCGAATCACGACGCTGCTCCGCGAAACCACCCGGGTGCTCGCGCCGGCACGGCTGCTTGTTGAGCAGCTCCAGACCGGACTCGCGACTGAACTCGTCGCGCTGCAGAGCTACGCACTGTCCGGCGACAGCGCGCGGCTTGCACGCTACCGCACGGCGGCCGCCGACGATGAGCGACGGCTCGTCGCCCTCGAGGGTCTGGCCACGCGCTTTGACACCGCATCGGCGGATCACGCACACATTATCCGGAGTCGAATCGACAGCTGGCGCCGGCTCAACGATGCGCTGATGGCGCAGGGTGGATCGCGTGCCGGGTTCGCCGCGGCGCTGCAGGCCGGACGGGCGCAGTACGACTCATCCCTGCATGCGATCGTCGTCCTGTCGTCGGACATCGCCGCCGAGGCGGTCGCGCGCGACAACCAGGTGCGCGCGCTCGAGCATTTGAGCATCGTCTCCAATGCCGTGCTGGTGCTCGCGGCGCTCGTCGCCATGAGCGGCGTGGCCATCCTCACGCTCCGGGAGCGCCAACTCACCGCCACGCTCCGCCGCCGCGTCGCTGAGGAAGCCGCGCTTCGGGAGGCCGCGGAGGTGCTCTCCGAGGCATATACCGTCGATGAGGTGACGCAGCGAATTGCGGAGTCGGCGCTCGCGACGGTGGCAGGGCGTGGCGCGTTCGTGGAGCTCATCGGAGCCCGGCCCGGCGAGTCGCCGGACGTGGTCGTGCGCGCGGTGGCCGGGAGCGGGGTGCCCCCGCTCCAGGCCGTGTGCCCATTCGCCGGCTCGTACACGGAGCGGGCAGTGACGAGCGGCGCACCAATGCTCATCGAAGATCTGTCATGTCCCGAGCAGTCGGGCGCCATCCGGACCATGCCGAATGCTGGCGGGTCGGCGATTGTCGTGCCGCTCGGCTCTGACACGACGCCAATGGGCGCCCTCTTCGTCATGAGCGCCGCGCCCGGCCATTTTCGCCCCGACGACGTAACGCGTGCCGGAATTTTCGGCCATCTCGCCGCGCTTACCTATGAGAAGGTCCGGCTGCTGGAGGAGGCGCACGACCGGCGCCGAGCGCTGGAGCGCGTGATCCAGAGCCGCTCGCGACTGATGCGCGGGTTCAGTCACGACGTGAAGAATCCGATCGGCGCCGCGGACGGTTTCGCGGAGCTGATGAGCATCGGAGTCTATGGCGAGCTCACCACCAAGCAGCAGGCGAGCATCGACCGCATGCGCCGGAACATGCACAGCGCGCTCGCGCTGATCGACGATTTGCACGAGCTGGCGCGGGGCGAGACCGGGAACCTGGCGCTGGTACACGAGCCGGTGGATCTCGCGGCGGTCGCTCGCGCCCTCAGCGAGGAGTACCACGCCGCAGCGCAAGGGCGTGGATTGTCCCTCTCGGTGGAGGCTGAGCGCGAGAGCATGGTCGTCGAGACCGACCGGGCGCGCGTGCGGCAGATCGCCTCCAACCTGCTCTCCAATGCGATCAAGTACACTGCGCACGGCTCGGTCACGGTGCGCGTACGTCATCAGGCTGGCCCTCCCGGTGATGCTCGCGGCTGGGCCGTCCTGGAGGTCGCCGATAGTGGCGCTGGCATTCCCTCGGACAAGCAGGACTACATCTTCGAGGAGTTCAGCCGGCTCGGCGCCGGCGACACGGCAGGTGCCGGGCTTGGCCTGGCAATCAGCAAGATGCTCGCGCGGGAACTGGGCGGACGAATCTCCATCGCGAGTGAGGTCGGACGCGGCTCGACCTTCACGCTGTGGCTCCCGCTGCGAAGGGCAGAATGATTGGCGTGATGCGTGCCGCTCCAGGGTTCGTGAAATGGACGCATCCACGCGAAGTGCGGGTTCGAATCTCCAATACTACACCGTGAGGGTTGCCATGATGATTCACGTCCTCGAGGCGCTCGCGATTGCGGGCGTCGCATGCGCGTCCGTTGCTTCCGCCGGAGCGCAGGCGGCACAGGCCAACAACCATACGGGCACGACGTATGTTGCCCATCTGCGCGCGCTCAACAGCCGTGTGACCGGGATGAAAACGACCGGCGAGGCACGCTTCACCATCGCCGGCGACAGTCTCACGATCGATGTCACCATGCAGCACGTGCCGCCGGACATCGCACACTTGCAACACTTCCACGGCTTCCCGAATGGGAAGAACGCGACCTGCGCCACCGCCGCTGCCGATGTGAATCACGATGGCATCGTCGATCTGATCGAGACGGAACCGTACTCAGGAACGACAATGGTGCCGTTCACCGATGACCCGGTCAGCATGGAGATCGTGACCGATACCTATCCCAAGGCCTCGGCCAGTGGCTCGTACCATTACGTGAAGACTGTGTCGCTCAAGGCGCTCGAGGTCGCGTTCTCCACGAAGTACCCGGGACAGAAGCTGAATTTCACCAGTCGCGTGGTATACATCCACGGGGTGCCGTCGAGCACGAAGCTCCCCGCCTCGGTGGCATCGCTCGGGACGATTCCTGCCCAGGTGACCATCCCGATCGCTTGCGGCAAGATCGAGAAGCGCGCCAGGTGACGAGGCTGTGATCGGTGCGGTATGCACCGCGCACCATGAGCAGCGGCGCTGCGAATGCGCGTCAGCCAAAGGGAATGGACGCGCGCGCCAACTCGCCGCGCGCTTCCAGCCGGGCGAGCAGCAGGTGATAGTAGAGCATGCCCTGCTGCGGATGGAGCGCGGCAAGAACGCTCGCGACGTCGAGCGGCACCTGGCCCGCCACAAGCGCCAGGTTCCGCGCAATGCTCGTGTCGTTCATCGGGAAAACATCCAGCCGCCCGAGTCCGCGCAGCAGGATCACCGTCGCCGTCCACGGGCCGATCCCTTTGAGCTGGCGGAGCAGTGCGGCCGCCTCGGGACTCGCGCGTTCCTCCAGCATCGCTTCGTCCAGCGTGCCCGATGCGAGCGCTTCGCCCGCACGCCGGAGCGTCGCGATCTTACCGGCACTCAGTCCGGTGGCACGCAGGACGTCGTCTTTCGCGTGCAATACCCGCTCAGCGCTCGGGAAGACGTACAGCGGCGTGCCCTCGCTCTCGAGCGATATCCCAAGGGCCATGATCAGGCGACGGGCGATGGCGCTCGCCGCGTGGAGGCTCACCTGCTGGAACACGATCGCGTTGACGAACGCCTCCCAGAGCGTGGGATAGCGAGGCGGCTTCACGCCGCGCGCGCGGAGCGCCAATGGGCCGAGCCATGGCATACCCGCCGCAGCGCGGCTGAAATGCGCGAGGTCGCGATCGACGCCGAGCGTGCAGCGCACGAGGGCGAGCACCCGTGCATGCTCGCCGTTATCGCGCGCGTCGCTTGCGATCGTGACCGCGAGCGCATCAGGTCGCGATTGGGTCGCGCGCACGATCACCAGTCCGTGCGCCCCGTCGAGCGCGCGAACATATTCTCCATCGGGCGTAAGCACGTCAACGACGTTCGTCGACAGGCGCCTGAGCGCGCTCACCGTGAGGTCGAGCCGAAACGGCGCGACGACGGACAACGCGTGCCGCGACCGGGACGGCATCAGCTCACTGTCTGGCGGCACGGGCGCACATCCCGCGACTGCACCATGGTAGCACCAGCCTTCGAGAGGAGAACATCGTCATGGCGACGCGGCGCTTCAGGCGCGGTGATCACGTCAGTTGGAACTCGGAAGCGGGCCGCGTCTCGGGCCACATTACGAGAGTGGTCACATCCGAGATCGAGTTCAAGGGCTACACCGTGCATGCGAGCCCGGAGGAGCCGCAGTACGAGATCAAGAGCGACACCACCGATCACATTGCCATGCACAAAGGCTCGGCGCTCACGAAGCTCCGCACGTGAGCACCGGGCGATGTGCCGCTCACCAGCGATCGGTGTCACGCGCCTCACGCCGCCGGCGCACGCGCTGGCAGGAGTGGCCGCGGACGTTCCGCCCGAAACAACGGAACGGCGACGCCAGCTGCGGCCAGGGCCGCGAGGCCAAATACGATGAGTGCCGCGACGAAGCCCCACTTCAGCACAGCCTGGAAGAGCAAGCTCCCGAGTCCGAACCCGGTAAACAGCGTGAACGCCATGAGCCCCGTGGCCTGGCCGCGATTCCCGGGCAGATCGGTGACAATGCCGGCGAGGAGCGGTTGTGTCAGATCGTAGCCCAGTGAGAGGGCCACAATGGCGGCTTGTGCGATGAGCAGCGTAAGCGGCGCGGCCAGGAGCAGTGCGCACGCGCCGGTGAGTGCGACGCCGGCGGGAATGATCCAGTAGCGCCCGTGAAGATCGGCCAGACGCCCGATGGTCGGTCCGAACAACAATCCGGGGATGCCGTACCCCAGCAGTGCGAGGCCAATGCCTACCTCGCCAAGTCCGAAGCGCTGACGCAGGTACACACCCAGCCACGTGTACACTCCCGACTGGACGACCGCGTTGATCAGCACGTAGAAGTAAGTGCGGCGCCCCCGAGGGAGAGCGAGCAGCGAACCATAGGCACGAATGATGGCGGCCAACTGTGGGATGGCTCGCCCGGGCAATCTCGGAATTGCGCCCAAGGCAACCGCGGCAATGCTCAGGACGGCGGCGAGCACTGCGACAGCGAGGAACAGGCCCTGCCATCCGACCACTGGTTCCATGAGCGCGCCCACGGTGGCGCCAGCTGCGGTGCCGCCGGCGATCGCGCCGAACAGCCACCCCAGTGCGCGGCCACGCTTCTGAAACGCCACGACATCACCGATGAGCGTGAGGCCGATCGGTACCACGCCACTCGCCCCGATTCCCGTGACGAGCCGCCACCCCACGAATGCCGTGACTGTCGTCGCCGATACGGTGGCGGCCGTGAAGACAATAAACAGCGTCAGCGACCCGAGGATGACCGCACGCCGTCCAAAGCGGTCTGACAGCGGGCCCCACACCAGCGTCGCCATCCCATACGGGAGCAGGTAGGCAGGCACTGCAAGACCGACCCAGCCGACGTCGCTGTGGAAGACCTCGGCGAGGCGCGGGATGAGCGGCGCGACCATGAACGCCTGAGCGAGTACCAGAAAGGCAACCGTACAGAGGATGGGCAGCATCCACCGCGAGGACGCCGCCGGTGACGGTTGGTGCCACGGTTGTGACAGCGCCATCACGCGTTCGTGCGGTGTCGCATGTAATGCCGCGCCACACGAGCCCGATTACCACACACGGTAGCCGAACACCACCGCCGGCGCGGATGGCGGGCGAGGAACTGCAGCACACAGTCCGGGTGTTCGCATGTGCGCACGAGTGTCGCATCCGGACCAGTCAGGATGCTGACGGCATCCAGGGCCAGGGCGCGCAGCAGCGTGTCGCGACGCGAGCCGGCGGCCCGGCGCTCTGCCCGCGGACCCCTGGCCGTCCAGGCCAGCCGCGTCGCCGGCGCCGACGCCGAAAGCGCCGCGTTGACCACCTTCATTGCCCCCGCCGGCGGCCGTGCACGGACACGGCGAGCACGCAGCAGCGCGGCGATCGCGTCGCGCAACGCTCGCACTGCGCGCAGATCCGCCGCCGTGACGACTCCCGACCACGACAACCGGCCCGACTCGGCGGCCAGCCATGTGGTGAGCGCGGACGGCGTATCGAGCAGGTCCACATCCGCGCCGCCGTGACGAATGCGGGTGTTCACCAGATCGAGCGAGACCGGCTCGCCGAGGAGCGGGAAATGCAGCGCTGCC
>DATNDS010000136.1:0-10981 GCA_035553215.1 Gemmatimonadaceae bacterium
CCGGACTGGTCGTCACGGCTTCGGCGCGCTAGCGTTATAGCGTATCCAACACGCCCCTGGAGGCAGGATGGACCAGAAGCAACTCGAGGCGCTTGCGCGGAAGAACGCCGCCAAATCGCAGATCGTCCAGAAGAAAATGAAGCGCGTCTACGATGCCACCCTCGACGCCACGCGCCCGGACGAGCCCGACCCCGATTCCGAGGCTCAGGAAATCTTTCGCGAAATGAAGAAGCGGGAATTCTGAATTGCCCAGTTTTTTTGTGGAGCTGCGGTCTCGGCCGGCACCAGCTACCAGCTACCAGCGACCAGCGACCAGCGACCAGCGACTAGCTACCAACCACCAGCCACCAGATCCTTAGCGTATACCCCCTTATACCTGCTCACCTCGCTGCGCTCCTGGTCCAGCTCCGGGATGTGCCGCGCGACGAAGCCGCGCGCGAGGAAGTACTTCTCCGAATTGCTCACCGCGAAAATCGTGTGCACGTGACGCTGCACCGCGAGGTCCTCCGCGGCCTTCACAAGCGCCATGCCAACGCCGCGCCCCTGCATGTCGGGCGCGACCGCGAGTGAACGGATCTCGCTCAGGCTTGGCGCGTACTCGTCGAGGTGTACGCACCCGACGATCCGGTCGCGATCCGTGACGACCAGGAAATCGGCGCAGTGCTCGCGAATGAAATCCTGTGTCCGCGGGAGCAGTGTGCCATCGCCCACGTAGAGATCGACCAGCGCCTTGATGGCCCGCGCATCGCCCGGGATGGCCGCACGAACGTTCACGTCAACTGTTCCGGTGAGGAAGTGAGAGGGGAATGATGCACGCATCACCGGCCGTTGCGAAATGTGAGTACGCGCTCCATTTTCGCGACCGCGCTGCCGAGGCCGCCATCGCATGGAGCACCCTGGTGCAGTTGCCGTCGTATTGGATCCCACCCTTTCGGGAGGTTCACGTGCCTGGTCTCTCCGAACAGCAGGGCCCCCTGATCAAGTCCACCGCCATCGCGACCGTCGTCCAGTTGATCATGGTGATCGCCGGCCACAGCATGCCGGCGGTCGCCGGGGAATTCGCGGTGATCGGCACGACCATTTCGGCCCTGGCCGGCTTGCTCTTTTCGTTGATGGCGCGAGGGACAACTACCGGCACTGCCGCGGGCGGAGGTGTGATCGCGGGCGGCCTTTCTGCGCTCATCGGCATTGTCGTATCCCACGTCCTGGGCGACGTGCCGCTCGCGACGCTTGCCGTTGGGACGGGCGCATCCGGCGTGGCGGGGATCGTGGGCGCCCTGATCGGTCAACTGGCGACGAAAAAAACCGCGGCCTGAGATGCGGAGTCCCACGCAGGCAGCATGTCGCGACCTGCGCGCCGGCGACGGAACCTGGTGCGTGGCGTCCCTGGTCTTCCGCTCGGCGCCCGGCACTGGCAAGTTGAAGCTCTCACCAGCTTTCGGAGGTACCCATGGCGGAACTGCATCCACGGGTCCAGCAGCTCCTTGACGATCTGGAGCGGCAGCGCGACGAATTACGGGTGCGGATGCACCTTGCCAAGGCCGAGGGGCGCGAGGAGCTGGCGAAGCTGGACGAGAAGCTCGATGAATTGCGCGCCCGCGCCGGCCGGGTACGCGGCGAAGCACAGCAGGCAGCCGGCGACATCAGCGACGCGGCCAAACTGCTGGCCAGCGAGATCCGGGAAGGGTTCGATCGCATTCGCGACGCGATCTAGCTGCGCTGCTGTCCCGGGCGCAGCGCCTCCGCGTGCGCATCCGACCCGTGGCGGTCGGCGAGGAGCTTCGTCGTGAAGCGCTGCCCCTCCGAGATGCGTTCGGTCTCGACGGCGATGGCATCCACCGCCTGCTCGATGCGATTCAGCCGCTCCTCGATCGCATGCATTTCCGGTGGAGCCGTGAATTTCCTGGCGCGGTAGCTGAACCACATGCGCGCCAGTATCAGTATGCTTCCAAAGGTGATGGTGACTACCGCGATGACGAACGGTGCATCCGGATCCATGATAGGCTCCTCGCTGGAGTGAATTCCTCAGTTCCGTACGTTCTTCAACCACTACAGGTGTCATGCCCGAACGCCCGCGCGACGCGCGCAGTTACCCGCTACCCGGCAAGGGTCAGATGGAACACGACATGACCACCACCTCCACCGCGCTCGACGGCTATCAGATAGTCAGGTCGCTGGGTCTGGTGCGCGGCATTATCGTCCGCTCACGATCGATCATTGGAAGCATCGGCGCGGGACTGCAGACGCTGGTCGGCGGAAATATCACGCTGCTCACGAATCTGTGCGAGAAAACGCGTGAGGAGTCCTTCGACCTGATGCTGCAGCACGCTCAGCAACTGGGCGCGAACGCGGTGGTGGGCGTGCGCTACGATGCGACGGAGATCATGAAGGGCGTGACCGAAGTGCTCTGCTACGGTACCGCGGTCGTGGTCGAGCCGATCCGCCGCCAGTAGCACCTCGCGCGCTCACGTGGCGACGCGGTGCTCCTCGTCCAGCCGAAGCTCGCCATCTACGTCGTCGTAGGTGAACAGCTCCGCGTAGCGCCCCCAGTCCACCACCGTCTCGAACTGGCGGCGTGCTTCCTCCTTGCTGAAGCTGTGGCCCAGCTCGGAAAGCACGCCATCCGCCTCGAGCGTGTGCGACTCGGCGGCCGCGAGATCCCCTACGATCTTCTTCATGAGAGCGACGCGCTCCAGCACGCGCTCGCGAAACAGCGCCTTTTCCTCGTCCAGTTGCACGTCGGCGAATCGAGCTCCCGCCTCCGTCAGCGCTATCATCCGTCCCTGCACGGTGGCCAGCCCCAGCAGGTCGGTGGCCTCCGAAATCGCCAGCAGGTCATCGCCACGCATCTGCAGATCGCGACCCAGTTCGTGCAGGACGGCCTTGCCTCCCATGCCGGCGAGGTACTGCACGAAACCCGTGAGATCGTCAATGCTCACATCCGGAATGGACTGCTGCCGGCGGCGTCGCGGCCGCTTCGGCGCGGGCCTTCCTGCCTCGTAAATGGCGCTCGCGTCCTCGCCCGGATTGGTCATGATGCGGTAGATCGCATCAACGAGCTGCGCCCGCGCGGGTCCCTTCCGTGCCCGCTCGGCGACCGGCAGTCCTTTGAGCTCGATCCGGATGCGCCCCGGATTCGCGCCGAACACGAGAATGCGATCCGCGAGGGACACGGCCTCCTCGATGTTGTGCGTCACCATGAGCACCGCCTGCGTGGGGATGCTGCGTGATGCCCAGAGCTCGCGCAACTCCTGGCGCAGGTTCTCCGCGGTGAGCACGTCGAGCGCCGAGAAGGGTTCGTCCATGAACAACACTTCGGGCTGCACCACCAGTGCGCGCGCAAACCCCACACGCTGCTTCATCCCGCCCGACAGTTCCTTCGGAAATGCCTCCTCGAAGCCGTCGAGTCCAATGAGATCGATGGCCTTGAGCGCGCGATCGCGGCGCTCCCGCTCCGCCAGCTCCGTGGCCAGCAGGCCCAATTCCACGTTCTGCAGCACCGTGAGCCACGGAAAGAGCGCGAAGCTCTGAAAGACGATGGCCACCTGCGCGTTGGCTCCGTGCAGTGGCGTACCGTGCACGAGTACGCTTCCGTACGACGGCGGCATGAGGCCGGCCAGAATACGCAGCAGCGTGGACTTGCCCGATCCGGATGGCCCCAGCAGCGCGACGAACTCGCCCGCGTGCAACGACACGCTCACGTCTTCGAGCACGGGCGCGCGGTCGTTGCCATAGTACTTGCCCACGCGCTCGGCGCTGAGCAGGGCCTGCGCCGGAATCGAATCGGGCTGTGGGTCAGTCAGTGTCGTCATTGGCCGTTAGTCCTACTGCAGCCGGTAGCGTGATTCCGCGAGTACGTACAGCCGGCGCCAGACGAGCCGGTTCACCGCAATCACCACGGCAGCCATCACGAGGGTCGCGGCCAGCAGGAGCGGGAAGTCCCCACGCTCCGCGGCGCCCGCGATCAGGGATCCCAGCCCCACCGTGCGCACCGTGCGACCGCCAAAGGACACGTATTCGGCGATGATCGACGCGTTCCACGCGCCACCGGTCGCGGTGAGCATGCCGGTGACCAGATACGGGAAGATCGCCGGGAGAATGAGCGTGCGCCACCGGCGCCACCCGGTGACGTGATAGTTCACGGCGGCTTCCTTCAGCTCGGACGGGATGGACATGGCGCCCGCAATCACGTTGAAGAGCACGTACCACTGCGTGCCCAGGAGCATGAGGGCGACGGCCGCGATGTTGAGGCCGCCGGGCAGCGCGAGCAGTGCGAGCAGCAGCACCGGGAACACCGCCGTGGCGGGCACCGATGCGACTACCTGCACGACGGGCTGCACACGGCGCGCCCAGCGCGGGTTCGTACCGATGGCCACACCCAGGGGAATGGTCCACGCCGCGCCCAGCACGAGGGCAATCGCGGTGCGAAGGAACGTGGCGGCGGCACCCACGCCGACCTCGCCCCACTGGCGCGCCGAAATGCCGGCCACCTCGCGCGTCGCCGCGAAGGCGCCCCACAACACGATCATGATGACGACGACCAGCGCGGCATAACGCGCCAGTCGCATGGCTCGCGATCGCGCAGGCGAGTCGAACGCGACGGCGAATCGTGGCCGGCTGGCGCGTGCGAGTGCGACGTCGAGTCGGTGCCATGCCGGCGTCACGAATCGCGCGCCGGTCCACTCAACGAGCCGCGACGCGCGCAGGAAGTCGAGGAACGTCGAGTGTGCGACGTCCGCGGCGGACGACTGCTCGAGTTTGAAGCGGTCCGCCCATGCCACCAGCGGGCGCCAGAGCACGTGGTCGAGCAGCACGATGATCGCAATCAACGTGAGCAGACCGAGTGTGATGGCGCGGACGTCGTCATGCTCCGCCGCCGTCGCGAGGTAGGAGCCAAGCCCGGGAAGGCGCAGACTCTTCGGGCCGATCGTGAACTGCTCCGACGCCATGAGAAAAAACCACCCGCCGGCCCAGCTCATCATGCTGTTGGCGATGAGCGCGATCACGCCCGAGGGAAGCTCCAGCCGGGTGAAGCGGCGCCAGAAGCTGAGCCGACTCATCGTGGCGGCCTCCCCGAGCTCCGGCGGGATGGTGCGCAACGACTGGTGAAAGCTGAATGCGAGATTCCATGCCTGGCTCGTGAAGATGAGCAGGATGGCCGCGAGCTCGAGCCCCAGTGTGCGTCCCGGAAAGAGCGCCACGAGTCCGAGCACGACGCCAGGCATGAAGGAGAGAATCGGAATGCTCTGCAGAATGTCGAGCAGGGGAATCATGACCCGCTCGGCGTTGCGGTTGGCCACGGCGATGCGCGCGTAGGCCAGACTGAACGCCAGCGAGATGAGGTACGCGATCGCCATGCGCAGCGTGGAGAGTCCGGCGTACAGCGGCAGGTGCGATGGCGACAGATCGATCGTCGTGCCCGGCGCGAGCGGTTCCGACCAGCGCGCCGCCGCACGCACGACACCATAGCCAACCGCCGCAATGAAGCAGAGCAGCACCACGTCCACCCAGCGCGATGCGGCGTGGGACTCGACGTCGAGAACGCGACGGCGGGATGGGAAGAGCGGTTGAACCATCCGACGAGGTGCGCGGGTAAACGAGAGGCGGGACGGTGCGCCGCGATGTGCGCGGCGCGCCGGGAAGATACGCGCGCACTCCCGCGTGTGAAGTCGCGCCGCGGCGGACGCGGCCATGCCGGACCTTGTCGCACCCGGGGCGTGAGCCTATCGTGGGACGGCGGGCACTGCGGCCCGCGGCTTGATCACACGGAGGAAGGACATGGTTTCGAGACGGGAGTGGCTGCGCCTGACGGTGAGTGGCGCGGCGGTGGCTGTGGCGGGCGGAGCGCTGCCGGCGTTCGCCGAGTCGCCCACTGCGATCACGGTCTACAAGGATCCCAGTTGTGGCTGCTGCAAGAAGTGGGTGGAGTACATGCGCGCCAACGGATTTGCCGTGACCACGCACGACATGAACGACCTGAGTGAGGTGAAGGCGACGTTCGGCGTGCCCAAGGCACTGCAGTCCTGTCATACGGCGACGACGGGCCAGTACGTGGTGGAAGGACATGTGCCGGCGGATCTGGTTCAGAAGATGCTGCGTGAGCACGCGAAGATCGCGGGTCTCGCGGTGCCGGGAATGGTGACCGGATCGCCTGGCATGGAAGGTGGCACGAAGGAGAGCTATGACGTCATCGCGTTCTCGAAGAATGGCGCGACCAGCGTGTACGCGAAGCGCTGAGCCGCATCGCGGCGGCCCTGGGGGATGACTCATGATGCACTTGTTCCAGTGGCAGGCCGCGTCGTCACCGCGTCATGTGCGCCTAGTCGCGGTGGCGCTTGCGGTGATTGCCGGAGCATGCACCGCATCCGCGGATGCCGGGGGTAGGATGAGCAGTCAGGGTGCGGCATTCACGCTGACGTCGTCCGCGTTCCAGGCTGGGGCGTCCATTCCATCGCGCTTCACGTGCGAGGGCGCGGGCACCGCGCCGCCGCTCGCATGGAGCGGCGCGCCGGCCGCCACGAAGAGCTTCGTGCTCATCACCGATGACCCCGACGCGCCCGATCCCAAGGCACCCAAAATGACCTGGGTGCACTGGGTGCTCTACGACATTCCCGCCAGCGCGCACGCACTCCCGGAGGGCGCCACCGCGCAGAGCCTGCCTGCCGGCACGCGCGAGGGAAGCAACGGCTGGAAGAAGCCGGGCTACGGCGGCCCGTGCCCGCCCATTGGCCGTCACCGCTACTTCTTCAAGCTCTACGCGCTCGACACGTCACTCGGCGACCTGGGCGCCGCTGACAAGGAGAAGGTGGAGGCGGCGATGAAGGGGCACGTGGTGGGGCACGCGGAACTCATCGGGACCTACGAGAAGGGCGGGAAGTGATGATCGGGCGACGATCGAGGGCCAGAGAGAATTTCGACTGGTTTCCGTCAGCCGGTCAGGCTGATCAGCGAACCCTGGACCGCTAACGCCACACACGCGCTCATCTCAGCGCCGTTCGCCGTCGCGCGGGCTATCCGGCGTATCCGATTCGGCGGCTCGTGCCAGCGCAGGCCGGGCCGTGGGCAGGTGCCAGCCGTAACGGATCGCCATGAAGCGCAGCGCGAAGCACAGACCGCCACCGGCAATCGCGGTCGCGACGGCCGGGGCGTGCAATCCCTGACCCACCACGACGACGCTCGCACCGGCAAGCGCCGCCAACGCATACAGGTCGGAGCGCAGCACCGCGGGGATCTCGGCCACCAGCACGTCACGCAGCATTCCGCCGCCGATACCGGTCAACATGCCAAGCAAGGCCGCCATGACCGGACTGAGGCCATGGACCAGGGCCTTTTCGGCACCGGCGACCGCGAAAAACGCCAGCCCCACCGCGTCGAACCACAACACGTCGTCGCCAAAGCGGCTCGTCACCGGATACCAGAAAAATGTGATCAATCCGGCCAGGACGGACACGCCGAGATACTTCCAGTCGGCAATTGCCGCTGGCGGCACCGCGCCGATGAGCAGGTCACGCGTCATCCCGCCGGCGTTCCCCGCGGCGAACGCCAACACCAGCACCCCGAACACATCGAGCCGGTGCTTGACGGCGGCCATTGCACCGCTGATGGCGAACACGAACGTGCCGCCGAGGTCCAGCACGGGCAACAAAATGTGAAGCATGATCTCCGTTGTTCCAGTCAGCCGTCGCGGACTGCAAGCTGTCGCCGAATTACGCCGACAGCCACGCCTGGGCAGCAACCATCATCGCCTCCACACCCGTCTCCAACGTTGGGTGGAGAACCGGCAGAAAGCGCGGGTTATGATTGGTGGGAATCTCATTGAGCCGGTTTTCGGCCTTCGCTTTCGCGTAGATGTCCGGGTCGGTGCCGCCGACAAACCAGAATACCGATGGCGCATGCCACTCGGCGCCGAACGACCCAAAGTCCTCACTCGCGGACGCAGGCCCGGTTTCCCGGATGCGCTCCGCAGGGAAGTGTCGGCGGAATGCCTCGAGAACCCGCGCGGTCGCTTCTGAATCATTTGTCACCAGGGCATAGCGGTCCAGCGGCGTAATCTCAGGTGCCCTGGGCGCACCGGAGGCCGCGGCTTCGGCGTTGACGATACGCGTTATTGCGGCAAGTACGCGCGCGCGTACGCCATCGTCGAAAGTGCGGACATTGAGTTTGATGACCGCCTCATCAGGAATCACGTTCTCCTTGGTCCCGGCCTGCAACGAGCCGACCGTCACTACGGCCGCCTCGGTGGGCGCCACTTCACGAGCGACGATGGTCTGCAGCCGCAGCACCGTTGCCGCCGCCATCACCACGGGATCGATGCTGGCTTGCGGCATCGACCCATGCGCGCCGCGCCCGAACAAGCGGATCTGCAGGCTGTCGGCGGCCGATGTGATCACCCCGGTGCGGCCACCGAGAGCGCCAGCCGGACCCACCATGACATGTTGCCCGAGCACGACGTCCGGTTTCGGAAAGCGCGTGAAGAGCCCGTCGTCGATCATCGCCTGGGCGCCTTCCGCCGTCTCTTCCGCCGGCTGGAACACTGCCATCAGGGTTCCCCGCCAGTTCGCGCGGGTCTGCGCCAGCAGCGTCGTTGCGCCCACCAGCCAGGTGACGTGCATGTCATGGCCACAGGCGTGCATGACCGGCACGGTCTTTCCCTCATGGTCAACGGCCTTGACCGTGCTTGCGTACGGCACGCCGGTCGCTTCTTCCACGGGGAGCGCGTCCATGTCGGCGCGCAACATCACGGTGGGTCCGTGGCCGTTGCGCAGAAGGGCAACGACACCCGTCTTTCCGATCCCGGTCGTTACGTCATATCCTGCCGTACGCAGGTGTTCAGCCGCGAGGCCTGCGGTCCGGGTTTCCTGCATGGAAAGTTCCGGGTGCGCATGGATATCGGTGTACAACTTCTCCAGCTTCGGGAGCAGGGCCCGGAGATCTTCCGGCAAAGACACGGAGGAATCTGTTTGCCTCTCGTTCATGGTCGTTTGCCTCGCGGCACCGTGCCCGAGTTCGAAGACTGCCTCGGGCAGCGGTGCCGTCTGATGTCGCTCACGATCAGGCAGTGGTTTGCGCGGCTGTGAGCTCCTGGAAGCGACGCTGCATCTCCGCTTCCGAGACGTCCTCCTTATGCGTCGCGATGGTCCAGCGGTACCCGAAGGGATCGCGTACGGTGCCTGATCGATCCCCGTAGAACTGGTCCTGTACCTGGCCGAGCGGCTTGGCGCCGGCCGCAACCGCCCGAGCCACCACCGTGTCGGCGTCGGGCACGTACAGCATGAATCCTCCGCATGTGCCGCCCAGGGTGGTCGGACTAACGTAACCCATCTCGGGCATCTCTTCGCCGAGCATCACGACGGAGTCGCCGATCTGCAGCTCGGCGTGCGCGAGCTTCCCCTGATGCATGAAGCGCGTGGTCTCCTTCGCATCGAACGCCTTCTGGTAGAACTCGAGGGCGGCCACGCCGGCGCCGTCCGCGATGGTGAGCGTTGGCGTGAGCGTGTGATACGGCTCCGGCTTGAATCTGGTGGACATAGGCTGCTCCTCGCGGGTGAGGTGGTGGCGTGGCTGCGAATTTCGCGACCGGCCACGATACCGAACAAATGCCGAAGACGCAAGGCCCTCGCGCGCGGATCCGCGCCGGTGTTCCACTTCAGCGCATCTTCTCTACCGTCGACTTGATCGTCTGACTGATCGGCGCACCGGTCGTCCCCTCGAGATTCATCGACAGGTCGATCCGCTGCGTGGACTCCGACCTGAGAAAGACACCCGCGTCGCTCACCAGCCGGAATCCCGTCACCGATCCGTCGCCCGTCAGCTTCACCTTCTGGCCGTTCTCCGTCTTCTCTCCCGCCTGCGCGATGCTCGAGTGACGATCCACACGCCAGGCGTGCGAGCCCGCGACCGTCGTGTCGCGCGTCACCTTGGACGACGTGATCTGTCGCGTCAGAATGTTGAAGCCATCCTTCTTCGCCCGATCCGTCACCGTGTCCTCCCACGCCGTGCCCACCGCCAGCGGCTTCGCCGGGAAGACCGTCAGGAAATTCCGGAACGCTCGATAGAGCGCCACCGTCTGGGCGTCCGTCGTGCCGGCCGGCGGGTCGAAGCTGTAGACGCGACCCTGCGGCGAGACGAGGCCGTTCACGGTCTGGCCGAAGAACTTCTTCGTGTCCGGCTGCGGCGCGTCGAAGGCGGACTTCACGTCCACCGAATCGAGCGTGATGCGGAGCGCGAGCGTGTCGGGGCTGTGGCGGATCAGATTCATCGTCACGAACTGCGTGGTCGTCACATCGAACTCGAACGGAGCCCGGCCACCGCCCTGCGCCTGCTCGCGGTGCACTTCCGTGACGAGCCGATAGTGCTGCGTGCCCGGCGCATAGGCGAACGTCGCCGTCTGCGCCGCCATGGCTGACGTTCCCACTGCCGCAAGGCCGAGCAAGCCGATTCCAGTGAACACGAGACGCATTGCGACTCCTCCCGTACGATGTGGCACGCGCCCGAACGCGCCGTCTGGCTTTACTCGGAGCGATGCACTATCTAGATAATCATACACAACGATACCCCAACTGTCCCGCATCCGCTCTCGCTCGTGACTTCCACTCTGCAGCCGTCGCTTCCGGCTCCCCTGGCGGAATTTCTGGACCGCTTCAATCGGGGCCAGTACTGGGAGAGCCACGAAACCCTGGAGCACGCCTGGCGTGCCTCACGAAGCGAGTTCTACCACGGACTCATCCTCTTCGCGAGCGGCTACGTGCACGCCGAGCACGGGAATCGCCACGGAGTGTCCGCGCAGATGCACAAGGCCACGCGCCACCTGGCGCACTTCCGTCCCAGCTACATGGGACTCGACGTGGACGCCATCGTGCGCCACGCCGAGCGCTGCGAGCTGCTCGCCGACGCCCGCCCCGCCACCTTCCCGCGGTTCCAGCTCGAAGCCCGTCAGGAGCGAGTGCGCGGGGACGAGCAGGAATGGGGGATCGGGGGGTAG
>DATNDS010000137.1:0-24058 GCA_035553215.1 Gemmatimonadaceae bacterium
TCCAACATGAAAACCGGTCGCCTCATCGCCCTCGTCATCGTCGTCGCGCTCGTTGGCTTTCTCCTTTGGTCCACGCTGAGCGCACAGAAAGTCCGCTGCAACGCCTGCGTCGCCTACCAGGGACAGCACAACTGTGCGTCCGCCTCAGCCGCCAGTCGCGCCGAAGCCGCCCGCTCCGCGCAGGCCACGGCGTGCGGACCGGTGGCCCGCGGCATGGATGAGTCCATTGCCTGCAGCAACCGTCCGCCCGTGAGCCTCACGTGCACCACCGATAGCTGAGCGACGCCGGCCGCCGCCGCCCAGCCAGCATCAACCAGCGACCAGCAACCAGCCACCAGCGACCGTTACTCACTCACATACGTATACGTCGGCAGATCACAGTTCGCCCACACCACCTTCACGTACCCCTTGGTGCTGCCGGAGAACGTCGCGTGCGCTTCGCCGCCCGTGAACGACGTCGTCTTGGTGGCGCAGCCCTGCGCGTCGTACTGGAGCGGGACGGTCGTCTCCATGGTCATCGTGAAGGCGTCCAACCCGTCATTCACCGAAATGGGGCCGGACACGCTCAGCGAGCCAAGCGGCAGTTCGGCGCCCATGAACACCGCGCTCCCCGCCTGCGGCGTGAATACGCTCGTCCAGCCGGTGGTAATGTCCAGCGCGGGCACGCCGCTCACGCTCACGGTGCTGTGCATCTGATAATTCTGTGACAGCCCGTTGTCGGCCGGCGTCGTGGTCCACACCCCGCCGCGCGACGTGTTCAGCAGCTCCGTGCCATCGGACGCCGAGAAGTCGATCGTGAAGTCCGTGGCCGTGCCGTTGGACGCGACGCTGGAGTCCGATGGCGACGGATCCGAGAGCGCGATCGTCCCCGTGATCTTGAGGATGTCCCCCGTCTGGTCCGTCGCCTGACAGTCCGGCAGCGAAAACGTGAGCGTCGCCTGGTCCGGCACACCGTCGTGATCGCCGTCCGCGGGCGACGCCGGCGAGAACGACGGGCACGATGATGGTGCCGCGGTGCCGAGCACGCGCGCGAGACTCAGCAGCGGCGCACCGGGCAGCGCATCCCGCACCCGCCGCACCGCTTCGCTCGGATGCGACACCTCGAACACCGTCATCAGGCTTGCGGAGCCCTCGACTTCGGTCGCGATGCCGTCGCCAATCACGCTGAGCTGATCCTGCGTGATCCCGGAACCGCCGGGATTCGTGGAATCGGAGCCGCACGCCATCATCAGCAGTGCAACGCCGCTGACGACGCTGGCGCGTGCCAGCGCCGCCCAGGGGGAAGTGACCCGCATCGGACACTCTCCAGAGTGTGAGGAGGAACTACTTCGTTCGGGTTTTCAGCGTGGAGACGTACGGGCGCTCGTCGTGTCCGACGTACAGTTGCCGGGGACGCGCGATCTTCTGTTCCTTGTCGAGCAGCATCTCTTCCCACTGCGCCAGCCACCCCGCCGTGCGCGCCACCGCGAACAGGACGGTAAAGAAATCGGTGGGGAACTTCATGGAGCGATAGATCAGCCCCGTGTAGAAATCCACGTTCGGATACAGCTTGCGCGAGACGAAGTAGTCATCCTTGAGCGCGATCCGTTCGAGTTCGAGCGCGATCTCGAGGTCCTTGTCCATGCCCACTTCCTTGAACACATCATCGGCAAGCTGCTTCACGATGCGCGCCCTGGGATCGTAGCTCTTGTACACGCGGTGGCCGAAACCCATGAGGCGCTGTCCCTCCTTCCCGCTCTTCACGCCCTCGATGAACGCGGGCACGTTCTTCACGCTGCCAATCTGCTGGATCATGCGCAGCACGGCCTCGTTCGCCCCGCCATGCAGCGGGCCGTAGAGCGCCGCGATGCCCGCGGCGACGGCCGAGAACGGATCGGCGTGCGCCGATCCCACCGTGCGCACCGCGGTCGTCGAGCAGTTCTGCTCGTGGTCCGCGTGCAGAATGAAGAGCACCTCCGTGGCCCGCGTGAACACCGGCTTCGACTCGTAGCGCGGCTCCGCCATGCGCGCCACCATGGAGAGGAAGTTCTCCACGTACGACAGGTTGTTGTCGGGATAGACAAAGGGCATTCCCTTCCCGTGCCGGTAGATGAACGCGGCGAGCGTGGGGAGCTTCGCGAGCAGCCGGATGATGGACAGGTCGCGCTGCTCGGGATCGTGAATGTCCTTGGCGTTCGGATAGAAACTCGACAGCGCCGCGACCGTGCTGCAGAGCATCGACATGGGATGCGCGTCGTAGCGGAATCCCTGCAGGAAGTTCTTGATGTTCTCGTGCACGTACGTGTGAAACGTGATGTCGTGCACCCACCGGTCATACTGCTGCTGGCTTGGCAGCTCGCCATTGCGCAGCAGCCATGCCACCTCGAGGAACGAGGCGCGGTCCGCGAGCTGCTCGATGGGGTAGCCGCGATAGCGGAGAATCCCCTTCTCACCGTCAATGAAGGTGATGGTGCTGCGGCACGCGGCCGTGTTGAGAAACGCCGGGTCGTAGCTCAGCAACCCGAAATCCTGGTCGCTGGTTTTCACCTGGCGGAAGTCCATGGCGCGCACGGCGCCGTCCGTCACCGGCATCGCGTACTGCCGGCCCGTGCGCGAGTCCGTAACCTCCAGGCCGCCGGTGGCCGACAGCTGCTCCTTCGCGATCTCCGTTGCGTTGCTCATGCGTCGCCTCTCCACGATTGCCGTTCCACCACGCGGTGCGTTCCTGCGAACGAGTGAAAGCTATCGCGTTCCGCGCCTGATTGAAGGGCAGCGCCATTGCCTTCCACCGCGACCGCGCAAAGATTGACTCCCATGCGAATTCCTCATTTCTCCCGGGCCGCGCTCCCCTCCCTCACCGCGGTCACCTGCGCCGCCCTCGTGGCGCTCTCCGCAGCGGGCGCCGCCGCCCAGTCCAATGGCGAGCGCATCGCGAACGACCGCTATACCCGCTCCCACGACTACGACCTGGTGCACCAGCGCATCGCCATCGGCGACTTCAACTGGGACTCCACGTCCTTCACGGGGCAGGTCGCTACTACCCTCGTATCGCTGCGTCCCGCCCTGGATTCTGTCGTCCTGGATGCCGGCGCACTGCTGCGCGTCACCCGCGCTCGCGACGCGCGGGGCACCGCGCTCGCCATGGCGCGCCACGGTGATTCGCTCGTGGTCAGGCTTCCCCACCCCGTCGCCTTCCGCGACACGGTGCGCTTCACCCTCGACTATCGCGGCAAGGTGGTGAACGGACAGGGCCTCACCTTCATCGAGCCCGAGGGGCGGCCGCACCGGCCCCAGCAGATCTGGAGCCAGGGGGAGGATCACGACAACCACTTCTGGTTTCCCACGTACGACTTCCCCAACGACAAGATGACTTGGGAGCTCTCCGCCACGGTGCCTCGGCAGTACACCGTGGTCTCCAACGGGCGCAAGCTCTCCGATCACGCGAACCGGGACGGCACGCACACCGTCCGCTGGTCGCAGGCGGAGCCGGCCTCCACCTATCTCGTGTCGCTCATCGTGGCGCCCCTCGCGGAGTTGCACGACAGTTGGCACGGCATTCCGGTGGATTACTACGTGTATCACGACGACAGCACCAAGGCCCGCCGGCTCTTCACCGAGACGACGAACATGATCGACGTCTATTCGCGTCTCACGGGCGTGAAGTATCCCTGGGCCAAGTACGCCCAGACCACCGTCGCGGATTTCTTTGGTGGCATGGAGAACGTGAGCGCCACGACGCTCGTGGACTGGCTCCCAGACGGCCACGCCTATCAGGATCGGCCGTGGTACAGCTACATCCTCATCCCGCACGAGCTCGCCCACCAGTGGTTCGGCGACTACACCACCACGGAGAACTGGGCGAACACCTGGCTCAACGAAGGATTCGCCGAGTTCATGCCCGGCGCCTACTGGAACGCCACGCTGGGCCGTAACGCCGGCGATGACTACTACCTCGACGAGTACCAGCAGTTCATGAGCATCGACGGCCGGCACCGGATGCCGCTCGCCTCGCTTGGCTCAGACAACATTTATCCCAAGGGCGCGCTCGTGCTGCGCATGCTGGAGCGCTATCTGGGCGAGCAGCCCTTCTGGGCGTCCATGCACACGTACCTCGAACGGCACCAGATGAGCAACGCCACGTCGGACGATCTGCGGCAGGCCGTGCTCGACGCCACCGGCCAGAATCTCGACTGGTTCTGGGACGAGTGGGTATACCAGTCCGGCTATCCCGAGTTCGATGTCAGCGCCGAGTACGATTCTTCGGCGCGCGTGCTCACGCTGGCTGTCAAACAGACGCAGGTGGACACGGCCACGGCGGACAGCACCGGGTTGCGCTTCGCCACGCCCACGATCTTCCGCATGCCCGTCACGATCCGGGTGGGGACGGCGGGCGGCGACGTCATCCAGCACGCCCAGCTCGACGCGCGCGAGCAGACCATCCGGATCGCGGGCCTCTCCGGTCCGCCCACGATGGTCATCTTCGACAACGGCAACACGATTCTCAAGAAACTGAACTTCCCACAGCCCACGAGCTGGCTCGCCACCCAGCTGCGGACCGATCCCGATCTCTGGGACCGCTCCTGGGTCATCACGGCGCTGCGCGCGCGTGCGGGCGGGGGAGACGCGCAAGCCGTCGCGGCGCTCAGCGACGCGGCGACACACGCGGACTACTATCTCACGCGCGCCGAAGCCGTGGACGCGCTCGCGCATGTCTCCGCGCCGCAGGCCCTGCCCGCTCTCGAGGCGGCGCTGCGCGACACGTCCTCCGCGGTGCGCCGCGCGGCAGTGACGGCGCTCGCCACGGTTGGCGGCGATCGCGCCACGGAGCTGGCGCGCGCCGCGTGGGCGCACGATTCCAGCTACGAGGTACGGGCGGCGGCGCTGGCCACGGTGGCCCGTCTCGACTCGGCGGGGCGGAGCACGCTGCTCGCTGCGGGGCTCACGACGCCGTCCTATCTCGATGTGATCCAGAACGCGGCGCTCGCCGGCATCGCGCGCGCGGCCGACACCACGCTCATTCCCCGCGTGACGGCGCTGCTCGCCACCACGCCCCGCGCCGCCATGACACTGGCGACCCTTGCCTCGCACAACAACGCCAGCGCGCTGGACGCGCTGAGCCAGCACCTGAACGACGACCACGCATACGTGCGCGGCTGGGTGGTGAACGCGCTCGGGCGTGTGACGCCCGCGATCGTCGAACCGCGTCTCAAGGCGCTGAGCGACTCACTGCGCTATGCGGATACGCGCTCGCAGGTCGCGTCGGTGCTCAAGCGTCTGTCGCAGGGAACGACGGTGCAGTAGCCGAGGGCGCGGCCGGCGCGGCCGGCGCGTCTGGTGCCGATGGCGCGGCCGGCGCGGCCGGCGCGAGCAGACGGTGCAGGCGGCGCGCGTCGCGATAGGGAAAGACATCCGCGATCTCGCCGGCGCGCTGCCGCATCTGCATGCGCGTCCAGTATTGTACAGTGAGCAGGTCGCCGTGGCGCGCGCGAAATACTTCACCCAGCCGCCCCGCCGGGACCAGAAACGCAGCGAACTCCTCGGGAAAGAGGTCGTGCTCGCCCACGCCGAACCACGGTTCGGGCGAGAGCTCGTCCACCGGATTCTCCGCCTGCGGCAACCGGCGAACCGTGCAGTCGGTGAGCAGGCACAGTTCGTCGTAATCGTAGAAGATCACGCGACCATGCCGGCTCACGCCGAAATTCTTGAGCAGCATGTCGCCCGTGAAAATGTTCGCGCCGGCCAGCTCCTTGATCGCCAGTCCGTAGTCGAGAATGGCTTCCTCCGCCGGCTCTCCCTCCGCCTGCTGGAGATAGACGTTGAGCGGCGTCACGCGGCGCTCCGTGTAGAGGTGCCGCACGATCACGTGCTCCCCCTCCACCCGTACGGCGCTGGGCGCGACCTCCACCAGATACGCCAGCAACTCGTCGGGAAAGCAGCGCCGCGGCAACTGGAGATGCTCGAACTCCTGCGCGTCCGCCAGCCGGCCCACGCGGTCGTGAATGAACACGAGGCGATAGTGCTCCATCACCTCGCGGCGCGTCGTGCGTTTGGGGTGGCCGAAGGTGTCCTTGATGATCTTGAAGACCACGTTCAGCGAGGGCAGCGTGAACACGCTCATCACCAGCCCCTGCTCTCCCGGCGCAAAGCCGAAGCGTGCGCCCTCCCGCGCAAGATGCTTCACGAGCGTGCGGTAGAGCTCCGTCTTCCCGTGCTTCGTGTAGCCAATGGCGTTGTACAGTTCGTCCACCCGCTTGAGCGGCATGAGCGTCGCGAGGAATTCCACCGTCGCGCGCGGACACTGGACGTCGGCCAGGAAATACGACCAGCTGAAGCCGAAGACGATGCTCACCTCGTTCGACGAAAGCAGGACGGCATCCACGCGAATGCCGCGCGCGTCGTTGAGCAGCGGCAGCATCAACGGCAGCATCCGGTTGCCGCGGAAGAGGCGGCCCACGAGGTACGCCGCCTTGTTGCGCACGAAGGGACAGGCGAGCATCTCGATGCCGTCGAAGGCGTCCGTCCCCCATGCCTGGCGCGTTTCCGCGTCGATCCGTTCCGCCACCGCCGCGCAGTCGCCGTCCAGGTCCGCCCACGGCGTGCTCCAGGCGCAGCTGGTGAGCACCCGGCAGACGAGCTCCGCCGTGCTCCGCCCGCGGGGATACGTGCGCCAGGCGCGCGACTCGCTCTCGTCATCGTCCTCCGGATTGGTGTCCGACAGGACGTATTCCACGCGTTCGTTCACGCCCACCGTGGCGAAGATGCGTCGCGTGACGGAGTTGAAGAAGGTCTCCGCCAGCTCGTAATCCTCGCGGTCCACGATGAGCGCGGAATGCATCCAGCGGATCTCCTGCCAGGTCGGGACATCGGTCGCGTCGGCGCCCAGCATGCCGCGCACGCGCTGCAGCGCCGGCTGCAGATGCGCCGTGTAGCAGGCCAGTCGTTCGCGCGAGTCATCGAGAATGCCGTGCCAGTCGCGGCGCTCGAAGCGTCCCTTCCCGCGGCGCGTGATGGCGCGGAATTCGGCGTGATACGCATCGAACGCATCGTAAATGGCGCGTGCCACGCGCTCGGTGCCGCCGTTGCCGTTCATCTCCGTCCGGGTAACTTTGAGAGACGTACCACGACGCCCAGCGACACACCTCGACTCCATTGGATCATCGCCATGACGACCTCCACCATGCCCGAATACAGGAACCTCACCCCACCCACAGGGGGCGAAACGATCACCATGAAGGACGGTGTGCTCCAGGTGCCGGCGGAGCCGATCATCCCGTTCATCGAGGGCGACGGCATTGGTCCGGACATCTGGCGTGCCGCACAATTGGTGTTTGATGCCGCGGTGCGCAAGTCATACGGCGGTGCACGCCGCATCGTGTGGTTCGAGGTGCTCGCGGGGGAAAAGGCGAAGAACACGCTCAACAGCTGGCTCCCGGATGACACACTCACCGCTATCAGACACCACCTCGTCGCCATCAAGGGGCCGCTGACGACTCCCGTGGGCGGCGGCTTTCGCTCGCTCAACGTAACACTGCGCCAGCAGCTCGATCTCTACGCCTGCGTCCGACCCGTGCGCTGGTTCACCGGCGTGCCGAGCCCCGTGAAAGAGCCGCAGCACGTGAACATGATCATCTTCCGCGAGAACACCGAAGACATTTACGCCGGCATCGAGTACAAGGCTCAGAGCCCCGAGGCGCGCAAGCTCATCGACTTTCTGCAGCGCGAGCTGGGCGTGCACAACATCCGCTTTCCGGAGACGAGCGGCATCGGCATCAAGCCGATTTCCGAGGAAGGCACCAAGCGGCTCGTGGCTGCGGCGATCGACTACGCCATCGCGCAGCACTGCCCCAGCGTGACGCTGGTGCACAAGGGCAACATCATGAAGTACACCGAGGGCGCCTTCCGCGACTGGGGCTACGAGCTGGCGCGCGAGGCGTACGGCGCGACCGAGCTGGATGGCGGCCCCTGGCTCAAGCTCCCCGGCGGCACGGTGATCAAGGACGTGATCGCGGACAACTTTCTGCAGCAGATTCTGCTCCGCCCCGCGGAGTACAGTGTGATCGCCACGCCCAATCTCAACGGCGACTACATCTCCGACGCGCTCGCCGCGCAGGTCGGCGGCATCGGCATCGCGCCCGGCGCCAACATCAACTACCGCACCGGTCACGCCATCTTCGAGGCGACGCACGGCACCGCGCCACGCTACGCGGGGCAGGACAAGGTGAATCCCGGTTCGCTCATCCTGAGTGGCGAGATGATGTTCCGCTACATGGGCTGGGGCGAGGCGGCCGACCTCGTCGTGGCCTCGCTGGAAAAGACCATCGCGCAGAAGCGGGTCACCTATGATTTCGAACGCGCCATGACCGGCGCGACGCTGCTCAAAACGAGCGAATTCGCCGAGGCGATGAAGGGGAACATGCGGTAGCTGGTAGCTGGTAGCTGGTAGCTGGTAGCTGGTAGCTGGTAGCTGGTAGCTGGTAGCTGGTAAAGGAATGCAACGGGGCAGCCCTATGGGCTGCCCCGTTGCATTCCTTTACCAGCTACCAGCTACCAGCTACCAATCACCGTCCCTCAGAAGTTCGGGTTCCCCTGTCTTTCGTTGTCAGGGAGCAGGAGGCAGAGCTTGTTGCCGGACGGCCCGTATTTACCGCCGTTCCGGTATGCCGTGCCTTCCGGAGGATCGAGCTGAATGTTGTTGCGGATCACGTCGCCCAGGCGCTGGCCTTCGAGGAACAGTTCCCGGCTCCGTTCGTCAATCACCGCGTTGAGGACCGATGCCTGATCCGTGGGGCCTGAATAGTCCGGCAGCCCCGCGGCGGCGTGCAGATCGTTGATGATGCCGATCGCGCCATTCACGTCACCGCCCCGTACGTCGGCTTCCGCAATGATGAGCTGCGCTTCCGCTGCGCGCGCGACCGGAATGGCGGTAGCCCCATCCGCGTACTTGAGCTGTGCCCACTGCACCAGGCCGTTGCTGAGTGGTGGCGCGTTGAGCTGCACCGCCTTGACGCGCGGATCGAGCGTACCGCCCGCGGTGGCCGGATAGCGCATGTTCTGATAGCGCGGCCCCACGGACGACGCCGTCGAGCCGAGATTGCTCTCCGCCCAGATCCGGTTCGTGCGCCGTGAGTTGATCGTGGACTCGTCCACCTTGAAGTTGAACGAGGCCGGCACCAGCTCGGCATCCGCGGCAGCCGCGGCGTAGTCGCCCAGATCGAGCCGCGTTCGCGCCCGGCCGACGTAGGCCATGTTCAATGTCGTCTGATCGCCATCTGCCTGCGCCGCGGCAATCGCCGCCGTGAACATCGAATCGGCCGACGCGAACATCTGCGCCGGAGTCAGCTCGCTCCCGAAGGTGATGGTGCCGTCGGGATTGAGCGTCGAGATCACCGAGCTGCAGAACATCTCGCCCAGCATGACACGTGCATAGCCGGCGTACGCCGACATGACGCCAATGAGCGAATCCCGGCTCACGCCGGCGGGCATGTCTGCATCGGTTGCGGCGCTGAGAATGCGGATGAGATTGTCCGCGGACTCGCGGGCGCGGTTAATGGGAATGTAGGTTCCGCCGCCGTCGCAATCGTCAGCGGCGTAGAGCTCGCCGTTATCGGAGGGAACGGCCCGTCTGTCAACGATCCAGCGGGCTGCCGTTTCCGTGGCGTCTTCGAATTCATCCGTCAGTTCGCCGCCAACGACAATGAACGACCCGAGCGCACAGTCAAAGTCCGCCTCGGCGCCGCTCGCGAGCAGCACCGAGTTCGATGCCGTCTCGATGGGCTTCGCCGGAATGCGGCTCGGCGATGAGACGTTGAGCAAACTGTCACACGCCATGAGCGTGGCAAGCACCACCGCGGCCCCGAGGAACCTGGCTCCCCGTCGCGAGCGATGCACCGCGCCTGGCTGAATCTGGAATGGCATATCGTTTCGTCGGTATGAGGTGGTGGTCGTCTAGAAGGTGATGTTCAGCGTGGCAACGAACGAGGAGAGAATCGGCAGCGCCGTCTGCTCCCACGAGCTGCCCGAGCCACGAGTCCCGCTGCCCAGGAACTGCGCCTCGGGCTCGAGTCCCTTATAGTCCGTCCACGTATGCAGATTGCGCCCCGCCACCGTGATGGAGGCTGCCGACGCATGCAGTCGTGACGCAAACGTCTCCGGCAGCGAATACGACGCGGAAATCTCGCGCAGCTTCGCGAAGCTGGAATTCACGATGAGAAAGCCGGGATAGCTTTCCTGGAAGGACGCGAGCACGATCGGATCGGCGTGCTGCGGGTCCACGATGTCCTTGCAGAGTCCGCCGATTTCGAAATAGCACACGATGCGGCGGTTGCCATCCAGCTTCTGCTGATTGAGCTGGAAGTCCACCAGGCCGTACAGCTTGAGCTTGCCCCAGAGCGTGATGGTGCTGGTGAAGGCACCTTCCGTGCTCGGAATGCTGTTGCCCAGATAGACCTTCGGCGCGTCGGCGCAGTCCACCGTACCGCCCTGGCCGTTGTCGCACATGATGTTGCTGGCAGTGCCGTCCGGATCGATCGTGGCGCTCACGACCTTGCGCTCGAACCACGCGCCCACCGGGTAGCCGGCCTGATCACGCTGGTACGTGCCCGGCGTGATGAAGTCCACGCCCGGAATTCCCAGGTTGTCGATGTTGTTCTTGTTGTACGACATGCTGAAGCTGGCATCCCAGGTCAGGACATCGCCTTGAACGGGCGTGGCGCGGAGCACCCCTTCCACACCCTTGTTGCTCACCTGTCCCGCGTTCACGAACTGGTCGAGCGCGAAGCCCACGGACGGCGCGACCTGCCGATCCAGGATCGCATTGGTCGTGCGCTTGTTGTAGTACGTGAACTCCAGGCCGAGCCGGTCGTGGAACATGCTGGCCTCGAAGCCGGTTTCGAATTCCTTCCCGCGCTCCGGGCCCAGGCTCGCATTACCCAGCGAGAGCGGCGTCAGCGCCGGCTGATCGCCAGGGCCAACCGTGGGCGCGTATGTGCGCAGTGCATCGAACTGGTTCGGCTGCTGGCCGGTCTCGCCGTACGCCGCGCGGAAGCGGAACGAATTCATCCACGACGCATGCCAGAACGGCTCGTCGCTCAGCACCCAGGAGACGCTGGCCTTCGGATAGTACGCGCGACCGTAGTTCACGCCAAACGCGCTGTTCTTGTCCGACCGCAGGGCCAGGGTGAAATAGCGCCGGTCCTTCCACGCGATCTGCTCCTGCGCGTAGTAACCGAGCGTGCGGTTCTCCGTCACGTCCTGCCCTTGCGTGAGTCCCTGCGTGAGCGAGCCGACAGACTGCAGCCCCTGCGCCGCAAAGATGTAGCCGCCGCCCATTACGTATTCATACCGCTTGGTGTAGTACTGTGCGCCCACCGACGTCGCGAAGTTCAGCTCCTTCGTGGCGTTGAACTTGGCCGTTGCGGAGTAGTCGAACGTGCGGAAGGCATCGGTGTTGTTCGTCTGAAAGCGATAGCCCAGCGCATCGGACCCCACCGCGTTCACGAGCGAGTCCACGCGGTTCGCACCTTCGACGTCCATGGAGTTCACCTGATCCGCGCCAATCGTGAGCCGGTGCGAGAACCATGACCAGGGATCGTTCGTGATCTGGACACTGCCGGTAAACCGGTTGATGTCCTGGTACATGTCATAGACCTGGTCGTACTGGTACGGCAGGTTGCTGCCGAAGCCGATGTAGTTGGGATCGGAGACCGTTGCCGGATCCATAAGGTAGGTGGTCCACATGCGACCGCCGTATCCGGCTTCCGGCGAGACGTGCGTGCGTCCCGTGATGTAGCTCAGGTGCGCGGAGACCTTGAACTTGTCGGAGGGTGTAGCGGTGACGTTGGCGCGGCCGCTGGTCCGATCGAGCCAGTTCGACGGTTCCACACCATTGTTCAGTTCACGGACGCCGGCGAAGTAGTACTGCATCTTGTCGCTACCGCCCGAGATGCCGAGATGATACTTCTGATCCCAGCCGTTGTTGAAGATGTTGTCACCCGTCTTGTTCTTGTACGCCTGATTGAGCTGCGCATAATCGATGGACTCGATGTTCCCATCCACGAGGTCGTAGTTCGTCGGGAACCGGCCCTGCGGATTCATGAACCAGTTCGCGCCCTGCTGCACGCTGAAGCTGTACTGGGTGGGGCCGGACTGGCCCGTCTTGGTGAGGATCTGCAGCACGCCATTGGACGCTTCGGTACCATAGAGCGTCGCGGCGGAGGGACCCTTGATGATCTCGACGCGTTCGATGTCTTCGGGATCAATGTCGTTCCAGCGCGAGATCGTCTGGGCGCCGAACGCCTGGTTTTCCGGCCCGGTCGACTGGTCGTTGTCCATACGCACGCCGTCGGCGTACATGAGCGGCACCTGACCCAGGCCCAGGCTCGATGTGCCGCGGACGCGGATCTTGGCACCGGAACCGATCTCGCCGGTTCCCGGCATGATCGTCACGTTCGGCGCGCGTCCGGCGATGAGCTGCTGGAAACTCTGCACCGGCGCAATCTTCGTGATGGCGGCGGCGTCCACCGTCGTCACCGCGTTGCCGATCTCGCGCTTCGTCGCGCCGCCCGGCGTTCCCGTCACGACCACTTCGCTGAGGCTCATGGGACGCGAGGTGAGCACGAGGCTGATGGTCGTGTCGCCCACCGTGACGCTCCGCATCAGCGACTCATAGCCGATGCGCCGGGCAATCAGTTGGGTCGTCGTCCCCCGGACGCTTCCGATGTGGAAATGCCCATGTTCATCCGTCAGACTGCCGAGCGTCGTATTGGGAATGCTCACCTGTGCGCCGACCACGGGCTGATGCGAGTCGGCATCGGTGACAGTGCCAGCCACGACACCCTGTGCCGCGGCGGCGGCCGTGAGCATCACGCTCGCGGCGCCCGCGATGAACAGGGCACGCAGCAGAATTTGCGGCTTGCCGCGCGTCCGAACACGGAATAGTGATGTCCGGTTCGGTGCGCCAACGGTCAATGGCATTACAGTCCTCCTGATAATGTCGGAAGGCGGATGCTGCACGGTGTCGCGCGGTTGGCCGGGCTCCAGTCAATACGACGGAGCAGGCTACCGCGAACGAAATTGCGGCAGGACGGGTTCGTGCTGTGGGTTAGGGTGATTCGGATGGTGCCGCGCATACAAGGGTGGATGGCAGATTCCTCCTGCGAGGGTGGGATCGCGGCCCGCATGAGAGCGTTGCGAGAGGCCGCGACGGCAAAAGTACGCGCCAAAAGCCGGCACGCAATAGGCAAGTCCCCCGGAATGGCGGCGATCGTCGCCATCCCGGGGGACAGTTACTTCATTTGACTTGCTCTCGCCATCACGGCCGGAGCAGCCCGGTCTCGGCGCGGCGAACGTCGCGCGCACCATGGGCGACGCCAGTTCCAATGGCGACTCCAAACAGCACAACCGAGCCAATGCCCACGGCAGGCAGCAACCAGGCCAGCGGGGTCACGACCACCGCTGCGGCAGCTCCCGCGGCCCACGGCGCGAGCTTGCGTTGTATCGCATCCACGTAACGAAGGCGCGTGCGAACGAAGCGCCGCGCATTCGCATACCCCAGAATGATCGCGGCAACAGTGGCCGCCAGTCCGAGCAGTCCGATCATGTTCCACCTCCTCATGCCGCCGTACGATGGCGCGGTGACCCGGGTTTCAGCCGGTGCGTCCATGCAATGTGATCTCCCGTCTGCCGTTTCGCTGGTGCGCCACTACGGCGCTCACCGTTGGGGTCGCTTCTGTCTTGGCGGCATCCGTCGCGCGCGCCCGCGCCGCCGATGCGGCGCAAGTCCTGCGCTGGCGCGTGCCGGCCACCGGCGCCGAACTGCAACCGCCGTCCGCCGAACCGGCTCCGGTTCTCGCGCTCGGGGACACCGCGCTCGGCCTGAGTGGTGCCCTGCGCGCCAGCTTTGTGGGCGCCGGCGACTTCGTGGAACTGCCGGGCGCCGCCAGCGCAGCACACGACGGTGTGCTCGCGGTGCCTGGAGGTGTGGACGGCGTCCCGTTTTCCGTTATCCAGCGCATCGACTTCTCCCGGAAACTCGGCTCGTTCGTTGGACGCTACCAGATGGGCTACTGGCCGGCGGAATTGCACACGGTGCGCTCCGCGGCGTACGCCAACCCGCTGGGCTTCGTGGAGGTCACGCCGGCCAACGAGGACACGCGAATCTCGGCGCATTTCACACTACGCGACTTCCTCACGCATGACCAGCCCGGCGTGTGGCCCAAGTACGTCGTGTTGCGCGCCGCGCTGCTCGACAAGCTGGAACTCGTGCTGCAGGACCTCGCGCGGCGCGGCGTGCCCACATCGCACGTGGTGGTGCTGTCGGGGTTCCGCACGCCATCGTACAACTTCGCGCTGGGCGACGCGAGCGGCCGGGCGCGTGAGAGCCGGCACCAGTATGGCGACGCGGCGGACATCATCATCGACGCCAACCACGATGGGCGCATGGATGACCTGAATCACGACGGCCGGGTGGACGCGCGCGACGTGCGCGTGATCGAGGAATCAGTGGAGCGCGTGGAACATGCGCACCCGGAACTCTCGGGCGGCCTTGGTCTGTACGACGCCATGGGCCCCAGCGGACCGTTCGCGCACATTGACGTGCGCGGCGAAGTCGCGCGCTGGACGCGATTCAATTCGTCGCGCGTCGTGCAGCTCGCCTCGCGCGACGGCGGGAGTGATCCGGTCCATGCGCGCCCTGTCGCCCGGTGCTACGCCACGGGAGCGTCCGCTGTGTTGTGTGCCACGGTGCACGGCAGGAGCCGGTGACGGCGAGGTAGGGAGTAACGCGGCAGGCTGGATTTCGGACACGCTCCACAGCCGGGAGCGCGTCGCCAGCCGCGAAGGCGTTCGACGGCGGGGAGTTGAGCTACGCTGTGCAGAAATACACGATTAGATCTCGCCCACGACCCCAGGTCGCAACAACTCGGCTGCAAGGAATCCTCTCATGCCCAGTGGTTCTCCCCCACCGGCTGTTCCCACCGACGTTCTCGTCGCCCGGAGCCTCGAAGCCTCGCTGACTGTCCGCGACCTCTCGGCGAGCGTGGCGTGGTATCGCGACGTGGTGGGCTTCGCCGTTGCCCGGGAGTACCGTCGCGACGAGCGGCTGATAGCGATCGCTCTCAACGCCGGGGGTGTGGAGATCCTGCTTGTGCAGGACGACGGCGCGAAGGGACTCGACCGGGCCAAAGGCGAGGGCTTCTCGCTGCAGGTATCGACGGCCCAGGACATCGACGAGCTCGCCGCGCGGATCAAGGTGCGCGGAGGCGTGCTCGAGACGGAGCCGATCGCCGTGGCGGGAAAGCGCGCCTTCCGGCTCCGCGACCCTGACGGGTTCCGGTTCACGATCTCCTCGCCGCGCGAGTCCTGACAAATCGTTGCGGACGGCGTAGCGAACCTCGAGCACAAGTTGAGCGCGACGATCGAGCGTCTCGCTTGTGTTTGGCAGTGCGGCTGCCAGGTAGCTGTGTGACGCAGTTCGCGACGTGGCAGATCGCGCGCCCCCCCTAGTACTGCGCCAGCGACCCTGTCCGCTTGGCGTCGTGCAGTGCGCGCGAAAACGCCAGCACGCTGAGCGCGCACAATCCCACAATGAAGAGCATCAGGATGCCGAGGTCCGGCGCCACCGCACTCAAGGGCTTCCCCTCGAGCATCACGCGGCGCAGCGCCCGCAGACCATATGTGAGCGGGATCGCCGACGACACCGAATGCAGCCACGACGGGATCACGTGCGTCGGATAGTACACGCCACCCAGAAAGCCCGAGAGCCCGATCACCGCCTTGGGGAGCGGCCCCGTGGTGCGGAACCAGAGCATCAGCGACGCACCCAGAATGCCGAACGGCAGATACGAGAGCACGATGAGCGCGAGGATGCCAATGGCCAGGAGCGACTTGCCCCACGCGATGTGCGCGCCAAGTATCGCGCCGGTGATGACCAGCACGACCGCCCGCGCGAATGACCAGAGAAAGTCGTACGACATGAGTCCCGCGAGTACCGTGGGCAGCGACGACGGCGTGGTGAGATACGCCTCCAGCGTGCCCGAGCTCACGCTGCCGCTGATGATGCCAGGCAACGTGCCGACCGCAATGCCGATGAACATGAACGCGACCATGCCCACCAGCACGAAGCCGAAGAAATCCCCGCCCTGCCCCTGCACCACCTTGCCCATCATGGGCTGCAGCGCACGCGCGATGTAGAACACAGGCACGACGGTTACGATGAGCGACCCGAACGACGTGATGATCGCCATGCGATAGCTCGCGCCCACCAGCCACGACGCCCGCACCAGGGCGAATATCTTATGCATCGGCCATCACCGTGCCGCGATTGGCCACGATGCGCTCGATGAGCTCCGCCAGCGGAAGGCGAACACGCTCGAACGACGCGATGGGCATGTGCTCCGCGGCCAGCGCGGCGATCACGTCGCTCGCCGTGCGCGGGCCTCCCGGAATCTCCAGTTGCACGCGTGTCCACCCATCCTCGTCACGCTCGCCGGTCACGACGTTCGTAACGGTGCCCTGCGCGGCGAGACAGGCCAGTGCGGGGTGCGATGGCGCCAGTGTCCACAGGTAGTAGCGCTCGCCCACGATCCGGCTGGCGAGCTCGGTCGGCGTGCCGACGGCGCGCACGACGCCGCGATCGAGAATCGCGATCCGGTCGCACAACTCGAGCGCTTCTTCTGCCCGGTGGGTGGCAATGAGCACCGTGCACCGCTGTCGCGCCACGATCTCGTCGCGAAGAAATTCGCGGAAGCGTCGTGCGCCAAGCGGGTCGAGGCTGCGCGTTGGCTCATCCAGCAGGAGTACCGAGGGGCGCGAGAGCAGCGCGCGCGCGATGAGCAGCCGCTGCTTCATGCCCGAGGAGAACTGTCCGACCATCTTGCTGCCCGTGTCGGCGATGCCCGTGATCTCCATCAGTTCATTCACCCGCTGCTCGCCGGCGGCGCCGTGCAGATTGTGCAGCGCGGCGAAGAGCCGGAGATTCTCCCGCGCGGACAATCGCCAGTTCAGACTGCGCTCGTCCGCGATGACCGGCGCGAGGAGGCCGCGCACGCGCGCGCTGTCTTTCACCACGTCCAGCCCGTTCACGGTCACGGTGCCGGCATCCGGCACGATGAGCGAGGCGAGAATCTTGAACAGTGTCGTCTTGCCCGCGCCGTTCTCACCGAGCAGGCCAAAGAATTCGCTGCGCTCTACCGTGAACGTCACGCCGGCGAGCGCGGTGGCGTGTTGGCGCGCAACGGGATGGCGAATGGTCTCCATCCATCCACGTCGGACCGGAAATCGTTTGGTCAGGCCGTCAACCCGAACCATGGTGGCGCTGTCGTTCACGCGGGTAATCTGCGCTGGCGCGCCCGGCCGTGTGAGGGTGACCGTCACGTCGCGACGAATTCCCGCCTTGCCGGGGCGCCGCCGTGCCAGTCGAGCACCTGCGCCACGACGTCAGGCAGTCGCTGAAAATCGCGGGCGACGTTCAGTGTGAACACCGGGACGCGTTCGGCCAGACACGACGCGCGATCGAGCAACGCCGGCGCCTCGATCCCACCCAGCAGACGCGCGAGCCGCACCTGCGCGAGCACCGCCATGGCGGCGGCAACGCCGGTCAGGCGCGTGCGAGCCGCCGCCTGCCCGGCACTGTCGGCATGCACGGGCTGCAGCCGGTAGAGCGCGGCAACCGGCAGGGGCGCATTCGCCACATCGAACAGGTCCCCCGGCCCGATCACCAGCTTGCCGCCGGCTCCCGTGGGATGTCCGTCGCCGACGCGCAGGTGCCGCGCAGAGTCCCGCAGCAGACGAACATGCGCGACGCCAGGGCGCATGCGCGGCGCGTCGTCGAGATCGATGGGAACAACGTCATCGGACAGGAGTCGTGCGCCCGCACCCACCAGGGCGTGCGCCAGGGTGGACTTGCCATGTCCCTTGGGTGCGAGAAACGCCACCGCACCGCTCTCCAGTTGCACAGCGCTGCCATGCAGACAGAGCGCACCGGCAGCATACATGGCGGTGGGCAGCACGCGGCCCAATACGTCGAGCTGCACGGCCTCCATGACGGCACCAGGTGCTTCGAACCAGTCAATGTGCGTGCCGGCCGCGTTCACGTCGAACGTGCCGGTGTCGTCGTACACGAGGCGGAAGCCCTCCTCGTTCCGATAGAGGCGCACGTGAAGCGCACCATCGACGCGGTCTTCGCCCAGCTCCTCGCCAGCCCGGAGCGGCACCGCGCCCGGCGCGCGCCGGAAATACCAGCGCGGGGCTTCTGTGGCGACGGGCAAGAATGAAAACGGGATCTCCGAACGCAGAGATCCGCCGTACACGGAATAGTCAGGCATGCAGAAGGGAGACCGAGTGTGGCGGAAGACCCGAATCCTGGATCTTCCGCCACCTTCAGTTGTCAGGAGCGTCCGCCGATGCAGGCCGCGGCGGAGCCGGGGGCGGCGTTGGCGGTGCAACCGCTGGGCTGATTGGCGTCCTCGCCAATTCCAACGGACAGGTCCCAGCCCGGGTCGCTTTTGCCCTGCGTGAGATCACGCAGAGTTCCGAAGCGCTCCACGCGAGGTGCTGAATACATCAAAGGCCCTCCTTGTTAAAATCCCGGGCGATACGGTACCCGGTGGTGACGCGACCCTCGTGGCCGCGCCGCCTTCGCACAGCTTCAACTGACAATGGCCAGTCGTGTACCGGCCGATTGCGACCGACGTACTTCACCAGCATCATGCGCCGCACGAGCGCGCAACCAGAGTTCGACTTCCATGGTCAGATAGAGCGACACGCACAGGTTCTGATCGTCCTGCCTTACACTGTCATCCCAGGACTGCCGAAACGCCTTCGGATCCAGAATGCCGAGATCACCCAGGATCGGCTCCTTCATGGTCCGCTCGATCAGCGACGGCATCGCGCTCTGGATCGCGCTCGTGAGATACCGAATGGGGCTTCCGGTGCGATACGGGCGCGGCGCGAGCACCGCCTCCGGCAACAACCCCTTCACCGCATGGCGGAGCAGCCGCTTGGTTTCCCGGCCGGAGCGCCGGTCTGTCACCGGACGCGAGGCGGCGAATGCCAACACGCGCGAGTCGGTGAACGGAGATCGGTGTTCCACCCCCTCTTCCATTGCGAACGTCCCCAGCAGCGCGGTCATGCGACCAACAAGCGGTCTCGTGAGCTGCCACGCCGTCTCGTAAGCCGAGTGACTGCGGTCTCCACGCGCGGGCACGTGCGATCGTTCACGTTCGAGCAGCCGGTGTTCACGCACGAACCGTTCGCTCATCCACGGTGGAGGCCGGCGCTCCAGCATCGCCGAACGGACTGCCTTGCCACCCACTCCGGCCATTCGGTGCAGGACCCCTGGTGGCAAAGATGGCAGCACGGTCTGACCAAGCAGACTCCGCCATCCCCCACCTCCCATAGCCTGCCACTCCCGTGCCAGGCTGGGCCATTTGCCGGAGCTGAACAAATCGGTCAGATAGGCCGTGGACACCTGGAAGAGCTGATCACCGCCATTGCCGTCCAGCACGATCCGGCTGCCCAGCGAGCGACCCGTGCGCGCCAGTGCGCGGTTCATCAGTTCGAACGGGTGCGGAAAGGGTTCCTCCCGACGCGAGGCGCGTTCGAGAAGATCATCGAGCGGAGGAATGTCGTCCGACCGCAGCCACGCGGTGTCCGCCTTCCAATACGCGACAATGCTCGAGATCACATCATCTTCGCGCCCTGGATCGCCCGGCGGAAAGCTGATGGAGATGGGCTCCAGTCGGCGCGTCGTGTCGCCGGCGGAGCGCAGCAATTCCCGCCCCACGCCAAAGAGCGACGGCGAGTCCCACCCGCCGCTCAGACAGAGCGCCGTGGGACCCGTGGCCGCCATCCGTTCGTTCATTGCCGCCAGCAGCAAGGTACGCAGCTCGGCCGCCGCGTCATCAAAGGACGCGCCGCCGCTATCGGAGAACTCAGGCACCGGCCACCACGCCGCGGTGTGCACCGGCTCTCCGGCCCGCCACCGCAATGAGTGCCCCGGCGCCAGCCGCTGGATTCCCTTCCAGCACGTGTCCGTCTCCGAGCCGGTGAGCGCGCCAACCTCTTCCGCGAGCACGGCCAGATCCAGCTCCCTGGGACACTCCGGGTGCGCTTCCAGAGCCACGATGGAGGATGCGACCAGCAGGCCGTCGCCCACCTGCGCGTAGAACAGCGGACGCTTTCCGGTGAAGTCACGGGCAGCGAAGACCGAACGCGTTCGCGCGTCCCAGACAACGAAGGCGAAGTCCCCTTCGAGCTCCCGCGCGCAATCCACTCCCCACGCCAGATATGCCGACAGAATGAGCTGACTCGGCGAATCTCCCAGAGGGCGGACGCCGCGCTCGCGCAGCTTGCGAACGAGATCGGTGCGATAGAAGAGCGAGGCGTCGGCGGCGACGGCGACATCGTCCTGCTGAACGACGGTCACGGAACCGGAGAGCGCCGCATCAAGCTCCCAGGCATGTCGCGCCGCGGCGAGCACCACGGTCCCGATACGGCGAACCGCCGAGCAGTCGGCACCGCGCGACGCCATGGCGCCAAGCATGCGGGCCGCCTGCCGCGGATCCGCCGCGGCCCCGGGTGCGCCGAACACGCCCAGCAGTGCGCTCACGCTGCGCGGGCCGGCGGCGTCGTGATCAAACCGAACTTCTCGAGCGCCTCGAACAGTTCCTCGGCATCCGAGCGAATGAGCGCGGGATCCATTTCCGGATGCTCGGCGGCCATGCGGTCAACGATTTCCTCGAACGTGGCCGAGTTGGGCGGCAACAGTTCCCACAGGCGAGCGCCTTCGGCGTTCAGCCCGAAGTAGATCTCGTCAGCGCAATGGTAGACCACCGCCCCATCGCGCAACCGCTTGAAAATCACGTCCTTTCTTGGAGTTGGGAGCATCACGCACCTCGCGAACTGAACCGGCGCCCGACAGGACCGGAGTCCCGCGCGGGCAAAGAACAATGCGACAGCTTCTCACCCTCCAACTCACTAATCGTGCCGCAGTGCAGATTTTGAAGAGATGGAAAGTTCATGAGCCAAGACTAATCATCTCCTTGCGAATAGGGCACTTCATGCGTTTCAGGTCGCACGATCGTTTCCGGCGGTTGCGGTCTGATGTCGCAACCACGCGACGAGATGTTGCGCGTGAGCGCAGCACATCAGAGTGCGGAGGCCTTGGGCAGCGTGCGAGGGTCAGATGACTCACGGGCCGCTGAGCTGGGCAATATTGGTGCACGCCTCGCTGCCTCACGCTCACCGCGTTGGGTCCGTGGTCTTATCTTGTCCCCCATGCCCCACATGGCCCTTCTCAACAAGCCGCAGCGCAATCACTTCGCCGTGCTGCTCGCCATGATGGAGGACTCGCTGGCCGAGATGGAGCGCCTTGCCCGCACTGAGTCGGAGCCCGCACGAGAGCTGACACGCTGGGCCGACGATTTGCCTCCCGGCGCGGTTGACCCGCTGCAGGCGCGCCTCGCGATCGTGCGTGAGAAAGTTCGCGTAATCGGCAGGCGTCTCGGAATCGAGCCTCGAGAAGCATCGCGCAAGCGGGCCATCCGGGCCATCGTCACCGCCGAGCTGCTCCGCATCGAGGACAGCTACGCGACCATGCTGCGGGGCTACGGAGCGGTGAACCCGGCAGCGGCGAGTGTCGTGGACCCCGCAATGGACGAACTGCACGCGGAATTCACGGCTATCGCGAGACTGCTTGCGGGAGGCTGAGCGTTCTTACCGGCTGCCCGGCGAACTCGTGCGACGCATCTGCCGCGCGACAAGGAACAGAACGGGAAGTGCGGCGAGTTGCGCGACGACGGAAAATGCGACGAGCGCAAGACGCGAGCGGTCGTAGAGTACGCCCATGAGGGCGCTGCCCACAAACCACGCGCCGCCGAAGACCGTATCGAAGACACCGTATGCGGCCGCGCGGCGATCTGCGGCAACCATGGCGGCGAGCGCGGCCCGCAGAATCGAGTCCTGCACGCCCATGCCGATCCCCCAGAGCACCATACCGGCCACGGCGAGGGTGACGCCGCCCAGGAAAACGAGCGGCGCGAATGCCGCCGCGAGCGCGGCCGCGCCAATCAGGACGGGGAGACCGACGCGGTCGAACAATCGTCCCGCCGCGAGCGCCGTAATGCCGGCTGTGCCCATGGCAACCGCATAGAGAATCGGAATCCCCGCCGGCGTCACGATGGACGCCTTGGCAAAGTGATACGCGATGAGGGGAAAATCGGCGTACCCGGCGGCAATGAGGGCGCTTCCCACCGCGTACATCCAGAAGGTGTGCGGAACGCCTCTGGTCTGGAACTCGGCGTGTTTCACTTCGAGATCGGCCGGCCGTGGATATTGCGCGCGAGCCATCAGCAGCACGGTCACCGCGAGCAGCGCCGGCACGATCAGCACGGCGAACGCCACGCGATACTGGCCGCCGCGTGCATGCAGTACCAGCGCCACGATGAGCGGGCCAATGAGCGCCCCCGTCTGGTCCATGGCTTCGTGCAGTCCGAAGCCCCAGCCGCGTCCCATCTCGCTCGACGCGTGGGCGAGCATCGCATCGCGCGCAGGTTTGCGGACTGCCTTGCCCGTACGCTCGAGCATCATCAGCGCCACCGCGGCCGGCCAGTTGCCGGTGAGGGCAAGCGCCGGAATGGCGAGCACGTTGATCGCGTAGCCCACGATCGTAATGGTCCAGTAGCGGCCGGTCCTGTCGCTCAGGTACCCCGACGCCAGGCGCAGGCCGTAGCCGAGCAGTTCACCAATCCCCGCGACGACGCCGACGACCGTTGCGCTCGCGCCGAGCAGTTCGAGGTATGGTCCGGTGATGCTGCGTCCGCCTTCGTACGTCATGTCGGCGAAGAGGCTCACCAGGCCCAGGAAGATGACGAAGCGGATGGCGCTGCCCTGCGAGAGCGTGCGGCGCGCGGCTCCGCTCGCGGCTGGCACTGGGGACCCGGAACGAATGGTCATCTGGGAATGTTGGGCGTGACAGCCATGCTACGTGAAGGTTGAGGTGAAGTCGGCTGGCACCGCTCGCTGGAGCGGTGCAGGCACCATCACATGCGCTCTCGCAGGGCGAGCGTTTCACGCGCCAGCGTAATGCCCAGATACACGCCGGCGAGCGAGACCAGAATGCTCAGCGCGATATAGAGCGCGGCGTGGCGATAGTCGCCCTCCTCCAGCATGCTCAGCGACTCGTAACTGAACGTGGAGAACGTGGTGTAGCCGCCGCAAAAGCCGGAGGTGAGCAGGCCGCGCAGCTCCGGACTGATGGCAGGAGTGGCCAGCGCATAGTGCAGCAGGAATCCGAGCAGCAACGAGCCCGAGACGTTGATGACCAGCGTTCCGAGGGGAAACGTCCCGCCCAGGCGCTGCTGAATGAACAGTCCGAGCAGGTATCGAAGGGCGCCGCCGGCGGCGCTGCCAACCGCGATGAACCACACCATGAGAGTGCGCTGGTGAAAAGGTCGGTGAACGTGCGCACGGGACACAAAAAGACCCCTGCGCGCGGTGCCACGCAGGAGTCATCAGCTGCCGGTTCGCAGCGGTTCATGGCGAACTCCATCGCCCGTTGATTGTCGTCCGTTCGCAAGATGACGAGTGACGCGCGCGATGGTCAAGGAGAGGCGCGCCCGACGCCGATTGCACTACGACTTCCACTTGCCGCTGACGTCCACCGGCCAGCTCCCCGACCGGCGTTCGGGCGGAAGATCGGGACGATACATGATGACTCTGGCCCGCTCGAGCGTGATCAGCCCGCCTCCGATCATCGCATCGAGCTCCGGGAGAATCGCCTCGATCTGCTCCTCCGTCTCCACGCATTCCACGATCACCGGCAGATCGAGCGAGAGCGTTTCGACGCGATCCGTGCGCAGGTGCGCGCTCGCGCCAAATCCCATGATCGCGCGGAACACCGTGGCGCCGGCGTAGTGGCGCGCCCGGAGCATCTCGACGATGGCCTGATACAACGGCTTGCCGTGATACTTGTCGCGCTCTCCGATGTGGATGCGCATGAGGACGCGTTCACCTTTGAGACCATGCATGGGAATCGGGAATCGGGAATCGGGAATCGGGATTTGGGGAATCGGCAATCGGGAAT